>JAWODV010000017.1:0-7386 GCA_046483075.1 Kosmotogaceae bacterium | reverse complement strand
GGAGTAGTTCCCTGTCCCGGAACCGATATCTAATGCTCTTTCTCCTGCTTTTGGTTCAGCAAGTTCTTCTATCAACTGCTTTTGTACTTTATCTACAAAGCTACCCAATTTTTCCCTGTACCAATCATCATAATCCTTAGCAAATGCATCAAACCAGGACACAATTATCCCTTCATTCTATAAAATCTACTTCTATTTTAAACCATAAGTAATAAACAAAAGATGGTTAGGAAAGTTTTTAAGTTTACCAAAGCTGAATTACAAAATAAATATTTCACTATTAGGCAAAATAATACCTCTATAGTGGTACTATTTCGTTGTTTTAATACCGTTGCATCGGTATAATAACCTCAATATTGAACTGTTGTATAATATTTTAGAGATTCAACCCTGTATTCCTTTTTACATAAGGACTTTTTTTTGATACAGGTTTTTCTTTTTGCATAATTTATTAAAATTGACTGACGCACTGGGAGAATACAAATGTTTACCTTACTCATAATAATATACATTTCTTTCATCAGTCTTGGTTTGCCTGATTCGCTTCTGGGCTCTGCCTGGCCAGCTATGTATAAAAATTTGTCTGTGCCAATTTCATATGCAGGGATTATTTCAATGATAGTAGCAGGCGGGACAGTTATATCAAGCTTTTTAAGCGCCAGGTTTATTAAAAGATTTGGAACCGGTAAGGTAACACTGATAAGTGTAGCGATGACTGCTTTTGCCTTGATAGGTTTTGGATTATCCCATTCTTTCATCTTTTTACTGTTCTTTGCGGTTCCTCTTGGATTGGGTGCCGGATCAGTAGATGCCGCTCTTAATAACTTTGTGGCTTTACATTACAAAGCAAAACATATGAACTGGTTACACTGTTTCTGGGGTATAGGAGCAACAACAGGACCAGTAATAATGTCATTCTGGCTGGCTCGAAACAATAACTGGAATATGGGTTATATAACAATAGGGATAATACAGATAATTCTTGTTATTGCCCTCCTAAGATACCTTCCGCTCTGGAAGAAAGCGGTAACAGATGAGAATGAGAAACAGGATGATGATGGTAGCACAAATAAAACTAATGAAATAAAAACCCTTAAATTGCGTGAAATTTTCAAACTTCCAAAATCGAAGCTGGTTCTTCTGGCTTTCTTTAGTTATTGTGCGCTGGAATTAACAGCGGGACTCTGGGCTGGTAGTTACGCGGTTAATAATTATGGAGTGTCATCAGAAGTTGCAGCAGTCTGGACTTCAGTGTATTACCTGGGAATAACAGCAGGACGTTTTGTTTCCGGTTTTGTATCTATAAAACTGTCAAACAAACAGCTTATTCGAATGGGTTTGAGTAGTATTTTCGTGGGAATATTGCTTATTATACTTCCGCTATCAATATGGAAGATTCCCTTTGGTTTATCATTGATAGGTATTGGATGCGCGCCTATATTCCCCGGTATGCTTCACAACACTCCCAGAGTGTTTGGCCCGGAGCTCTCACAGGCAATGATGGGAGTACAGATGGCCTTTGCGTATATTGGTTCCACCTTCATGCCACCATTCTTCGGATTACTCGCCGAACATATCGGATTAGTACTGTTCCCATTCTTTCTTCTGATGTTATCATTCATGATGTTGGTTCCAACGGAAGTTGTGAACAGGAAAATGACCACAAATTTGTAATAGAGATTTTATGATGATTCACTTTCATTTAGTTATTTTCACTGGAAAGAGTTATCGTTTGGAACATTCTGGTATTAGAACATAATCATTTCCCTTAGTGCTGGATTTTTTATTTTCCAAACGCTGCATTTTTAGATTGCGAAAAAATATTTACGCTCTATAGGGTTTAAGACGACTGCATTTAGAGTTTTTCTCTATCTTTGATGATATTATTTAAATGCTAGATGCTTTGATTTTTTAGAAAATTTTGAGGTTGAAGATGAAAAAGGTTATTTGCCTTGGAGACAGTATTACTTACGGAAGAGTGGGAGCAAGCTATTTCAGAATGTTAAAAGCTGAATTCCCAAAAAATGCCGAGTTTATAAACAAGGGAATTAATGGAAACCTAACCTATGACGTGTTAAAAAGGCTGGATGAGGTTGTAAAACTTCAACCGGATATACTAACACTACTCTTTGGAACAAACGATGTTTGGGCTACTCATTCTGAAAGTGTTTCAAGAGCTTATATCAAAAGAAACAAGCTTCATGAAACACCTACAAAACAAAGCTTTGAAAGAAATCTGGTTAAAATACTTCAAAAACTCAAAACCGAAACCAATGCATTTATAGCTGTTATGTCCCTACCTTTGATAACAGAGGATCCCCAGCATGTTCTTTTTAAAAGAACTATTGAATATTCTGAAGTAATCAAAGATATTGCAGCTAAATTGAGTGTGTTTTATATTCCTGTCAGTGAAGCTCAAAAAGAATATTTAAAGCAAACTGCCGCAAAACCAAAATTGCCCCAAGAAGTTTCCTGGGGTTTAACAATGAAAGCGATTTTCAAACGTAAATTGTTCAGAGAAAGTTATGATAAAATTTCTGAGAAAAACGGATTTTTACTAACAATAGATGGTGTACATCCAAACAACACTGGTGCTGAGATCATAAAGGATTGTGTAGCAAAATTTTTGAAAGATCACCTGTCATGATATCTTAAAACTCCCTTTACAGGCTGAGAAAACATGGAATTTGTTTTATTTAACCCCAGTTTGATTTCCCAAAAATATGATATTTCAACTCCCACCTCGAACTTTAGCGCTTTTATATTTATCCCTTAGATGTTTAGAACCGCGTTTAGTGGGAACTTCTGGAAAACTGGCGCCCCCTAAGAATCAACGAGATTTACCTATTTAATCTCTATGTAGTGCTTGCCATTAAAATCTTCGAGATAAAAATCAACTCTTCTTGATTCAATTTTAATTCTGGTTTTACGTATTTTGGCAAGAAATAGAGTCAGTAAAGGTTAATCTCCGAGGAATGAAATATTGGACTAATTTTAGAAGGCTTATAATAAATACATTCATTATTTGCCTTTATTCCAAATAGCTTCTAATGTTCATAAACAGACGGGTAGAATTTCGTCAAAAATTGGTAGGGTCAAGAGATGGCGCCTTAAGTTTAGGAACGACCTATCCGTTTCTCCCCGTTTCCTAAAAAGGAGTGCCTCACTAGTCGAACCATGCTCAGGTTTCCATCCCCTGCCACATCAAACCGTACGTGCGGGTTTCCCGCATACGGCTTACCTGTTTGTTTCGTGCCAAGGGTTATGCGACTCATCGAGCTGGAGTAGCTTTCGGGTTATAGTACCGTATTTTGTAATCATTATATATTCCTGTTATTTTTACTAATTTCTTCCTACTCCACCTTTTCCAGCCGAATCCTGGTTTGTTCTTCGCTCTCATCATATGCCGCCTAAGTTTCTTGTCAACATGTAGTCTAATGTAACCAAAACAATCGGATGAATTTCCTATTCTGAAGTAGTTTATCCATCCTCTCAATATTGGATTTATTATTTCTACTAATGTTTTGACGGCCTGTGACCTGTTGTGTCGAAACTCATACTTAAGTTTGTTCATCAGTTTCTTTCTTGCTTTTCTGTTCGGTCTGTAATCAGGTCTCCATTTTCCATTTTTGCTTTTTACTCTTCTGAATTCAAATCCCAGAAAGGTGATACTCTCACTCTTTTTCAGGTCTACTATTTTGCTTTTGTCTTTGTTTGCTTCTACCTGTATTTTGTTTAGTTCTTCAAGTAGTCTTTTGCATACTTTTCCTGTAAGTTTATTTTCTGGATTTATTAGTATAACAAGATCATCTGCATATCTGGCATATGTTACTCTGTTATGTGTTACTTCTTTTGCTTTTTCTAGCATTTTATCCACTTCGTTAAGGTATATGTTTGCCAGTAACGGAGAGATTACCCCACCCTGGGGTATTCCTTTCTTTCCCGCTGTCTTGCAGATTATCTTTAACAGATGCATGACTTTGGGATCGTTTATTCTTTCTGCTACTTTCGCAAATAGTATATGATGCCTTACGTTATCGAAGAATTCTGTCAGGTCTAAATCTACCACTGTAGTTTTGTTCTCTGTTATCGCTTTTGCCACTCTGTGTATGGCATCATGTGCTTTCCTTTTTGGCCTGAATCCAAATGAACCTTCCTGAAAATCAGCTTCGAATATTGGTTCCAGTATGAGTTTCATTGCTCCCTGTACTATTCGGTCTTTAATGGATGGTATTCTCAATGTTCTTTCTTTACCTTTTCCCTTTGGTATCTTTACTTCACGATACTTCAGGGGAAGGTATGTTTCTTGAAGGAGTTCCTGTCTTATCTTCTGTAGGTATTGTTCAACTCCTTGCTCTTCAATTTCTTCAAAGGTCACACCATCCACACCTGGCGATCCATGATTCTTTTTAACCATTTTGTATGCATATTTCAAGGTCTCCAATTTGCATATATGAACATACATTCCCCAGAATCGCCAGTTTGGTTCAGTCTTCGCCTTGGCATATATCCTCTTCCTCAATTCTTGCAGGGTTATAGGTGTTTTTCTCATTTTCACCTCTGCCTCCTTCTTTTGTCTGAGGATTTTCAAACAGTAGGGTCCCTTCACTCCGGAAATATTACTTTCCTTCTTCGCTACTACGTACCCATCCGCCACCTTCTCACCTTTCAGTCAATTTCCCTTTTGGTTATATGACCTACTCTTTTCAGAAGTTTTTCTCTTCTGGATGAGGAGGGCTTCTCCAGTTGCTTCGTACATCCTTGTATCCGTGCCGTCGCTACCACCCCGCTGGAATATTCTCACGTTTCAGCCAATTTTCGTGAGTCTATCCTGCCTTCGCCCCAGACTCAAGGGCTCAGCTTCCAGAGTTAAGGGTATCGAGGCTACCTATGCGTTCACTTGTTCCTTACGGCCCAGATACTCGCTCACCATCCTTATGATGGCTTTGTCATCAGGCTTCAAGAGTTCAGTTTCCTTCCCCCTTACTGACCTAGCTACAAGGTTTTGGCTTTTACCTTGGTGGGTTTGTCCCCCACTGAATGCACTTGCCTTTCCTGGACACACGTGTCTGTCCCTGTTTTATTTATTTGTTTTATTTATTAGAGTTTGAACGTAATCCTTTAAGAATCCAAAATGTGATTAATTTAGCTTAAGTTCTTTCAGTCAGTCAGATGTTGCGATTACTGTTGCGAATTTGAATGTGGTAGGAACCACAGGCAATCTGTCGGGTTTTATCCCGAGTATTTCAGAAACTGGAGTCGGTTCAACTCTGGCATCTATTTCATTCTCAAAACTTACTTTCCAGCCGGTTTTTTCAAGAGTTTCTTTGAAATATTCTCCAATATGCAAAGTTTTATCACCAACATAAGCCAGGTTCTGATCTCCTTCTTCCATAAAGATACAAAGAGCAATAAGTTTTTTGGTAACTCTTTTAAGCTCTTTGAAAACAGGAATGGCATTTTGCATGTTCTGAAAACCAACAGCGGTGGTAACCACATCGATAGATTTATCTTTGAAAGGTAATTTTGCTGCATCCGCAACAACCTGGGTTACTCTACCATCCCAACCTTTGTAGCTCAGGTATTGCCTGAGTGCAAAACTACTCGTTGGGCTTACATCAACTGAAATGAAGTTACCCTGGCATTCTTTAAGTAGATTTCGAAGAAAACCGCCCATACCTGATGCCAGGTCAAGTATTACTCCGTTTTCTTTTTTTAGTAGTTCAATTGCGTAATTCGTAGAGTTTTCCATAGCGTTGTTATATTCATCAGTGTATACGTCAAGTTTTGATTTCTTTGAAATTCTTTCAGCTTCTTGAAACTCCCCTTTGTATCAAAGGGCAACTGCTTTTATAAGAAGGTCTGAAGGAGTTAGTTCCGATTCGTCACCGTTGAGAAGGCGCTTCTCCAATTCTTCTTGCTCATCCATAAATCCTTTACCCAGGGTGGCCCATTGGTCTTCTCCAGAAATTAGAAAATCATATACACCCACTCTCTTTTTATAGCTTCTATAGCATTCGGTGCAGTGGTATTCATCTTTTGAAACGGAAAGCTCTCCATGACATTCTGGACAAATGAGAATATTGTTGAGATTCATTTATTATGCCTCCTGTAATGTTTTTTGTTTGTGTAACGATCAAGAAACTACTGTTATCTAGTTATAACCGATTAATCTTTTATAAGTTATAGGAATACGCAACAATTACTTTACAGAATGAAAACTGGTATTTGTGGCTCTGAATATTTTTTATTCTTTGGAAAAACTTCCAATAATTACTTTAGATCGCACTATCAAGAATGGCCATTTTTTTGTTTTTGATGTCTTCCAGGTTTTAATTAGTTATTTCTATGTTCTAAAATTCAAGAGTTCTTTTATTCTTTTGCCCAGTTTTTTCGCTGCCTTAATTGCTTCTTCGTCATGAATGATTTCATTTTCTTCAAAAGCAATACCGCATACACCACGGTTGGCAGGAATCATCTCATGCTTTAGATAAAAAGCATTGATAGCCGTTAATGCACTTTCTGCACCATATTTTCTTCCTACCACCACTGTTCCACCAATTTTATTCCTGAGCTTTCCTCTTATGGACCAGGTTCTATCTATAAAGGATTTAAGTTGGGCAGTCACGTTATTGAAATATACAGGGCTTCCAATAACTACAGCTTTACACATTAGTAGCTCTGGAATAATTATTTTTTCCATATCATCCTGTATAGTGCAAGATCTCTTTTCTAAACATTTCCAGCATGAGCAACAAGGTTGTATGGAATAATCACACAGTTTAATCAATTTTCCCCCATTCTGATCTTTTATAAGATTCAATAAATAATCTGTGTTGCTATTTTTTCTGGGACTTCCAGATATATAAAGACAATCCACAGCCTGAACTCCTTTCTAATTAATAAAAACTGCTTTTCTCTGAATTTTCTTAATAACGATTACTTGGATAATTACATGTTTCATCACCTTTACTGTATTTAGTATACAATTTCTAGTAAAAATGGATTAAGAATACTTTTGGTAAAAAATGCTAAAAATATCATTCTGCATTATATTTATTCTTTGTTATTGTATTTTCTTATTAGGAAAACATTATTTAAAAAACATACCAGTGAGTTGAGCTTCTTTAATTAAACTTTATCAGGATTAACCAACTTTAATAAGCTAAGAACACTCTCTGAAAGATTTCATTTGTATCTCAGGAAAATGTATAATGTAATCGATTACATATGAAATCGATTACATTCTCATAGAAGGTGAATTGATGAAGCTAAATATCTCTAAAGTAGCAAAAAAATGCGGTGTTTCTACTGCTACTGTATCAAGAGTAATCAATAATCCAAACAAGGTTAATGAGAAAACACGAAAAAAGGTTGAAAGAGTAA
>JAWODV010000057.1:0-20321 GCA_046483075.1 Kosmotogaceae bacterium | reverse complement strand
AAGGCAAAACTTGACTATTTATTGGAGTATGTTGAGCAAGAAGACCTGGCCCATCTCCAGATTTCCATACGGATCTATGGAGTATGTGTACTTCTGATCATAGGTGGGTGGCTATTGCTGCTCCTAGAGGGCACGCCAAGAGCACAGCCATCTCTATTGCCTATACGATTTCTGCTGTGCTTTTTAATGAGCACTGTCCCATGGCAATTCAAATTTAGTTATTCTTGGTTTATGAGATATGAGTTTATTTTCAAATAAAGGTTTAAGCAGCTTTTCATTTGCCTCTTTTAGGTAGTACTTTTTGAAGTTTTCCAGTATATCTGGAGTTCCTGACACATGAAATTGATCGCCACCAATTTTACTTAACTTTGATTCTAATTCGTTTCTGAGTACACCCTGATATAGGTAATCATCCAAGAACCTTTCAAGAAGGAACTTAGTTCTTGCTTTTTCTTCAAATACATCGGGACTTTGTAAACACATTATTGCCAAAACTGTACCAAGACTGTTAGATGCAGTGTTCCATGCAGAATAAGCATAAAGTGAACTTAATCTTCCCAAACCAACTGAGTTAATTAAATCAATCTTTCCGCCATTGGGTTTGATGATATCTACAAGTCCTACATCTCTGCATCGAACGAATTCTTCGTCCAGTTTTTTCAATGCAAGGTTTACGTTTGTTCCAGCAACTACTAGACTTCGTTCGGCCAAACTGTCTTTTTTAAGTCTACATAATTGAAGATGTGATGAGATATTTTTTTGAAATGGTCTATCTTCAAAATCCATTACTTTTTCTGCTGTTTCAGGGGAATCGTAACTGATTCTCAGTTTACTTGGTACATTATATGCCCTAGCTAATAGTTCCTGACAAACTTCATCTGCTCCGTTATGTATGAATATTCTCTCGTTAAGTAGATCTCCTGCTATTTCTTCTAAGACTTCAATTTCTTTTTGCTGAGGGCCTTTTTCAAAGGTATCTTCTTGAGCGAGAACCAGTGTATCTACAATTTCCTGATTGGTTAACTCAACTGCTTTCTTATTTATTTCATGGTTGCGATTTCTCAGGGATCTGTATTCATCTATAAAACCTGAAGGCAATTCTTTTGCTATTTCATTGGCTTTATCTTTATCATCAATTGCGATAGCTTTGAAGTATGCATTTACTTTGTCCCAGAGATGCTGAGACTCTTTAGAAAATGTAGAAACTGATGCTCTTCTTACAATAGACGAAAGATATATTTTACTTTTGGGATGTTTATTTTTTAACGATGTTATTTTCTTCATTCTGGAATGACATTCTTTGGTATTGATTCCCTTTTCTCTAGATGCTATCAGACCACCATAGACCAACATTTCAACAGATACTATGTAAACATCAGCTTCCTGGTTAATGATCCATTCCCCGAGTTCACTAGCAGGTGCTGGTTCCATGTAATAACCTAATTTTTCTTTGGGAGGCAAAATAAGGTCTACCTGAAACATATCTGCTAAACGTTCTAAGAACTGATAATTTGGTGGTCTGTTATCCATTGGTAACACTGCAATTTTCATTCAACGATTCCTCCAGCTTCAATAATGATGTCTCTTATTATGTTGTTATTTAATAGTTTTACAGGAATACCCGATTCAACTGAATAGGCTGCTGCGATTCCTGATGCCATCCCGGTAGCTGTTGCCAGAGGACTGGTTCTCACAGCTGAAAACGCTAGATGATCTGCACCAAGAGCTCTTCCCGCAAGCAAAACATTTTCTATTTTTTGGGGCAATAATGATGAAAAAGGTATCTGGTATTCTCCAGGATATGGGAGTGTTATTGTTTTTAATTCTCCATTGGATGGCAGATGTATATCGACGGGATATGAACCAACAGCTATACTATCTGAATATGTTGTTTTAGAAGTCAAATCGCTAATTGTGATGATTTTTTCTGTTTTGACATGTGTTGTTTCTCTGATTCCTATGGAGGAACCGGTTTGTACTAATTCTGCATTTGAAAAACCAGGAATTTCTTTCCTCAAAAAATCCATAAAATTCCATATGTCGGTAGAAGCGAGATACTGTGCTTCTGTTAATTCTTGAGGATCCCCCGCATATCCAGAATACCTTGTTGTATTCATTATTATTTGATTGTCTGAAAAGGGTAATTCGAAGAAAAGAAGCCTATCTCGCTTTAGTTTCACATCATATCTGTCAATGTTTTTCATTTGTTCGAAAAAGCCAGCAACAGCTAAATAATTATGATCTGTTTTTTCATCAACAACAAAGTCAGATGGATTGTTTCTTATGTATTTAATAATTATTTCTTTATCTATATCGCCCAAATGTAGTGCCAGTGTCATAGGTTGACAATTATGTCTATTTCCATCACCTTCCACGTAAGGGGACCCCGATCTAATTGCGAGATTTCCACTTCCAGTAGCATCAATAAATGTTTTTGATGATATCTTAAGCTCGCCATACTCATTACATAGTTGTATCTCTTTAACGTAACTGTCCTCTACTTTTACATCGGAACAGGTCATTCCAAGCAATAAATCTACGCCGGCTTCTTTGACCATTTTAAGAAGAACTGTTTTCATCTTTTCTGGTTGAAAAGGTGTTACTGTTTTGACAAAACCAATGGGATCATTGATATGTCCGGGTGAACCTTTTACATTGATCAATCTATTGACAATTTCCTGTCCAATTCCACTGATGGTTTTTCTCTTTTGTGAGTGAAAGGTCATCATAGGCATAACAAGGGCTTGAGTCAATACTCCTCCGAGCATCATATTCTTTTCTATGAGAAGGGTAGATGCTCCCATTCTTGCAGCTGAAATAGCTGCAGAAACACCAGCGATACCTCCTCCAACAACAACTACGTCATATTGATTATTCATATATTAAAACTCCTTTACTTTATTCCGCTTGTCAATGCGGTATCTGTGAAATATCTTTGGAACAACAAGAAAATAATTACTACCGGAATAACTGATAACGATGTCGCAGCCATCAGTGGTCCCCAATTAGTGGTGTATCTACTTTTAAAAACTTCCAAACCAAGTTGCATGGTTCTCATTGTGTTATCACTGGTGATAACAAGAGGCCAGAGAAAATCGTCCCAGCTTTGAGTAAAGGTAAAAATTGCCAATGCTGCCATAGCCGGTTTTCCAAGGGGCAAAAATATTTTTGTGAAAATCTTAATTTCACCCGCTCCGTCTATTCTGGCTGCTTCAGATAATTCCTTTGGAAATTGAAGATAGAACTGTCTCATTATGAAAACGCCAAAAGCATTCATGATATGTGGAATTAATAGACCTGGATAAGTATTAAGTAAACCTGTTCCTCCAGCACCAAAAATATTATTTCCTCCTACAAGAGGGAATGACTTGGCAATGAGAAAGGTTGGAATCAGTGTAACCTGAATAGGAATCATCATCGTACTCAACAAAAGTAAAAATATAACTGTTTTATAAGGAAACGAAAGTCGTGCGAATGCATATCCTGCCAGAGAGCAAAAAAACAAATTTATTACAACTGAAAGTCCAGAAACAATAACACTGTTTAAAAAATATCTGGAAAAGCCCAGTGTACTTAAGGCGTCATTATAATGCTGTATTGTAGGATTATCTGGAACAAGCGTAGGGGGCCATGCAAAAAGTTCGGAGTTTGGTTTTAGAGATGATGATACCATCCAGAAAAAAGGAGCTCCCATTATTACTGCAACAATTATTAGAATTATTATTAGAGTGCTTTTTTTCATTATGTCAACTCCTCTTCCTTTCTTCTGTTTATCATGAAGAATAGAACTGAAACGACCATTATCATGATTCCAAGAATGAATGACATAGCACAGGCATATCCCATTTCCAGATAATCAAAGGCTGCGCGATATACTAAAAGTCCCACAGTCGTTGTACTACCCAATGGACCGCCGCTTGTCATGACATATACTTCTGTAAATGTCTGAAGTGTATGAATCAATCCTACAATCAGTACATAGAAATGCACATTTCTTAGCAATGGAAGCGTTATACTAAAGAATTTTCTAAAACCTTTTGCTCCATCTATACTTGCTGCTTCATATAGCTGTTTTGGAATACCCTGCAATCCAGCAAGATAGATCAACATGTTCCATCCCACACCCCTCCAAATCCTCATTACAGCTACTGACTCAAGCGCTGTTGATGGGTCTCTCAAAAAACTTACAGGAGAAAACCCGAAGAAAGCGAGTAAATAGTTAAAGAGCCCTAAATTTGGATCATAAAGCCAAAGCCAAATCATGCTTGCTGCAACCATGGGCGTAATGACTGGTAAATAGTAAATTGCTCTGAAAATTCCAATAAATTTAAAAGAATAATTTACCAGAACAGCCAGCAAAAGGGAAATAATCATATTTAATGGCAGTACTTCTAATGAGAATTTAAATGTTACAAAAATGGCATTCCAGAATTCTTCATCGCCGAAAAGCTTCATGTAGTTGGATAGACCGGCAAAAACAGGTTCTTTGAATCCGCTATAACTCGTAAAACTTAGTGCTAGCGATATGAATATTGGAGCAATCCTGAAAATTATGTTATATATCAGAACTGGAGCGATAAAAATGATTGCAGTAATAGTTATTCTTTTTTGCATACTTTTGAGTTTTGTCAATTCCCACCTAACTCCTTAATAAGAACGATCGGCCTTTTTCAGGCCGATCGGAAAAAATGAATTATTTCAGGTCAATAATTTCATTCGCTGCTCTATCCAGCGCTACTTTAGGTGTTAAAACACCTCTAACTGCTCTTTCCAGATATTTGGATATTATATCTCTTGCCTGTACCCAGAAAGGTACATTTGGATTACCGAAAGCGTATTTTGAACCCTTTACATACATTTGAAGTAAAGGATCTTCCGCTACAAATTCAGCCTGTACGGATGATTGTCTTGGTGGTAATGAACCAAGAGCTTTGTTGATTTCTATGATAGCTTCTTTTGATGTAAAGTATTTGAGGGCCTTTGTTGTTGCATCTAAATCTTTGGTGCTGTTAGAAACCATAAATCCTGCAAATGAATAGAAACTTCCTCTCTGATACCTCGCTGGAGATAATGCAACACTTATTTCATCTTCTACTTCAGGAGCGTAGAGCATAATATCATTAACCAGTTCCATTGACATGTAGGCCATTGCAGCAGTTCCGGCTCCAACTGGAGGAACATTTCCAACAGAAGTAATTCCTGTTTCAGGACATACTCTTTGATTTCTGATCAAATCGACATAGAATTCAAGAGCTTCAACACCTTCAGGAGAGTTGAAAACAGGATTCATATCTTCATCAAATAATCTTCCACCATTTTGAACGAGAAAGCCAGTCCATATTTGCTGAATGTCAATTCCTTCAACAGGCAATGCCAGACCTGCTCTTGTTATACGGCCATTACTTATTTCAGTAGTGGCTTTGGCATATGCTTCGAGTTGTTCCCAGGTTATAGGGGGTTCATTAGGGTCAAGGCCAGCTTCTTCGAAGAAATCTTCTCTGTAAACCAAGAGCTGTCCCGAACCGAAAACGGGAACAAAGTATGCTTTACCCAGGTATTTCCCTACATCCAGTGAAGCACCGAAATCTGATGGATCTTCCAGTAAAGGAATTAGGTCATCGATTGGTCTTATTACTTCGTTAGTAGCAAAGCCTGCTATGGCAGCCTGCCCATGCATGAAGATATCTGGACCAATTCCTCCTGCAAAAGAGGTTGTAAGTTTTGTAGAAAGTTCACCCCAGGGGATAAACTCAGCTCTAACATTTATATCAGGGTTTTCTTTCTCAAAAGCAGGTATCATTTCATTATCGACAAGATCCATTAGAGAACCGGTGGTACCCGCGAACCAAATTGTTACATTCGCTGCTGAAACAAATACTGTGAAAGCAAACATTAGAATGACAAACAAAAGTAGCTTTTTCATTTCCTCACCTCCGTAAATTTTGAATAGCTTTGTTGTACTTCTTGACATTCTTTGAAAAATCATCCTTATTTGTGCCCGTCACTATCGGACCAATGATAATGCCAGAAACACCCATATCTTTTAGAAATTGAATCTCTTCAGGAAGAATGCGCTTTTGGGTGGGAACAAACGCCGGACAATCTATATCATTAATGATTTTTGAATACCTAAGCAGGTCTTCAGCAGTCAACCTTTTACCATATAGATCAGGATTAACAATTGATATTTCTAATGAATCAGGTTTTAAATTCTTAATATATGCTGTAAATGAAAAATCGAAGGTATAGTTAAGGGCTAACATTCTATGCATATTGTTTCTTAGCAGGTAAAGTGGAGCCTGTTCAATATAAACATCGAAAAATGATAAGCCTACAAGATCCATATCATTTATTTCATCTTCGGTAGCCATTAAATCAGCACCAGGAACGATCCCGATGGGTATATTTAGTTTGTTTATGAGTTCCTTAGCGATTGGTTTTACTTCTCTCCAGGTTTCATGCAGTTTCCCGGTAACCCTGTGTTTTACATTGGCATGCAGCTTAACAGCGTCAGCACCGTTTTCTGCTGCTATGGTGGCATACTCAAGAGAATTTTCCGGGATGCTTACGATTAAAGGAAAATCCTTATTTCTAAAAAGGTCACTGTTCATTTTAGTTACCTCCTCTTAAGTGAATCTCTTATCAATAATGTAGGTTCGACAAAAATAGATCCCTTGGCTTCTTGAATACCGTTAATTATGTCTTGAAGTAATATATATGCAGTCCGACCCAACAAGTACGGATTAAGTGCAACAGTAGAAAGCGACGGTCTCAATTGTTCGGTAAAGCTCAGTCCACTAAATCCCATGATTCCTACCTCTTCTGGAATACTAAGTCCAAGATCTTTAGTTGCTTCAAGAGCACCTTTAGCTAACCAATCTGTGGTACAGAAAATTGCATTGTTAGCACCTTTTTTTAGAGAAAAATCTGTTTTGATTCTCATATATCCTTCATCTTCTTCAAATGATTCGCACTTAATTATTTCAACGTTTTTTTCATCAACTCCTTCTTCTTTGAGAGCCTTAAAAAAGCCATCTACTCTATCACGAAATGTTGCAACCTTTAGGTTTCCAGTTAGTATTACTATTCGATCGTATCCGAGTCTGTGAAGTTCTTTGGCTGCAATATAACCACCTCTAACATTATCGTTATTAACCGAAGGGAGTTTGGAAAGTTTTTTATACCAGCCAATTCTTACAACAGGTTCTTTTAATCTAAGAATCAGTTCCTGTATTTCATCAGGCATTGGTATACCGCCAACTATTACTCCATCAATAAGATCAAGAGGCAGTGATGTTGGAAGTAACCATTCTCCTGGTGAAATCGATCTAACTAGACAGTGAGTACTGCTATTAGAAGCTCCTGTAAGAATCCCTTTTTGTACTTTCAAGAAAAATTCATCAGCTTCAACTGAATTATGGGAAGCTACTACAAGAAAGAGTATTACTTTACCGTTTGAGGGAACTTCACTATCCAGGTAACCCAGTTTCTTTGCCATCATTAAAACTCTATACTTAGTCCTTTCACTAATTCTGGAATCCCCTTTTAATACCCTTGAAACAGTTGAAACGGATACATTGGTCTCATTTGCAATACTCGACAAAGTGACTTTGCTCATAATACCCCCCCTCTTTATGCAATTTTTGCATTATAACAGACCCATTATAACAATTATTTTTCGTCTTACCAAATCTAGATAATGTCATTTAGAGGTTAGTAAATGCTATAATATCTTATGACAACGTATTAAGTGCCAATTATTAAACAATCCCTTAATTAAACTTGAAGATAATTATAGTGACTCTTACTGAAGAAAAATATGCAAAATTTGCAAAATATTATTTAATAAAACTCTTTAGTACATGAATTATAAATCATATATGAGCTATGAAAAGGTTCGCTTAACAATTTTATTAGAATAATTGGAATAATAAAGGTTTAGTCATAACAGGAGGTGTTCCATGAAAAGTATCAGGATAGGAATTGTAGGTGCGGGTACATGGGGTGAGACTCATGCGTTTCTATATAATGAACATCCAAAAGTTGAACTTGTTGCAATATGTGATTTGGATGAAACAAAAGGTCATAATTTTGCTGAAAAATTCAATATTGAGAATGTTTTTACCGATCATACTGAAATGCTCGAAAAGATTGATTTGGACGTTGTGGCAATTGTAACTCCAGATTTTGCACATGGGAAAATTGTTGAAGATTGTGCGAGTGCAGGAAAACATATGATTGTTGAAAAACCACTTGCGACTTCCAGAAAAGAACTTATTTCGATAATAGAAGCAGTTAAAAAGAATAATGTTCGCATTATGACAGATCTACATAATCGCTGGAGTCCACCATTTGCTGTTGCCAAAGAATCACTGGATAAAGGGGAATTGGGAAAGCCTGTTAGTGCTTATTTTAGATTAAACGATTGCATCTGGGTAGCCACCGATATGCTTCCCTGGGTGGAGAAATCTTCAATTCTTTGGTTTTTGGGAACCCATTCAGTAGATACATTGAGATGGTTCTTTGATGATGAAGTTGAATCAGTTTATGCAGTAAAGAGCAGTGGTGTTTTGAAAAACAAAGGAATCGATACTGTGGATATTTATCAAACTGTTCTTAGATTTAAAAACGGTGGTATAGCGACAATGGAAAATAGCTGGATTACTCCTAATAAAAACCCGAATGTAAATGATATAAAGTTCAATATTACAGGTAGTAAGGGTATGATAAATATGGATCTCAGCAATAGCCAGTTAATTGAAAGGTATACAGGAGAAAAAGGCGACAATCCCGATGTACTTGTAAGGCATTTCGTTCATGGAAAGGCAAAGGGGTTTGCCTATGAAAGTATTCGTCACTTTATAGATTGCCTAATTAGCGGTGATAATTTCATCGTTTCACTGGAAGATGCCGTAAACACATCTTTAGTAGTTTTAGCAATAATGGAATCAGCAAAAAACGGCGTTCCAGTTAAAGTTGAATATTGTTAATGAATAACTAGTTTTTGATATATTTAACACATTCAAAGTTGCGTTTCGAAATTTGCTGATAACTTTAGAAATTGAAACAACTAAATACTTATAAACAATACTATTACAAAAAGATCGGAAGATAGAGACAAAAAAACGTGATAGGACAAACCAATAAACTGTTAACTGAATACAAATGTTATTCAAATACAAAATCATTTTTAATGTGATGAGGTAAAGCAATGAGAATAAAAGAATGTATTATATTAATATCAAAGTGTTTATTCTCTCAATAACAGTAAGAACTTTTACTTCCCTTTAAATCTTCATTAGCTAATACTCCTACCAGGATATAATATGGCAATCACTGTTGTCTTGTCGAAAGTAGACAAAACGTTTAATATAATTTTTTTGTTTATAACTAACCTGAGAGGTCTTCCAACTTCTTCATGTTCAAATGAGAATGATTATGATTCAGTAACACATTGTAGTTTCTTTCTTCTTCTTTAATAGCGTTCTTTGGGATTATTCCGTAATACGCTATAATCAGTTCATAATTAGTTAGTTAAATTTATTTACTATGGTTTGCTTGCTTTTTTATGAATGAGGTGAGCCTATGGAAAAGGTAAAAGTTGGGATTATCGGTTCAGGAAAAATGGGAATAACACATTGTGGTGCTTTCATGACTTTAGATAACACAACTATTTTTTCTGCCTGTGACAGTAACAAAGAAAATCTTGATGTCCTTGTTAACGGTCACTGGCCAGAAATAGAATACTATGATGGGGATTTTGAATCAAAATATGTTATAGAAGAAAAATATGAAAATTATAGTGAGATGATTAATAATTCCGATATTGATGCAGTTATTGTAAGCACTCCTAATGCTTCTCATTATGAAATTGTGAAAGAAGCTTTGGAGAATAATAAACACGTCCTTGTAGAGAAACCTTTTACAGTTGATTATAAAAAAGCTCTGGAGCTTGTAAAGTTAGCAGATCAGAAAGGGTTAGTATTGTCCGTTGGGCAATGTTGGCGTTTTCATCCGCATATACAATATGCAAAGAAAATAATTGATTCAGGAATTCTTGGTGAAATTACCAAAGTAAAAGGTTATGGGATACATGAATCTTATGTTCCTTCTTCTAGTTGGTTTAGCCAAAAAAGCTTTTCTGGAGGGGGAGCTCTAATTGATATGGGCATTCATCCAATAGATACTATCAATTACATAATGGAGAATATAAGAATAAATTCTGTTGTGGGTAACTTTATTACTGCTTATGGGGAGTATGATGTTGAAGATATTGGAGTTTCGTTGCTGTTTTTTGAAAGTGGAGCAACTGGAATTGTTGAATTTGGCTGGTCTAATCCTCACACAGATGGTGTTGAATCCAGTGTCCAAATATTTGGCACAAATGGCTATATGAGAGTATTCCCTAGTTCAATAAAACTTGATGTTGAGAGTAAAAAAGGAGAATTCTTTCCTGATATCTGCGACTGGTATTTAACTAAAGAACTATATATAAGACAGGCTGAAAGTTTTATAAATTGTATCTTACACGGAAAAAACAACATAAATTCAGGTTTGAAGAATCTTGAAACCATGAAGGTTATCAATGCCATTTATAAATCAAAAGAAGAGAATCGAATAGTTTTACTAGAGGAGTTTTGAATGGAGGGATGATATGAATAAATTAGCTCTTTTTGGTGGAGAAAACGATTTGAAAAGAGAATGGCCTGGTTGGCCGTACAGCACACAGGATGAGCTCAACTCTCTTTCGCGAGTACTTGAAAGCAAAAAGTGGTTTTCAGGTTTTCTTGGTGGAGATGAAGAAAGTGAAGTAGGTAATCTTGAAAGAGAATTTGGAGAATATAACAAAACAGATCACGCAATAGCGGTTTCAAATGGAGAAGCAGCTTTAGTGATTGCTTTAAGAGCAGCGGGGATTGGAAGTGGAGACGAGGTTATAATACCAGCCTGGACGTTTATGGCAACATCAAGTGCTGCTTTACATTTAGGAGCAGTACCTGTATTTGCCGATATAAACCCTGTGAATCTTTGTCTTGATCCAAATGATGTGAAAAAGAAAATCACTGAAGATACGAAAGCAATTATCACTGTACATTATGGAGGACGTCTGGGCAATATTGATGAATTAATGAATATTGCCGAACAGAGCAAATTGGTTTTAATTGAAGATGCCTGTCATTCTCATGGTTCTGAATATAGAGGGATTAAAGCGGGTAATTTTGGACTCTTGGGGTGCTTTAGTTTTCAGGAATCGAAGACAATGACTTCGGGAGAGGGGGGAATGTTAACTACCAATAATGATGAGATAGCAAAAATTGCTAAATCTTATCGGAGTAATGGAAGAAAAGTAGGGTCTCCTGGTTATTTACATTATCGTCTTGGATGGAACTACAGAATGACTGAATTTCAAGCAGCGATACTTAGAGAACAGTTATCAAGATTGGATGAACAGGTAAAACTAAGAACGAAAAATGCAAATAAACTAACAAAGATTCTCGAAGAAATTCCTGGATTCACACCTTTCTATGAGCCAGAAGGAATGTCACAGAATTCAAATTATCTATATCCCGTAAAGATAGATCTTGATTATTTTGGTATTAACAAGAAAAATGCTGTTAATTACGCCAGGAGAAAAGGAGTTACGAGAGATTCTTCACTCATACCTGCCTGTAACATTATTGAAGACGCTTTAAGGATGGAGGGTCTTCCCTGTAATACTGTTTATATACCACTTTATAGAAGTCCTCTGTTTAACAGTGAAAATTGGGAAAACAGTGGTATGCAATTTTTTAGCAGATATATCAATAAGAAGATAGACCTTTCCCCATTAGGAAAATCTGATAAAGCTTTTGATGAAATTGTTGATCTTTCTCATAATGTGCTTCTTAGCAATGATGAAGGAATTGAAACAGTAGGAAAGATTTTTGAGAAAGTCAGTAAAAACGCTATTGAAATTAAAGAAACACTCAATAACTAATTTTAGGGGGATATCAGTGATTTCTAAACTTCTAGAACTACGCACTAAAGAGATTTTAAACATAATAAGGGAAAGAAATAACATTTCCCGGGTTGAATTGGCCAAATTGACCGGTCTTAGTAAACCAACTGTTTCTATGATAGTCAACAACTTAATAGATGAAGGAATAATTAAGGAAAATGGTCTTGGAAGTAGCAGAAAAACAGGTGGTCGAAGACCAATAAAACTTTCTTTCATATCTGACTATAAATATGTATTGAGTGTTGACATTGGTGGCACCAAAACAATTATCGCTCTTATTGATTTAGAAGGAGCTATACACAAAGTAGACATAATTCCATCTGAACAAATAAATACAATCAGGGGAATAGAAAAAGAAATTGTATCAAGATTAAAAAGCTTTTTAATGGATATAGAAAACAGAAAAATACTTAGCATATGTATTGGTGTTCCTGGAACGGTTGATAGAAAAAAGCAGATAGTGAAATTCATCCCTTCATTTAATCTGGAGGAACTTGATTTGAAAACTCCTCTTGAAAGGGTTTTTAATATTCCTGTACTAATTGAAAATGATGTTACATTAGCTGCTTATGGGGAATCCTGGATAGGTTCTGCAAAAAATTATGAAGATGCACTTCTTGTTTCTATTGGAACCGGAGTAGGAGCAGGTATAGTAATGGGTAATGTTGTTTATAAGGGTTATACGGGAAGCGCAGGAGAAATAGGTGAAATGATCACCGATTGGTCTAGTGAATTTAAAAGAATTTCTTCCTTTGGCAAGCTAGAAGAGTGGTTTTCTGGGTACTCTCTTGAAGATTTTTGTATAGAAAAAGGAATGGAGAAAAACTTACCTGTTTTATTTGAAAAAATGAAAGATGATGAAAATATAAACAAGAGAATAATTGAAGGTTGTGTACATCTTGCCCTTGCATTTGCAAACTCAATCATATTACTTGACCCTGCAAAAATAATTATAGGGGGTGGTATAGGTTTTAATCAGTATGAACAAATATTTCCTATCATTAATGAAACTCTTGTGAAAGCCCTACCAAAAGCAATTTACAGATCAGATATTCTTGATAAAGCAGCTCTTGAACCTTATAGTGTTGTCATTGGTGGAGCTTATTTTGCGCAAAAAGAATTATTGCTTGGTTCCATATGTAATATTTTCAACAAAAAAATGGAGGTGCAAAAATGAAAAGATTATTGGTACTGCTGGCAGTATTTATTATGGTGTTTTCTGGACTTTCTTTCGCTGAAACATTTGATATTGCAGTATTGTTGCCTGGTTCAGTTGAATTCTTTAGTGTTGAGCGAAGAGGTATGGATGCTGCAGCAGAAGAATTTGGTGTCAACTTGATTTACTCAGATGCTGAATGGGATGCCGGGAAGCAGTTGTCACAGGTTGAGAATTTTATTGCAAGAGGTGTAGACCTTATTCTATTGTGTGCTGCTGATAACATGGCTTTGAGAACTGCCGTTACACGCTGTAATGAAGCAAATGTTCCTTTGATAACTTTCACAAATACTGTAGGAACAGATCCAAAGGGAATTTATCCTGGAGTAATCAGCCATATTGGTAGATCAGATATTGAAGCTGGGGTAATTCAAGGTGAAATAGCAGAAGAACTTCTGGGAGAAGGTCCAGCAGATATAGTTTTAATAGAAGGTAACCCTGGAACAGCACCTCAGAGAATGAGAGAAGAAGGTTTTTTATCTATAGCCAATAAACATCCACAATGGAATATTGTAGAAAAGAGACCAATTAATGGTTGGACAAAGGAAGGCACGTTAGCTTTTATGGAAGCATTCTTGCAAAGTGAAAGAAATGTTGATTTAATAGCGTGTCAGTGGTGGTCAGGTGCTATTGCAGCATCGATGGCATTAAAAGAAAGAGGCATTGATGATGTCTATGTTCTTGGGCTTGAATATGCTGCAGAGCTTGTTCCTTATATTGAATCAGGAGATGTGTACGCAACAACTTATTATTCGGTGGTAGATGAAGGATACATGAGTGTTAAGACTGCATATGAATATTTAACCGGAAAAGATGTTCCAAAATTTGTAGAAAATGAGCAAGTTGTGGTAACAAAAGAAAATGTACATGAATTTGAACCTGAAATGTAATGCTTAGCTGAAAAGGAGTATAAGTAATATATGTTAAATAAAGGCAGGCTTTGGATTTCATCACAAATTTTTCTAAATGAAGAATTAACTAAAGAACTTGAATTGAAAATTCGAGATAAACTCAACCTTTTTAAAAAAATTGGACTAAATTCTTTGATGATTTGGTCAACGAATATAAAGTATCTTGATCCTCTTGTAAACATATGTAAAGAAACCGGTATTTCCAGTTATCTTTGGTATCCCTTACTTGCAGATACTCCTGTGGATTTTGTTATAGATCCATACAAAGTAGTAGGTGTAGCTGGAGATAATAAATCTCAAATCCTTGAAGCTCAAAAAGATGGAGGAGAAGAATTTGCTTTCTTGTGCCCAAATAAAGTAAGAGAAGAGCCTGCCTTTTTTAATAGTTACAAGAGAATTTTAGAATCAGCAGATTTAGACGGAGTGTTTCTTGATCGTATAAGATTCCCCTCTCCTGCAAATGGTTTAAATGATTTTGCTTCTTGTTTATGTGATACATGTAGGAAGAAGTCACCAGATTCAATATCATTATTTAAGGAAGAATTTTCTCAATTTAGAAACAAAATGGTTGAAGCTAAAGAAAAGGATGAAATAAAGGAACTTATAAAGAATTTTTGGATATCTATTGAAAAATTTCTCTCATTTAGAGAGCAATCTGTCCTTGCTCTTGTTTCTGATTACACTAAGTTTGCTCATGATAGGGGATTAGATGTTGGAATTGATCTTTTTTCTCCTTCTTTATCCAGGTTAGTATCACAAAATTTTGAAGTGTTAAGTAATGTGACAAATTGGATAAAACCTATGATTTATTGTAAAACCATGGGACCAGCGGGTCTTCCAATGGAATTTCTTTCATTGATCAGGATGCTAAAGAGTTTTAACAAGAACATAACTGAAAAAATGAGTATTGAAGTGATTGAAGAGCTTAAAGATATAAAGTTACCTCAAAAAACTATAGATTTTGTTGAAAGTGGCATCTCACTTGATAATTATGAAACTGAATTGAAGAAAATAAATAGTATGAATATTCCTGATGATGTGAATGTATATCCGGGATTTGAAGGAGTACATTTACCACCAATAAGTTCAGTTAATCTTGAAACACTGAGAAGTTATATAAAAATTACTTTTGAAAATAATTTTAGAGGATTTGTACTGTCCTGGGATATTAAAAGTATCACAGAAAAAAATATAAACTTTGTAGGTGATGCTCTTGAACGCTATGCAAGATAACAATATTCTTGAAATCTCCAGATTATCTAAAAGCTTTCCAGGGGTTAAGGCACTTGAGGAAGTTGATATGGATGTAAAAGAAGGAGAAGTACATGCTTTACTCGGTGAAAATGGATCAGGAAAATCGACACTTACCAAATGTATTGTAGGGGCTTATCATAAGGATAGCGGCGATATCCATTTTGATGGGAAGCAAGTTAATTTTTCTTCTCCAGCTGAGTCTTTCAAAAGTGGAATAACGGTAATTTATCAGGAACGTAGTCTAATACCAAAACTAACAGTTGAACAAAATGTGTTCCTTGGTGGTGAAGTGGTTAATAATGGAGTTTTAGATAAAAAAGAAATGAGAAAAAAATACAATTCATTATGTGAAACTTTTGGTTTTGATCTTCTTCCTAATTTGAAAATAAATCGTCTTGGAGTAGCTCAACAAAAAGTTGTTGAGATTATGAAAGCCTTGGCAAGAAAGTCAAAATTGGTAATAATGGATGAACCCACAGCTTCCCTTTCTAAACAGGAAGCTGAGCACTTGTTTGAAATAATTCAAAGACTTAAGAAGAAGAACATATCAATTCTATATATCACTCATATTTTGGAAGAAGTATTTCAGATTACTGACAGGATAACTGTTTTGCGTGATGGAAAGAAGATTTCTACATTGAAAACAGATGAAACGAACCAGGATGAAATCGTTGATTTAATGGTTGGAGAAGTATTAGATGAAAAAGTATTTTTAACAAGTCATGCAAAATATGAAGCAGAACCAATTATCTCTGTGAAGAACTTTGTTAATAAACCTCGGGTGAATAATATTTCCTTTGATGTATATGAAGGTGAAGTATTGGGAATAACAGGACTTACCGGCGCAGGGAAAACAGAACTTGCAAGAGCAATGTTCGGTGCTGATACAGTTGAAAATGGTACTTTGACGATTAATGGAGATAAAGCAAAACTCAAATCTCCTACTGATGCTATTAGATCAGGAATAGCACTGGTTCCTGAAGATAGGAAAACAGATGGTCTTGTACTTCTTTTTGAAGTTTTTAAAAATATTACCTTGCCTGCTATAGAAGAATTCTCTAATGAGCTTAGTGTATTGAATAAGAAAAAAGAATTAGAAAAAACCAATCAATTCAAAAACAGACTAAATATCAGACTTTCATCGGAATACCAGCAAACAAAATTTCTTAGTGGCGGAAATCAGCAAAAAGTGGTAATAGCAAAGTGGCTTTTAACAAATCCTCGGCTTTTGATTTTAGATGAAGCTACTCAAGGTATTGATGTAAAAGCAAAAAGGGAAATCTACCTGATTGTAAGGGAGCTTGCAAAAACTGGTGTTGCTATCATTTTTATTTCCTCCGAAGTTCAGGATATATACAGAGTTTCGGATAGAATTATTGTTTTAAGAAATGGACAAATCACTGGTGAATTTAAACGAGGAGCACCACAGGAAGAAATTCTCAAAAATGTAGTTGGCGGAAAACCTACACTTGATGATTAATGGGTGGTGAAAGAGAAGATGTCTAACTCAGGTTTCAAATTGAAAGGAATAAATATCGGCGGAAAATACAAATTACTCTTCGCTTTTTTGGTATTGATTATTATAATATCATTTCTTACTCCTAACTTCATGTCCTGGAGAAATATCATTAATGTTTTTAGACAGAGTTCCATTGTTGGAATTATGGCAATTGGATCTACTTTTGTAATAATCGGTGGAGGATTTGATATTTCTGTTGGTTCATTAATGGCTTTAACTGCTGCTATGGCAGTTGGATTGCAATCTTCTATGCACTGGTCTCTCTCCATTATTGTTGTAATAGGTGTAGGTGTTGTTTTTGGTATTTTAAATGGAATATTGAGTGCCAAAATCCATATTCCAGCAATAATTGCAACACTTGGTACTATGACAATCATAAGAGGTTTTGTATATATGTATACAGGTGGTTATCCTTTATATGTAGATTCACAGGGATTTTCGTTTATTGGTAATGGTTATATTGGACCCATTCCTTTTCCTATAATACTTTTTATTGGATTGGTGATACTTGGTCAATTTGTTCTTACAAAAACTAAATTCGGTAGATACGCTTGTGCTATAGGTGGTAACAAAGAAGCTGCAAGGTTATCGGGTGTTAAAGTAGATTATTACCTGATAATGACTTTTGTGGTTGGTGGAATGGCTGCTTCAATTTCTGGTATAGTATATGCTTCAAGGTTACTTTCAGTAACTCCTCTTGCTGGACAAGGTTACGAACTTGATGCTATAGCTTCAGCAGTTATTGGTGGCACAAGTGTTTCAGGTGGAGAGGGTTCTGTTTTTAGGACCTTGATTGGTGCGCTTCTTCTAACAATGATAACTAATGCTTTTAACTTGATGGGAATAAATCTTTATGTACAGTATGTCTTTAAAGGCATAGTAATTTTAGCAGCAGTGGGTTTTGACTCATATTCAAAAGCGAAACTGGATTAAATATGAAAACTATAAAAGCGACTACTCTGAATTACTGATTTGCTACTAAGACGGGTATCAGTAATCAGGAGTTTTGTAATTTCAACTCTTGAACACTAAAGGAGCAGTACCACAATAAAATTGAAATCCTCTGTAATTTCTAAAGCTATGTAACTACCAAAGCAAGAACCGTTACTACTCCTACAAGCAGTACCTATAACTAACATTGTAAACAGATTTTTCCAGCATTTTCTCCTTTTTTCTTTCTTTCCAATGTTTCCTTATAGCCTTAAATAATCGTTAGCGATTTAAGAAATCTTTCTTTGGTACAGTCAAATATATTCTGGATAACTAGGATCAGAAATATTTTAGTAAATTGTATCTTTTTTGTTTGTTTCTAAGAAACCTTTCATAAGTAGTACTAGGATTTATGCTAAATCTTGAAATTCGAAGGGGTAGTTTGGGAGACATTTTCTTTATGATGCTTCATTAATATGGTAAATAAGAGCTATTTTCATAAACATGGCTGTTTTATTGATTATTAGCTATCTTTAAGTTTGTTATATATTGGGTTATAATCGTTTCGTATTACTATATAATCATTATTTCCCATTCTAATGTTTTCTTAATGAGGTGTACGAATGGATAAGATGAAAATTGGAATCATAGGGGCAGGAAAAATGGGTGTTACTCATTGTGGAGCCTTTATGAATCATAAGAAAGCAAAGGTTGTATCGGTTTGCGACATAGATGAAGATAAAGCTATAGATCTTGCCGATGGAAACTGGCCAAAAATTGACAATTATGAAGGGCGTTTTACTTCGAAATATTTGATCAAAGAGAGATATAAAGATTATAAAGAACTATTAAGCAACTCAGATGTTGATGCTGTAGTTGTAACTACTCCTGAAGATTCCCACTATAGTATTGCAAAAGAAGCACTGGATAACAATAAACACGTACTTTTAGAGAAGCCATTTACTGGTGGGTATAAACAAGCTCAGAAGTTAGTAGAACTGGCTAATGAAAAAGGTCTGATTCTTTCTGTTAGCGAATGCTGGCGCTTTCACCCGCACATTCAATATGCCAAGAATATCATTAAATCTGGAATACTGGGTGAACTAATGAAGGTGAAAGGGTACAGTATAAATGACTTAAATGATAAAACCCCAAAAATTAAGGATATTGATCTTATAGATACTATTTCTTATTTACTTGAAGAAATGGGTATAAAGTACGTTTTTGGCAATTTCATGAGTGGCCTTAATTCAAATATTGATGAAGATATTGGTGTTGTGTTAATGGGCTTTGATAGTGGAGCTTCGGGAATTTTTGAATTTGGTGGACCGAATCCAGACAAAGATGATGGTGAATCGATCATTCAGTTTTTTGGCACTAATGGGTACTTAAAGGTTTTTCCAACTTTGATTAAGCTATATATTCAGGACGAAAAGGGAGAATTCTTCCCTGAACTTTGTGACTGGTATTTTAATAAGGAATTATATAAAAGGCAGGCAAGAAGTTTTATAAGTAGTATTTTACGCGGAAAAGAAAACATAAATTCCGGTAGAAGATATCTGGAAACGATTAAGATAATCAATGCAATTAATAAATCAAAGAAAGAGAATCGGATTGTGTTTTTGGAGGGGTTGTAAAACCACAGATATGCGATTTGGGAACAATTGAAAAATAATAGTCGATCGGAGAGAGAGGCTTGAACTGGTGGATCAAGGTGCTCTAAGATAGCAAGTAACGTCCAACATTTCATTTCGTCCAACGCTTACGCTTCGTTTACCGTCCATCGAATAAACCGCGTAAACGCCCCTTGAAGTATTAGGACTAGGAATAAAAACGGAGTAATATAAAACAAACAGGAAAAAAGAAAGGGGTGAGAGAGATGATAACAAGAAAAAAGTATCCAGAAGAATTGAAGTTAGAAGTAGTGAAAAAGTGTATTGAAGAAGAAAAGAGTTCGGTGGAAGTAGGGAATGAATACGGGATAAATGATTCAACAATAAGGCAGTGGGTAAAGAAATACAGAGAAGAAGGAGAAGATTGTTTTAAAGAAAAAGTAAAAGTTGGAAGTTTTATTAGAGATGCGACAAAGATGCCACCGACATTATACAAACAACTTGGATTGGACAAAATAAGAGAAGATCCAAAAGAACTAAAGAAAGCACTAACAGAGATAGAAAAGTACAAATTAATTGTGGCAGAAAAAGAGCTTGAAAACATGATACTAAGAGATGCGTTAAAAAAAAAGAAGATGAGGTAGATTACGATTACTGGATCGATTATTATTCAAATTTTGGGATAGCAATAAGCTTTTTACTGAGAATAATGGGAAAGTCAAAGAGTACATATTACTACAAAAACGAAGAAAAGAACACCAAAAAGAAAAAGCGGAAAAAACGAAAATATATTGGTCATTGCAAACTGACAAATGGTGGAATAGTAGAAGACGAATGGATAAGGAACAAACTCCACGAAATATACAGCGAAAATAATCCA
>JAWODV010000034.1:0-31886 GCA_046483075.1 Kosmotogaceae bacterium | reverse complement strand
AATTTTTAACTGATCCATTATAAACAGTTTATAAGTAGTGTTAGAAAACCCATACTTTTTCTCTATTGCAAATGTTTGATAGAATGAAAAACCAAAACTGATTACTCTGAAAATTACCCATATGAGAAAAACAAAAAATATGCCACCAATAATTTCATTTTCAAATATATCAGCACTAATTGATTCAAAATAATGAAAACAAAAAACTATTAAAACCATCAATAAAATGAAATTTGTAATACTGGAAATTATGCTGATCGTTAGTTTATCAGTGTTGTATGCTTTCGATTTTATTATAAATTCTTCTGAGATTTCATTTTCCATCTTTTCTGGCAAAAGAACATTTTTTGTTCTGGTATGAATGAGATTAAGAACTTCAATAAATAAATTAAAAAGATGGTCAATAATTATTAATAAATAAAAAAGTAATAGAAACACACAAATGACCTTTCTTATTCGGTACTTTCCAGTATTTTTTCTGAGTTGTACAGTCTTGCTATTCCAAATATCATTAATGTTATCACTGCAGCGTTAGAAACAAGCATTAATAAGAATTTCACTGTTGAAATCTGAGCAGTTATGAAATCCTTCATAACAAATACACTGTTGATAAAGGGTATTAAATACATTCCAAGATTACTTGAAGCTTCCATTTGCATGGTCGCAACACCCATTATAATAACGAGAATATAGAAAGGCATTATATAACCACCACCTTCCTTCATATTTCTTGCCAGACTTCCCAGAAGAACCATTATTGATGAAGCCAATCCTGCAACAGTAATCATGGCTATTAACAAACCTAAAAGTCTACTGGGAGTAAGTACAGCCAGATTCATTTCTGGTATGCCGCCACCATCTGATGCAAGTCTAAACATAAACGAAAATGCAACAATCAACCCTATAAATGTCATTATACTGTTCAATATGCCAGCAGTCATTACATAGAGTACCTTGCCCGTAGCAATTGAAGTTCTTGAGACCTGATTAACCAGTATGGAAGAAAGTGACCCTCTTTCTTTTTCTCCGGCTGTTGTATCCAGCCCAATATTCATAGAACCTGCCATTATGTAAATTAATATAAAGTATGGAATCATCTGAGCCAGGAAATCGGTCCCCTGAGATTCTTCTGGCGCAACATCGATCTGGTTAACAGTTATCAAATCAAGCTCTTCACGTGTTAATCCATGTTTTTCGAGTTTAATATTTGCAAGTTCGTTCTCATAAGTATTTAATGCATTTCTTACTGCATTAGCCGCAAATGAAGATTTATTTGACAGTGAGTTGTATAATATTGAAACATGTATATTTGAACTATCCGTTGTATTTTCAGGAAATTCGACCATAATAAGGTTATCTGAATTTTGAATATTTTCTTTAGTAGCTTTTCCTTCTACTACGTTAAAATCGAGAAAATTGGATAAGATATCTTTAAATTTCTCATCATCTAGGTTGACGAATTTTATATTATAAACCGTCTGTACTGCCTCTTTTTGCTGCGCTGTTGTGGTGTATCCAATAGCAATAAATATAGCAGGCATTAATATCATCGGAAGGATAAAGATAGCAAAGACTGTTCTGAAATCCTTAAAAAGATTCTTCAATTCCTTTTTGAAAATGATCAAAGCATCCTTAAACATCTTCAATCACTCCCTGTGACTCTGCAACTTTAAAAAATACTTCCTCAAGATCGTCTGTCCCGTATTTGCTGTAAAGACTGGTTATGTCGTCATTTTCAACGAGTTTTCCTTCGAGAATAATTGCAACATCATCACACAGTTTTTCAGCAACTGACATAACATGAGTAGAAATTATCACGGTTTTATTCTGGTCTCTGAAATCTTTTATGAATTCCGTTACTGTTCTTGCAGTCAAAATGTCCAGTCCATTCGTTGGTTCGTCAAAAACTATTACTTCTGGATCATGTATTAGACTAACAGCTAATGCAGCTTTTTGCTTCATTCCTGTTGATAGCTTTTTAACTGTTTCGTCTAAAAAGCTTTCCATATCCAGGTAACCTGCAAGTTCTTCTATTTTTTCTTTTGCAATTTTTCTTGGCACCTTGCTGAGTTCAGCAAAAAAATAAAGTAGCTCCCTTGGAGAGAGATTCCCAGAAAGTTTCATATCACTTGTTAAAAATCCTATACGTTTTCTGACATCAGTGGGATTTTTTACTGTATCAAACCCAAAAACCTTAACCTTACCTTTGTCGGGTTTTAATAGTGTTGATATCATTCTTAAAGTTGTTGTCTTTCCAGCACCGTTTGGACCCAACAAACCAAACACTCTGCCTGGTTTAGCTGTAAAGTTAGCTCCATCAACGGCTTTTACGGTTCTTTTTCTTGATTTAAACGTTTTATGCACGTCTATGACATTTACCATTGTCTTTCACTCCCAATACTTTATTTGATTCTTTTCAACAACATCCCATAAGCATATGGTGTACCTATCGGAAATAGATTGGTTTTTTCATTGAGATGTCCATCAAATATTTTTCCTCCATCCAACAGCATCTTTTCAACCGTTGGTTTTTGGTCATGATACATCTGTATTTGCTCTTTTTTTAGGCCAATTATAGCGCTGATTTCATCATGATCGTTAATAAATGGTCTTGAAAGAATCTCGGCTTTATATATGGTTACATAATAAATTGTGTTTAATCCTTCATTTTTCATTTCGTAAATCATATATGGGTGAAGAGTATCAGATAGATTAATCCGCATTATTCTTTTGTCAACATTTATATGAAAAGTCACATCACTGTCCAGTAAGTGAATTTCTGATCCTATCTCTTCCAGAGATTCTCTCTTGACTGCTTCGATAAAGGTTTCGTCTTTTTCAATATGCCCCCCCACACCGAAAAAGAACTTTTCCCCTTCTGTGGTTTTGTGTTTTTTTCCTGAAGTTAAGAAAACATAATGTTCGCCAATTTTTGCTATTAATCCTGTACCCTTCAGGGCATTTTCAGGTAACAGTTTCTCTAATTTCATATCAAACACCAGCCACTTTTAATCATTTTTAATGATTTCAAGTAATTCTTTGAAGGTTGATATTATAATATCAGGATTTATGCTTGGTTCAAAACCAAACTCATCAAAATAGCAACTGATGATTCCTGAGTTTTTTGCAGCATGTATATCCAGCTCTCTATCACCAACTGCAATTGTTTCCTTTGTTGATAAATTAAATTCTCTTATAAGGTAAACAAAGGATTCAGGATCTGGTTTTCTTTTAAATCCGTCATCAGATGTTATTATTTTTTTGAAAAGAGAAGTAATATTGAAATAATCAAGTATCTCCATTGTTGATTTTCTGTCTCTGTGAGTTACTATAAAGCTACTTCCGCTTTTTTCACAAATTTCTTCGCAAATCTCTTTTGTATAATCATATAATGGTCTATCCTCAGGTGGTTTTTCTTTTGCTAAATAACGACTCACCAGTGATTCAGTTTCAATAGAGAATTTATTAGAAAAATACTGGAAAGCATTTTCCATTGTAATTTTTAATTGATTCAATATTTCTTCATCACTGACTTCGACATTGTATTCCTTTAAAGTATCACTAATTGCTTTAACGATTGATGGATAAGTATTACATAACGTTCCATCAAAATCCCATATGATATTTTTTATCAAAATTACAACTCCTTCATCTTAATTCTAATTTTGATTGGCAATGTACATTTCATACTGTCTAATAATACTATTCCATTTATCATTATCAGTATTAATTTTGACAGTTTTCTTTAAACCGTTCCTATATGTAACCTCATAAAAGAAATCTAAATTTTGCAAATTCCTTTGTCCAATCAACGAATAATAGGCGTAAAACGCTTCACCAGAAATTCTTTGAAGCACTGTATTATTACTTTCATCTGTTCTTTGTTCTGTGAAAAACTTTGTGTTAATTATTTCATCATTTTCCTTTATTAATAATTTCGCTGTATCAATGCTAAGTTCTTCAAAATACGGCTTGGAGAAAACTCTGAAACTGAACCTTAGTTCAGGGTACTCAAGTTCATTTTTCCTGTTAATAAAGAATTCCACATCTGTAGAAAAAATTTGTGCCTTATAATAATGTGCTGGAATACTATATTCTTCACTTGAAATAAACCCATTGTCATCTTCAGCAAAAATTTGATAAACATAATCAGTTTCCATGTCCAAAACTAGATTCGCTGTAAAAGCCACATCTGTTAATTTTTTAAGCTGTATCTTTTCTTCTATCTCGCTATTTACTGGATGTAATAATATGTAAAGATTCTGATCTTTGCTAACTTCTGACAAGGTCCATCTTCCTCTTAGTGTCACATCATTTTCTGTAAAATCTACTAGAGTAAATTCCCAATCAAGCAACCATGATTGTTCATTTAATAAATCAGTTAAACTGTTAAACTGATTTCTTAAACCATTTACAACCGCATTAATACTGCCAATCGTGTTTCTATTAAGACTAATAGTACTCTCAAGATTGCTGACCTTAGACGAAAGATTAAATACGATTGCCATATTTATAACCTGTAGTACCAACAAAACAGCTATAGCAATTGCAAAAACTAACTTAAAAACGTTACTCACTTCAATAACCTCCTTTATTAATAATATTTATGTGCTCTAACTTTTTGGTGTTTTCTCAAAATATATGCGCCTGATGTACCTGCTGCAGCTATTATACCTACTAAAAGGTATGTGTTTATTGTTCCTTTTGTATCAAGCATCATTCCTATAAAAGGAGAAAGTATCGCAAAACTCAAATTTGCAACTAAACTGGCAGTGGAAATTACTGTCGCACGATACTCATCTTTCACCTGGTGATTAATATAAAACCCCATTGTTGGTTTGTATAATCCTCTAGCAATTTGCTGAAAAGCAATAATTGCAATAGCCCACTTTGATATTATCACCAAAGGAATAAGAAAACTAGCTGTCATCAATAAGCCAAGAGTTAGTAAAACTTTTCTTGGCCTTGAATCGGCAAATCTTTTTGCAAGTACCTGAGAACTAAAAGCTGCAACTATATTGAACCCGAAAAAAACGAATCCATACCACACAATATCAAGATTAACTTCCTTAAAGTATGGTTGATATAACCAGTATCCAATCCTGATAACAAAGCCCATCACTGCTGAAAAGCAAACAGCCCACAGAATTCTTGGAGTTTTTGTAGCTATTCCAAAACTCTCTAAAATATGTTTTCCATAATGATGTTTGCTTTTCTTGCGTTCTACATCAACAAAACCAAGTGCAATCATTGAAGCAATCAGAATGTTTATAACACTTATCCAGAAAGGAAGAAAGGGATTATATGTATATAGAACACCACTAAGTATTGAACCAAAGGCCTGACCAATAAATATATAGGACAATGACTTTCCCTCAACTCTTTGATATTCTTTTTTTCTTTTTAGTTTCATAAGGCTTTCATATAATAGGGCAGAATCAGCACCACTCATCATTGTTAGACCAAACCCAAAAGAAATTTCAGCAATTGCAAATATATAAAACGAGTCAAATAGAATATATAAAATTAATCCTAAAGCAGGAAAAAGTCCCGAAAGAAAGAGAGAGAATTTTCTCGAAAATTTATCTGCAATGGTACCAGTAGGTACTTCAAAAACAAAAACGGAGATTGCTGATATTGATTGAAGAAGTAGAATCTGTGAATAATTCAAACCCTTGAACAACATGAAGGGTACGAGAATTGGTCCGATGATCAACATATTGAAGAAGAACTTGAAAAAAGGATATATTTTTACATTTTTTTCTAACAAATCACCTTCAAATTGACATTCTTTCATATTCTTTTTTATTTATACCCATTGCCATTATTGTTTTATATCGTTCATCATTATAATGATTTTGCATTATTACCCTTCTTAATCTAAAACCACTTTTCAAATAAGCTTTGATTGCATTTTTTTCAAAGGGGAAAACATAAAGCTCAATTTCTTCATAATCAAGAGTATCAAAGCCATATTCAATCATAAGTCTAATTACTTCACTGCCGATCCCATGATGTCTGTTTCGTTCGTCAAATATTATTATCTGAAATTCAGGTATATTTTTTCCTGTTTCTACAAAAGATGTGGCACCAATTATATTGTCATATTTATTGAGTATCTTAAATTCTAGTGGTAAAGATATACCATTTCTATTACCAGGAATCAATTTTATCCTTGCACTTTTTAATAACATATGTTTTACCTCTTTTTTGAAACAAATACAATGCAAATAAAAATTCTATCCACGCTTATATAAATACTACAGCATCAGAATACAGAAAATCTACGTATTTTATAAAATAAAACAAAAGGTAAATATAATATAATTAAATATTAATGCTATTCTTTAAGAAATAAGTGTATAGTGAATCCTATTATGACCTAATAAAGCATTTTTTTGTTATATTATAAGTGTTGATGAAATATTAGGGGGGATTATGATGGCTAAAATTGATTTAAAGAGCACGTTGGCTTCTCCAGTTGAACTATTACCACAAAAACCAATTTTGTTCACTCCAGCTTTGATTACAGCATTATTTGGACTAATAATTTATGCAGCAATACCGGTGACTTATGTTTATTTTGGCTGGTCAATATTTCTGGTAAATTTATTGCAGTGGCTTGTCTCAGCTATAATGACCGGATGGATGGTTTCAATGATGATGGAAATTAGGGAAAAGGGTAAAACATCATATCAAAGTAGCTGGGAGATTGTCAATAAAGTTATTTTACAACTGATAGTAGTAAGTATTTTGGTATCTATTTTAGTTGCTTTAGGGACGATGTTTTTTGTAATACCAGGTATAATTTTGGCAGTTACGTTTAGCGTTGCAGCACCAGCTGTTGTAAAAAAAGGACTTTCGGTTACAGAAGCTTTGAAAGAAAGCAAGAGCTTTGTTTATGATCAAAATAACTTTTGGAGTATTTTTGTTATTATGATAATTTCTTTTCTAATAGCAATGATTCCTGTTATAGGCGGTTTGATTTCGAGTTTTCTCATAACATTCTGGATAGCTTATGCTTACATTTACTATGAAGGACAAGAAATTTCAGATTCAAAAGCTTCTGAACCATCAAAGGAAGAGAAGGTTTCGGAACCACCAGAAAATGAGTGATAATTGGTCTGTAATGATAACTATGTCAGGTTAAAACAGATTAGGAAGCATTATGCTTCCTAATCTATGAATAGGTAAATTTAACTTTAATTTAGCATAAATTCCTCCTTATAAATGTTATAATATAGGTGTATAAGGAGGAATTAATATGAAAGAAAAGAAAATCAGAAGATGTATCCCCGAAAATGAAGAAACGATTTTGACTGATGAAGAACTAAATCTTCTTGAAGTTACCTTCAAAGAAAGAAAGAATCAAGACACTGCTGAATAAACCTTATATTATGAACTGAACAGGGAGTCATTCAAATGAACATCCTGTTGATAAATTCACGAAATACCTGGTACTATTACAAGCTAGGTACTTTTTATCCACAATGTGTTATCACTTATATTAATTCATATTTAAAAAATATAGACACAACGTTAGAATGGTGTATATGAACGATAAAAATTTAATTAAAAAAGCATTGATTACAATCAGCTCGACCTTTTTGGTATTTCCACAGGTCTTAGTTTTTCGTTTACACTGAACCCAAAAAAGCTTTTCAAGAGAGGTTTCCCGTTTTTTTGGAAATTGCTTACTTCCACTACAAAAAACAAAATTCGATACCGCACAGAAATCTGTCATGATATTGAATAATCATATATTCATAAATAATCGATGCCATTAAAAAGGGGTGATTTTATGGCATTAATTATCAAAAGTGATTTTGGCGAAGGTGAAGCTATTCACACTAAATTTACCTGTGAAGGAGAAGATGTAAGCCCATTATTAAAAATCGAAGGAATCGATGAAAGAATTTCTTCTCTAGCAATAATTGTTGATGACCCGGACGCACCAATGAAAACTTTTGTACACTGGGTAGCATGGAACATAGAACCAACAAACACCATACCAGAGGGCATACCAACATCAAAAGAGGTTACATATCCCATTAATATTGTACAGGGAAAGAATGATGGAAAAGGTTTTGGCTATATGGGACCCTGTCCGCCAAAAGGTCACGGAGTTCATCACTATCATTTCAAGGTATATGCTCTTGATACTAAATTAGATTTAAAACCAGGCTCAAGTAAAAGGAAGTTACTCAAAGTAATAAAAGACCACATCATTGATCAAGCAGAATTAGTGGGTACATATGAACGCAAATAGACGATTAACCTTTAACAAACCCGCATCTTTTAAGGGATGCGGGTTTACTTTATAGATATAAATTTTGAACAAAAATAAATTATCTTTAGTTCTTTTTACTTGAATAATCTATGGCATCCACTGGACAAACATTTTGACATTTGAAGCACGTTAGGCATTCATTCTTTTCTATGGTATATTTATCCCCGTCAGTTTCTTTTAGAGCTGCATAAGAAGGACAAACCCTTGAGCAGTTTCCACAGGAAATGCATTTTGACTTATCTATATTCAACTTAAATCTGGAAATTCTTGAAGTTAGGCTTAATATGGTACCATAAGGGCAAAGAAATCTATGCCAAAAATTTTCTTCAAAGAATAGTGTAAGCAGCACAGCTGCACCCAAAATAAATAGGATAAAGTTTATCTGAACACCGGTTGCTCTCAAAAAAAGCAACGCTGAAACAACACCAATTAAAATAACCCAACGCAACCAATTGTTTCTAAAAGCATTGGGAGTTTTAAAGCTCTTGATTCTTAATTTTCTTTTAAGCCATAATATTGGTCTTAAAACAATTTCTATAGGGCATATCCAACCACAGTAAATTCTTCCGACAAATAAGGAAAGGACTACAAATCCGCCAAAAAGAAATAACCACAATTGTATCCTTCCCTGAACTAAAAGGAAAACAAATAGTATCATGGCTAAAATCTCAGTGATAATTCTAATTTTATCTTTGTTTTGTTTTTTCATTTTTTCCTCCTGAAAATGCTTATTTTTTCTAATTCTAGATGAATTTCAGGAGTAGTGCTGTAACATGTATCACGTTTTTTTATTTCTTCTTATATCGAGTACAGAAACTATAACTGCAATTATACCAATAATAAACTTAAGTGATGTTGCCCAGCTAGGCTCTTTAAACTCTTCCATATAAGGAGTTATGATACCCATCAAAAGTGAAATTACTCCTACTGCAAAAAGAACTATTTTAGACATAATAACCTCCCTGTTTTATATGGATTCAATTTCTTTTACATAAGGTTTGATATCAAGTACTGGTGTCTCATTGATCAGATCAATTCCCTGAATATAGAGTATATTGTTTTTTATTTCAAGTAACTTAGTTACAGAAAGTGCTATTGGGTTGGGCCTGTGGGGGGATCTTGTTGAAAACAATCCCCTTTGTTTATTATCATTTCTTGGCACAGTCATCAACGAATATCCATTTGACTTGTGTAAATATGACAAAAGTATAATGTGCTCAAATCTCTCAAGATCTTTTATTCCTTTAACATAGTCAGGATAAATCTCCACAGTAGCTTTTGTTTGCGTCGAATATTTAACCTGCGGAGGAGCACTACCCTTATCAAAGAATGGTGAGCGAACTATGCCAATCGGGCTTACTTCAAATTTCAATCAATAACCTCCTTTATTAAAAAGGTAACAGTATATGATTTTGTTGTTTTTTTACCATCTTTGATAATTTTGAGCTCCAGTGTAGCTTCATACTGGCCAGGATTGTATTTACCAAGTTCAATAACTTTTTGTGGATATGTAAATGCCTGAGTTACAAAATCCGTCTCTGAGGGAGAATTCAACGTAGCTTTTACTGTAAATTTTCTGCCTTTCTTATAAACTTCATTAACCTTTAAAGAGTACCCACCTGTCGGTTTTTCACCTGCTGAAATTAGTAAATGCAGATTATTGTCTGCATCACATTCTTCAACAATTTCTGCTTTATTATCCACAACTTTCAAAGCATTTATTCCTATGAGTCTCAAAGAAGATGTTTCAACGGGAAGCTCATTAAAGGATTGCTTAATCGGTAGGAATTCCGATGCATGAACTTCAATATTCATAAGTTTTATTCTCTCAATATTCTTTGATGTGATAACAATATGTGGCTCAACACTAAAATAAAGATTCGTTTCACTCAACGAAACACTTTTGGTTATATAGGAATCTGAAAACTCAATCTCAAGCATGGTTTCATTACTGATATCTGTATCCATGTTCGGTTTAAATATCCATCCTTTTAGTAAAAATACAAATCTATCTGTTCCCAATTTCGAAAGATCCTTTATTTGCAAACTCATGCTTCTTGAACCAAAATACTCAAAACTAAAGTTTTCACAATCTTCTGACACTGGATTAATAATTAGCATAGTTTCATTTGGGTAGTTCAGTGAAAACACAGAAACAAATAACAAAGCAAACAAAACCAAGAATACTGATTTTTTCATCACATTGGACACCTCTTTTATATGAGAAATACTATTACCTTTATATTGTAGAATATTATCATCCTAAATAAAAACGATTAATGAACTTACACTAAAAAATCAAATCTTTGGGGAGGAAATAATGGCAAAATTAATGAGAGTGATAAATAGAGAACAATGTATTGGTTGTTATAGCTGTATGTTTGCTTGTTCTAGAACCTGGGAGAATGCACTAACGGTGGAAAAAGCAGCTTTGCGGGTCAAAAATTATCCTGGTGTTGAAGGTGCTTTCTCCGTTAGAATCTGTTATGGCTGCATAGAACCAGATTGTGCTTCCGTTTGCCCTACAAATGCTTTGACACCAAGAGATGGTGGTGGCGTAATATTTGATCCTTCAAAGTGTACAAACTGTGGTGAATGTATAAAGGCATGTATCCCTGGGGCCCTTCAATGGGATACAGAAAATAAAGTACCATTGGTTTGTAGACACTGTGGAATATGTGCAGATTATTGCCCAAATGATGTGTTGGCACTTGTGGAGGTGTAAAGATGCGAAAGTTCTACATGCTTGATATAAACCTATCTAACAAAGAATATAAAAAAGTTGATATAACAGAATACTTCACAGATTGGCTTGGTGGAACGGGTGTAGCCACAAAAATTCTTTGTGAGTCATGCAGTTCTGATGTAACACCTTTTTCATCTGAAGCTCCCATAGTTTTTGCCATAGGTCCACTAAACAATTTTTATCCTGTTATGACCAAAACAGTTTGTTTGTTTAAATCACCACTGACAAGTAATTTAGGCGAATCTCATGCTGGTGGAAGATTAGCACTTGCTATGTATGAGACCGGTTATCATGTTGTTAAAATAATAGGTAAATGTGAAAAGCCTACTCTCCTGGAAATTGAAAATGATGCTGTAAGATTTCATCAAGCCTATTCATTACAGGGAATGTCTGCCCTTGCAACACATAGGGTTATAAGAGATCGGATTGACTCAATTGGAAAACGTTCAATAATACGTATAGGACCTGCTGGAGAAAGAAAGTCTCCAATTGCTTGTGCCACTGTAGATTCCTCAAGACATTTTGGAAGATTAGGACTTGGGGGAGTAATGGGATCAAAGAATCTCAAAGCTATTGTCATTTCTGGAAATAAATACTGGTTTATTGATAATAAGGGGAAATATAATAAGCTGTACACAAGGTTATATAATGAAGTAGTCGAATCAGACTCAATGGCTAAGTATCATGATTTAGGGACTCCAATGAATGTAATTCCCTTAAACGAAATAAATGGCTTACCAACAAGAAATTTTTCTCAGGGCTTTTTTGAAGGCTCAGAAGGTATTTCAGGTGAAATGTTCGCAAGTGAAAATCTTGCTCAACAAATCGCATGCGCTGGATGCCAAATCGGGTGTATTCACATGGCTACTTACAAGGAACCCTTTGATGAAGAACATCACATGTACAAAACTTCAAAAGTTTCCTACGATTATGAATTAATATATGCTTTAGGATCCAATCTTTCTATAGATTCAACGAAAACAATTTTAAAACTGTTACATTTCATCGAAAAACAGGGATGGGATGCTATTAGTATTGGGTTGACTCTCTCATGGGCAACTGATACCTTTCAAAAAGGAATAATAAATCATAAAGATACCGGTGGACAAATAATTAATTATGGTGACGGAGAAAGTTACTTAAAAATTCTAAAAAAGATTGCAGAAGGCAAGAATAGATTTTTTAGAGATCTTGAAAAAGGAGCTTATTATTGTTCCAAAATCTATGGAAACAACGAAAGTTCTATAGTTTTTGGAAAAAATGAAGCTCCAGGATACGTAACGGGAATGAATGCTTTTCTTGGTTTTGCAACGGGTGTAAGACATTCTCATCTGGATAGCGCTGGTTATTCTGTTGATCAAGCGATGCTAAAAAAATCAACAAGCAGAGAACAACAGATCGAATCTTTATACAATGAGGCTCTTTGGCGAATGATTTTTAATTCTCTTGTTGGATGTCTTTTTGCAAGGAAAATTTATACAAAAGAAGTGATTCTGGGTGCTCTTGAAACAATCGGTATAGAAGGGTGGACTGAAAAGAAATTTAATGAACTATCGCATAAAATTCATGGTTTGAAATACAAATTCAAAATGGACAATGGATTTAGTTTTGAAGAATTAGAATTACCCAAAAAATTACTTGACGTTTATACTTCAAATGGGAAGCTTAATGAAGAAGATTTTTACAATGGAGTAAATCAGTATTTGAATTATGTGAAAAGTGATTTAGATAGGATTTAGTCTGGCTAAAAATACTCTGGTAAAAACAACTAAGATATTATAGATTTAACTAACATCCGAGTTATTTTCATTGTTCCAAAACACGGTAACGATTTCAAGATATCTATCACGAATTGCTATAACAGCAGTTAATTCGTCGTCAAAGATCTTTATTCTATTGCTTTCTGTTATACTTGTTTCGATTTTCTCTGAATCGAGAAGATTGTAGACTCTTTCTGGTTCAATTTTTCTTTCGTCCATCCTTTGAATGGCATGCGTAGAAAAAGAAACCTTCAGTGACTTTTCTTCTGTATCTTCAGTAATTAAGCTGTCATGTTCAGAGTCTTCTTCCTGGTAACTTTTTACTATTAGAGCAATGATAATTATTCCAATTACCATGCCAATAATGTACAACATTTCTATCACCTTCATATAAAATAGAAATATGGGTGAACTCACAAGGTTAATTAAATGGCGTATTCTGGAAAATTATAACATTTTTACAAGACACGGAATTAAGAGCATTGTAGTTATTGTTGCTGCAATTGGCCTGATAGGAATGCTGATTTTCCCGTTTGTTTTTTATATGAGAGATTATTTTATCCCAAATTTTGAAGAAATTGCAGAACTCGCACCCAGATTACAAGAATTAACAGGAGTTAATATTATTGCACTTATAATAGCATTTTTGTCATCCGTAATATTTGTAATAATGCTTGGAAGCGATTTACCTGTAGCAATTTCAAATCTATTTTTCTCAGATAGAGTTCAGTTCCTACTAAGCTCACCAATTAAACCACTGAGTATTTTTAGATCTCAGTTACTTGGAGTTTTAACAGCTGGAAGCTTACCATTATTACTTTTTATTCCTGTTTTTTTAAGCGCTTTGAGTGGTCTGGGCTTTTCTGGAATAGATTTTATATATGCACTCTTTCTATTAGTATTATTCATTGTTCTTATTCTGATGTTGACAACACTATCCTCTTTCTTAGTAGTTTTTATTGCCAGAGGAAGATTGCTTAAATATATTTCAGTTGTGATGACTGCGTTTACTTTATTTGCGTTTATCTTTACTTTAAGATTTCTTGATTTTTCTCAAATAGATCTTGCAAAACCGCAGGAAGTGGTGCAGAAATTTACTGGTTTTCAAGATGTACTCCTTTCTAATTTTCTTCCCTGGAGTCCATTTGTAAATGCTGTCGTTGGAGATTTTCTGGATAGAATTTTCTTTATTGTCTATTTTATAGTTATTGCGCTTATTACTGACCTGATAGGACGATTTCTTTACAAGAAAACCATTTTTTCCATCCAAAGTTCTGCAATAAAAAAAATAAACAACTATAAATTAAAGGGGAAAAGACTTCCTACATTTCTTTCATTAATGAAAAAAGAGTTAACACTGGTTTTTCGCGAACCTAAACTTGCTTTTGCATTTATATATCCACTGTTTTTTGTTCCGGTAATTACTCTGGTTAATCCCTTTTTATTGAAGGGAGGAGGTGTTTTGCAGCTTATTGGGTTAAGTGTATTCCTTATTTGTAACTATACAACTGTTTCATCAACCGCTCTATTCGCTTTTGAAAGGCAAGTAAAAGAGTACAAAGAATCCTTTCCGATAAGTTCATTAATGAAAACACTTGCTAAAGGTTTAACAATCTTTTTAATATACACCATAATAGTCATTGCGTTACTAATGTACTTTCGAATTAGAATACCGGAATATTCAGGTTTTATAACCACATTTATGTTGCTTTTACTACCTGCTGAATTTGTTCTTGCATTGCTTGGAGGCGTTATTGAAAAGCATCATGGTACCGGTGAATCTGAAAATGTTTTTAAATCTCTTACTTTTATAGGAGCAGTGCTTTCGTTCTTATTAAGTACTTTTATTCCTATTTTCTCGAGTCTACCGATTGCTTTGCTAAAATTTGGAAATATTGATTTTTTCATAGCTATTCTTGGGTTACAAATTTCCGGTTTAAACCGTATTTTATTTGGGCTGGTAATTCCAATAACTATGTGGGTAGGTTTGCTATTGTGGTTTTTAAAGATATATCGAACCGAAAGCAATTGAAATAACATGATATAATCGTTCAGAAATAAAGTTAACCCTGGCTGGAGGGATCACGTTGAAAGTTGAAGAAGTAAAATATCTTAGCAAAAAAATAATGGAAGCTAATGAAGTTCCGCTTGTCTGGGGCCATTTTGGCGTTGGAAAAACCGATCTTGCAAGAGAAATTGCCCAAGAGACAGATAGAGAGCTTATAATACTTGTAATTTCACAGATGGAACCTGGAGATCTTATTGGTTTACCTTCACGTGGAGAAAATAAAACTGAATTTTTAAAGCCTGATTGGTGGCCTGAACACGGCAATGTAATCATAATGATAGATGAAATAAACAGAGCACATAGATCTATAAGAAATGCTATCATGCAACTTCTTATTGACAGAAGAATACACAATCATTTTCTACCTGATGGTAGCTGGGTGATTGCCGCAGCAAATCCGCCTGATGAAGAATATGATCAGGTCGAGCTTATTACTGACCCTGCTTTTATGTCAAGATTCTTTCATCTTGAAATAACCCCCACTCCCGAAGAATGGATAAACTGGGCTAATTTAATGGAAGTTCCATCAGAAATCACTAACTTTATTGAGGAATATCCAGAATTTCTCTCAAGAGACACTGTTGTATCTATGCGCCTTGAGCTTCGTCCAAGTCCAAGAAGCTGGTATAAACTTGGAAATGTATTTAAAACACTTGATGAAAAAGATATAGAAAAATTTGGTTATCCTATTGCTGCAGGAATGATAGGTCCTGAAGCGGCAAGAACATTTCTTAACAGAATACAGGGAAAACTCATTCTTCCGCAGGTTGATGAAGTTTTGCTGAACCTTGATGAAAACACCCAGAAAAGGATTAAGAATATGAATATTTCAGCGGTAAGCGCTCTTATTTCCAGAATAACCAAGTACTTGTCTGAATTGAGTGAGCCTAAACTACAAGAAATAATGGAAAAGATACCACTAATGGCATCAAATTTACTAAAAATAGGTAAGATTATACCAAAAGATTCTTTCTTTGGAATCATAAGGCATGTTGTATACCAAATGCAAAAGGAAAAAGGTTTGAAGAGAGCTTTTTTTGAAAACCTTACTGAAGAGCTGGCTGTTGATGACGAAATTCTTCATTTTTTGGAGAAGAGGGAAAATAATTGAAAAGCGATATTGTTCAGGAAGCAGTAATTGAAATTTCAAGGGAGAGCCCCTTTTATAATTATTTATTTATGTTCATAGAGCGATTACCCAGTTCAACCATCAGAACTCTGAAACTGCGGGTATCTTCTTCAGGAAACCTTCAGTTACTCTATAATCCAAAAGTCCTTGGTAATAAAGATTTTCTCCTTGTACAGGCGCTTTTAAAGCACGAATGTTTACATATAGTAAACGGTCATATTCTTATTTCAGTAAAAAACAAAAGAGACAAAATACTATGGGATCTTTGCATGGATGCTGCTATAAATCAATATATCCGTGAATTAGATGTCCTAAGTATGCCGCTGGACAAATTATTACTGGAAGGCTGTGGTTCTGATAATGAAAATTTCTTTGTTTCTCCACCGGGTTCTCTTCCCGGAAAAACAGCGGAAGAATATCATGAGTGGGCAATAGAATTCATGAAAGACAATAATACAGTCGATCTCGAAATAATCGAAGATAATATGACAATGCCTGATTCACATGAGGAATTTGGTGATTTTGAAATACCTCACGAATATATTGACGAGCTCTTAAAGAATATAATATCAGAGACCTATGAGAAGGCTAAAGATGGAGTTACCGAAGGTATAGAAGAATCAATATCTTTGCTTCTGAATAAGCCAACACTCGATTGGAAGACAATTATTAGAAGATTTATTGGTTCATCTCTTCATGTAGGTAGATATAGGACACCAATGAAGCCCAACAGACGATATGAAGATCAACCAGGCTGGAGAAATGATTACGCTGCAAAGGTTGTTATTGTTGTAGACACAAGTGGCAGCATTATTGAAGAAGAGTTTAACGCCTTTTTTAGCGAAATTGATGCGTTAACACGGATAACCGATTCACGTATCTGGCTTGTTCAGGTAGATGAAGCTGTTCAATCTGTAATGCAGTATTCAAAAGGTGTATGGAAAGATTTAAAACTCATAGGTCGTGGTGAGACTGACCTTCAGCCAGCTGTTGATTATGCACAGGAGGAGTTACGTCCAGAAGGAATAATTATTTTTACAGATGGTTATACAGATTTACCTGTAGTAAAAAGAAAAGCATTATTTGTACTATCCAGCAAATACAATGAAGCGTTCTTCAATGATTGTAAAAACATCTACGGACGTTCATCAGCGGTGATAGTAAAATGAGTATTTACAGCGGACCAAAATTACTTGAGGAAGATTTCCTGAAGTATTATAATGATTTGAAAAATACACTGAAATCAGAATCAAAAGTTCTTGTTGAACGAAAAGACCTTCTTGAAACCCGTTTTGGGCATTTCTGTACGACAATAGTTAGGGATTCATTTTTTAAATTTCCAGTGCTTTCATTTTTCGTTGATTCGTATGGGAAGATTTTTTTTGGTCTTTCTTCTTCATCTCCTCTTGAAACATCAAGCGCTATTTACAGATTTTCTGAAATTCCATTAACAAAAGAAGCTAAAACTATTTACAATAGATTATTTCCTGGAAGTAATTCTCAAACTGTTCAAAGAGTAATCCTGCAATATCCTTTGAAATTGAATTTCATAGCCCTTTGCGGAAACGAAAGGTTGATAAGAAGAGAAAAACTAAAAGATACTATGTCTGGAACAAATTATATGCTTTTTTCTGAAAAGATAGGTGATTCACTTTATAAAAAGTACTTAGAAACATTTCGGAGTTGGATCAATTTTCATAACGGGTCAATCTTTGTTTTCGCATATCAGGATAAAGTTAAATATGCTCTGGGAATTCCATCTCTTGATTATCGCATTGACTCGTCAATAATTATAGAGCTATCAAGACTTTTCAGAAAAAGCATTACAGACAAAGTCACTTACCTTAAAAAAACAAGCGTAACTCCTGATATGAATTTAAATACAACTGTTTCAACTGTTTTTGAATCAAGCCTTTTAGATGCTGAAAAAATAATAAATAAATTAGAAGATTTTTATCTACTATATTATGAAATAATAAATACTGTTATTTTAACCCTACAGTCTAGTGTTAACGACAATCTTAAACTTTTCGAATGAATGCTCAATAAATAATATTGATTTTTTGGAGATTATATGCCTGACTTTAAAACTCATATTTCTATTGGCCTTTATACTTATCCCATATATATAGCAACGTTTATTGGAATAACAGAAGCTTTTAATATTGACTTCAATATTAATCCTTCCTTTATAGGAATAGGTTACATGCTTTATATTCTTGGAAGTGATATACCTGACATTGATTCTCATACATCATTAATAAAACGTAGTTCTGAAGTAATTTTGGCTGCCATAATTTCAGCAATATTTTATATAAGCATTGCCTATCCTTATTTTCAAAACTATCTAATTGGTTTTTCTAGCTCAAAGGCTATAGGTATAGGAACTTCGTTTGCCATTTCAGTTCTGGTTGGACTTGGAGTTTCGAAAACAATTGATCTTCTTTCACATAGAGGATTTATGCATACATTACTTGCTGCTATTGGTTTTGCTGTGCTAATAAACCTCATATATCTAGCATCGGAAGGTTTTCAAATAACTAATCAGGTTATTATTACAAATTCACTATATATCTCATTATCCGGATTTCTTGGATATTTATTACATTTGATTGCTGATAAAATTAGAGTATAAAGAAGATTTTTAATCAGAAGGAGGAATCATCTTTCAATGAAAGACAAAAAGGGTATGAAAGGGATGAGATTGTTTTTTGAACTTATATACTTCCCCGTTATATTTGTTCTTTTGTTTATGTTAATCGGTGGATTCATCATAGGTTTTTGGTTATCTGTTATTGGGCTTTTTGGCATTATATTGATGATCTATTTACGTTATAAGTTGTATAAGAAAATTGCAGACGAGTTGTATTCAAATGAAAATATCGATTATGATGAAGATACCGAGAATGAAGATGATACAACTGAAGCCTCTGATAACAGTATAAAAAAAGGGGAAGATGGATAACTCTTCCCCAAAAAAATATTTACAAATGCTTATTTAGTGTCCTTCATTGAAATCAAGTGTCCTTCTTACATGTTTCTTTATATGAAATTCAAGTTCATCTCCTTTTTCAATGTCCTCGAAATCTTCCAGCTTTATACCACATTCTTTTGGCGCTTCAATCCGCGATACATCGTCTTTGTAATGCTTCAATGTCTCGATTGGTCCATCATGGATTTCTTCGCCATCACGGTATACTCTAACTTCACCTTTTCTCTGTACATGGCCATCAAGTAATTGAACGCCAGCAATATATCCAATCTTTTTGATTCTGAATACTTCTTTTACTTCTCCATGTCCAGTCGTTTCATCAACTTCTTCAGGTTCAAGCAACCCTTCCAGTGCTTTCTTCAGATCATCTATTAACTCAAATATGATATCGTAGGTTCTTATTTGAACATCTTCAACCTCTGCATCTTTTCTTGCTTCACTGTTAGGCTTCACATTAAACCCAAGAATAACTGCATTTGAAGCAGCTGCAAGCATTACATCACTGGAATTAATTGAACCAATACCTGAATGGATTACTTCAATATGTACTTCTTCTGTTTCCAATCTTGCAACAGATTGTATTAAGGCTTCCACTGTGCCAAAGGAATCAGCTTTAATAATTAAGTTAAGTGTTTTTGTCTCTTCACCTTCAGAAGTTTTTGCAAATTCTTCCAGCTTTACACCTTTTTTACCCTTTATCATCGATTCTTTTGATTCTTTCTTTTCGGCTGTTTCTTTTACTTCTCTTGCCTGGTCTAGCGAATCTACGACATACATTATTTCGTGCACATCAGGTACTTCATCAAAACCAAGAATCTGAACAGGTTCAGAAGGTTTAGCTTGCTTAATCCTTTTACCAGTTTCATCTATTAAAGCCTTTATCTTACCAAGAGTAGAACCTGCAACAAGGTAGTTTCCTCTTTCTAAAATGCCATCTTTAACAATTACATTGGCAAGAGGACCAACTGCCTTATCCAATCGTGACTCAATGATTACTCCTCTTGCTGGCCCATCTGGAACACATTGTATTTCGTTCATTTCAGCAACGAGTAGAACCATTTCCAGTAATTCGTCTATACCCTGACCGTTTAAAGCTGATATTGGAACTGTTATGGTGTCTCCACCCCAGTCTTCAGAAACAAGTCCTAGCTTTGAAGCCAGTTGTTGTTTTGTCATTTCGATATTAGCATTGGGCTTATCGACTTTATTGATTGCTACAACAATAGGAACATTTGCTGTCTTAGCATGATCAAAGGCTTCAACGGTTTGAGGCATAACGCCATCATCGGCAGCAACAACAAGTATTACTATGTCCGTTGCCTGGGCTCCTCTGGCCCGCATTTCTGTGAATGCTTCGTGACCCGGAGTATCTATAAATGTTATCAATTTATCATTAACTGGCATTTGATATGCACCAACAGATTGAGTTATTCCACCTGCTTCACTTTCTGCTACTTTAGTTTTTCTCAGGTGGTCAAGCAAAGTTGTTTTACCATGATCAACATGCCCCATAACTGTAACAACAGGAGGTCTTTGTACCAGATTTTTTTCATCCTGATATAATTCTTCATATTTTTTCTTTAATGCTTCTACAGGATCAATCATATCTTCTTTTTGCAGTTTTATTTCGCAATTATATTCGTTACCAATTCTTTTGGCTTCTTCCAGGCTTAATGTTTGTGGGGGACGTAATACTATTCCCTTTGAAAAATAATCTTTAATTATTTTCGCAACTGGAATATTCATTTTTGAAGCCAGTAAATTAAGCTTCAGCTCTTCAGGTTTTACATAAACCATCATCTTTTCTTTGGCTTTTTCTTCTTCTTTTTCTTTACTTTGCCCTTTTTCCTCTCTTTCTTCTTCTTCTTTCTCTTTTTCTTTCTTGTGTTTTACCTTTTTTCTGGTCTTCACAGTTGGTTTCTTTTCATCTGTCTCAACTTCGTGCAGACCAAGAACGATGTTAACCGTTTCTTCATCAAGGACTGACATATGGCTTTTAATTGGAATACCAAGCTCTTCAAGCTCGTCCATAAGCTCTTTTGTTGATATTTTTAATTTTTTAGCAAGTTCATAAACGCGAGTCTTGGACACTAATGACACCTCCAGGTTTTAACTTTTTCAGTATCTTATTAGCCAGAATTCTGTCCGTTACTGCAACAGCAGAGATTTCAGACTTTCCAATACTTTTTCCCAAATCTTTTTTGTTTGTATTTTTCAATTTTATAATATCTATATTTTCTCTTTTACATAAACCCAGCAAATAGTTACTTAAGCTCTTTCCTATATCATTCGCCATAATAACAAGAATTCCGTTTTGTTTCCTGTATATAGCTTTTCTAATAGATTCTTTTCCAAACACAATGTTATCTGATTTTTTACATATACCTAAAAGACTAAGAATATTACTTTCGCTAATAAAAATACCTCCTGTATTAGTTCTTTTTATAGCTTAGAACTATTACATCCTGATCATAATCCTTTAGATCTCCCGGTGTTTCAAGAATAAGTGAATCTTTTTCTTTGTGGTCTTCAAAATAGCTTAGGAAATCATCTATTGTTTTAATAGACCATTCGGAAATAACTTCTGTTTTATAATGCATGGGAATTATAATCTTTGGGTTTAATCTTTTAGAAAAGTCAGCTGCAACATCAGGTTCAATTGTGTAATAACCTCCAGCAGGGACCATCAAGATGTCAGAATCCATTATAGAAGAAACAACTTCTTTAGAAGGGATATCACCCAGGTCACCCAGATGAACTATTCTGAAACCTTCTGGAGTAGTAATTTTAAATATTATATTGTTACCACGTTTTTGTCCCTGTGCCTTATCATGGAAGGAATTATAACCTTCTAACTTGAAACCTTCAAACTTCCCTTCTATAACAGGGTCTTTTACTATCTGGAAATCACCTTTTAGCAAATTATGTGCATTATGATCGAAGTGCTGATGGCTTTCCAGTAAAAGATCAGGCGTTACTTCAGGAATATCGTAACCAACTGTTTTGTCAAAAGGATCGGTTAAAATAACTTTGTCACTACTATGTATTGAAAAACAGGAGTGCCCGTACCACTTAATTTCCATAGATATCACCCCAGACGAATTATATCATGCTTCTGATAGAATATTCTTAAGAAGGAGTGAAAGAGACCGATGATTAAACTACGTTTAGCTGTGATCATAATTACTGTATTCATAACGCTTTTGGCAATTATGGATATAAGTAATGATATTGAGATAGATACAGATCCTCAGATTTTTATTCCAGAAAATGAATATGTAAAAAGTTATAGGGAATTTGCAGAGAAAACAGGTTCTCTAAATACTGGAATGTTTTTAATAAAGATAGATAAGAATAATGAAAATATGATGAAGGCTCTCGAGTTTTTAAAGAATTCATTATCTGAATTTGTTGGTAATGGAATTGACAGAGTTTTCAGTCCTCTTGATGCCGTTCAGTTAAGGATGACATCGATATTTCCATTGAGATTTGAAGCATCCAATATCATTCAAAATTCTGATGATATAAATCTATTGATTGAAGACCCGCTATACAATAATTTTTTGGTATCAAAAGATGGAAAGTACCTGAATACATTCTTCTGGATGTCTGAATTGGATAATGATGATGCTCTCTTAACTGCTTTAGAAAAAATTGAGAATGATCTAAAAGTTGAATATGGTTTTCAAGCAATGGCATTTGGTGAATTCATTGTTCAAAAAACCCTTTTTAATTATATAAAACAGTTCACTTTTTTATATCCACCTTTAATAATATTAATTATAATTATTCTATTCGGACTGGCATTGAAGGATTTTTGGCTCGGTTTTATTGCAATTATTCCTTCAATGGTAGGTGTAGTTTTCGCATACTGGTTAATGATCAGATTCAACATCACGATTAACACATTGACAACGTTAGTGGGTTCACTCATAGTTATAATTGGCTCAGTTTATGGACTTCATATGGCAAAAAGGCTTCTTCTTAATAGAGAAAAGGCTATTTCTGAATATGAACTTTTTAAAATTACGATAAAAGAAGAAATAGTACCCATAATGTTTTCTTCATTAACAACAGTAGCAGGTTTTATGTCGTTTATATTCGCACCCATGACAGCATTTAAGATGTTTGGCTTATTCATTTCAATTGGTTTGGCAATCACAGCATTCTACGCTTGTTTTTTATTGCCATTTTTTGTAACGGTAAAAAGTAACCACCGCCATCGTAAACCTATTAAAATGGAGTTTTTGGTAATACCCGGTAAAAATGTTTTAAATAGGTTGAAGTACGTATGCGTTATTATAATTATCTCTGGAATCGTTTCAATACCCTTTTTGAGAGTATCAACTGACGAGTTATCGTATTTTTCTAATAAAACTGAACTTATAAAAAGAGCAAATGCTGTTAAAGAAAGTTTTGAATTCTTACTTCCATACTATGTTGTAATCGAAAAGCCAGAACAATCAGATTTTACAGACGATGAAGAGCTTCTAAATACTATGAATACAGAATTACAAAAAATCGATAATATTAGCGGTTCAAAAAGTTTATTAGATGTTTCTGATTCAATGGGTTTTGGACTATCTGTTTTAAATAATGCTTCACTTAGAGATACTTCTTTAGGTTCATTTCTCTCATCTTTTGTAACAGATAACGTTTACATCATAATGGTCAATTCTACATTAACTGATACCAAGAAAGCTGGAGAAATGGAAATTGAGATAAACAAGCTTCTGAACTCATATAATCTATCGGGGAATGTTTATTCGCCTGTGCTTATTTGGAGAAGAATAAATAACGAGGTAGTTGTCAATCAAACAATCAGTATGCTTGGCGCTCTTGCAGTGATTTTCCTCTTAACTTCAATTCTATTAAAGAGTATTACTGATGCGACCATGTCTATCATAGGTGTTATTTCTGCTATAATGTCAGCCTTCATAGCTATGGTAGTTTTTTCGATCCCACTTGAAATTGGCACATCAATAGTTGCAGTTATGCTGGCAGGTATTGTCATCGATTATTCCATTCATCTAAAAATTTGGCAAAAACGTGATCAAAAGAATTATCCTGAAGTGGTTAAAACTGTACTTGCCAATTCCTATGCTCTTGCACTTGGCTTTTCTACGTTGTTATTCTCTCCGTTAAAGCTATATTCAAGAGTTGCGGTCGTTGTAATAATAGGGGTTATTGTCGGTGGCTATATAACTATCTCAGTTCTGTCAGGAGAAAAATTTATGAATATACTTAATAGATTTAGATTGATTAAAAAAAGAAAAAAGTCTAAATAACTTTCTACTTAATGCGTTATTTACGATCAAGATTGATTTTTTTTATAGTTATGCCTTCAAGAGAATAAAGCGTCAACTCGGTCTTTTCATTAAAGGTTTTCATGACTGCATAAGATCCTCCAGTATCGTCTTTTGGTAAAGATGGGCTTCCCGGATTTAGAAAAATCATCTCGCTTTTTTTTCTTAATTCAGCAATATGGGTGTGGCCTTTAATTAAGATGTCTGCGTTTGTGTTGATTTCATGATGCCCATGAGAAACTACCACTCTCAGCCCATTTATTCTAAACTCTTTTACATTTAGAAGACTGTTTACATCCATCATCATTAAGTCCACGTCAGCATCGCAATTCCCACGAACACCAATCAAACGATTTTTGTTCTCTTTGAAAAAGTTGGCCAACTTCTCGGGATAATAGCCATCAGGTATACGATTTCTTGGTCCGTGATATAAAAAATCTCCTGCATGAATCATATAATCAAAATTGGTTTCATTATCGAGTATCTTTTTTAGTCGGTCATAAGATCCGTGAGTATCTGATATAACAAGGTATTTCATCTTTTCAGCCATCTAAAATAAATCACCGTTCCTTTCTCCGTATTAATAATAACTTCATTATTCTTTGCAACATTGGAAGTCCCAAAGGGTTTATTAAAGGGCATGGACTTATGATTGATTTCGTATTCAAAACCTTTAAGCGTAACTATCGGAATGTTTTCCCCAATTGGCAAAACTGACCATACTTCTCCCGGTTTGGCTTCCAAAAAGTTATGTCCTGATATCACGCCGCTAATCAAATTGCTAGAAATTATACTAATATTCATTTTTCTAGAATATGAGTACATTAACAGGATAGTAGCAAGAAAATGATCGGGTCTATCTCCAAGAGCATTGAATAGCTGCGCCTCCAGATAACCACGTTTATGAACCTCATATAAAGCAAGTTCAGTATCTGTTTCATCTTTATTTTGATTAAAACTCTTTGTTTCTACATTGTTTTTCTCGCACCATAAAAAAACTTTTCTGTCGATAGAATCCATGTCACCTATCAGCAAATCTGGTAATACTCTAAAAGAGTATAGCAGATTGGCTCCTGAATCAACTGCCACTAAATAATCAGCTTCATCAATTTTTGAATTATAAAATTCTTTTGACGAATCCTTTGATCCGCCCAAAATAAGTACGGCCTTTTTCATTGATTCTTCTCAATCATTCTACGATATTTATTTACCGTTCGTCTCGCCAACTTAATCTCTCTCTCTTTCAGTATTTGTGATATTTCTTTATCACTGTATTTTCTATCTTTTAAAAGAAGCTCTTCGATTATTTCCATTGCCTTTTCTCTTTTTTGCATATTACCAAAAAAATATCGAAGTGGAAGCACACCACGGGGTGTTTGTATAAATTTATCCTTTACTGCTCTGCTGATTGTTGATACTACTACGCCCAAATCACCAGCGATTTCTTTCATTTTTAAGGTCTTTAATTGATCTGATTTATTGAGCAAATAAGAATAATTGCTTTCTACAATTCTTTTGCCAATAAAGATTAGAGTCATTCGTCTTCTTTCAAGTGCCTCTATATAAAAATTGGCTTCTTTGAGCTTTTTCCTTAGAAATTTTTCCTCCTCACCTGAACCTTTATCAAGAATCTTCTTATAGTTATCATCAACATTAATCGCAAGTCCGCAGCTACCTGCTGATACAATAAACTTGTTGTCAATATAATCTATATATAAATCAGGTTTTATGTATCTTATGGGTTTTCCATCATCATATCCTGAAGAGGGATAAATACCTTTTCCAAGAATACTTTCCATCTCAGCTTTACTGGATGAAAATACTCCTTCAAATCCACCGTTGCGAAGCTTCTCAATAACTCTTCTAAGCAAACTGATTTTGATCCCCGAAGCTTTTGATATATTTTTAATTCTTTCAACAAGCATACCATGTCCATCCATTTTATCTTTTAGTACTTCAAAAGCTGTGAATTCTTCTTTATCAAGTATTAGATATGCAAAATCACTCAGCAATTCTGCGAATGCTTTTTTTGGACCCTCTATTCTTTCAAAATTCCATTTTTCAGATTCTTTTTCCTGATTACTCTTGTATAATGAATATTCACTTTCAGCATCGTATTTATCGTCATCCTCAATTTTTAGCTCATCTATTAATTCGTAATCTTCATCTTCTAATTCCAGTAAAGGATTTTCTTCAACTATCTGATGGAGCTCAGTGTTTAACTCCAATGCATTTAGTTGAAGTAATTTTAAGGCATTTTGCACTTCAATAGTCAGTTTTTGACGCTGTTCAAGTTTTTGTGATAAATTTTGTTTAATTTTCATCAAATCACCCACTGTAATTATATGTCCTAATTCAATTTTTTACAGAGAATTCCCATACTATTCTCATTACCAGGAATTTTTTGTTGCTCTTTAATCATGAATACGATCGTTCAAGAGTCTTTTTTATTATATCTGCTGTATCGTTAAAACTGTCATGCTTAAAACCATTTTTAACAAGATGTCTTAGTTTGTTAACTACCTCTTCAGGCATCAATCCATCATCCACCTGTTTTTCCAGAATTCCAAGAGATTTACTTACTGATAAACCGCTTCTGTAAGGTCTGTCCTTTCGCAATGAACTCCGGACCGTTGTCGCTCCGAATATGGGCCGGCAGTCCCCGTGTCAGGGCCAACCACTTCAGCAACTGCACTACGTCGCTGCCGCCGATGCTGGGAGCCACTTCGATCGCCAGGCATTCGCGGGTGTATTCATCCACCACGCTGAGAAGTCGCAATCGTCGGCCCCGCTCCGTCCGGTCCTCGCAGATGTCGTAGGTCCACACGTGGTTCGGGTGTTCGGCTTTCTGGTGCACTTGCCCTGCAGGGCCGTATGAGCGCCTCCTGGGCCGTTTCCGCGGAAGGCTCAGACCTTCATCTTTCCAGATCCGATGGACCCGCTTGTGATTGACCTCCCAGCCTTCTCTGCGCAGAATTACCCAGATCCGCCGATAGCCGTAACGCTTGTTTTCTCTGGCCAGCTGCTTGATCTTCTCCCTGAGCGCATCCTCATCCGGACGCTTGCGCGGCGTATAATACAGGCTCGACCGGGACACCTCCACCAGCTCACACGCTCGACGTTGCGAGCTGAGATCTTCGGCCTGCAGAAATCTCACGGCCGCTCGCTTGCGCTCAGGGCTCACCATTTTCCCCGCAAAAGCTCTTTGAGCGCATCGTTGTCCATCGCCTGCTGGGCGACGATCCCACGAAGCCGCGCATTCTCAGCTTCCAGCTCTTTGAGCCGTCGGACCTCCGACAGATTCATCCCGCCGAACTTCTTACGCCACCGGTAGATGGTCCCTTCGGCCACCCCATACTCCCGGGCGGTTGCCGCGACGGTACGCCCGCCTTCGATCTCCCCCAGGATCCGGACGATCTGCTCTTCGGTGTAACGCTTGCCACTCATGAAAGGATCCTCCTTTACGTCCGTATTCTATCAGAATCCTCTCACTCCCACTGGTCTCTTTTTTCGGGGCAAGGTCAGTCGGGTCACGGTTTTTTGGGTAATTTGAAGAATGCACGCACTCCGGCGAACTGAGCCACAAGTGTGCGCCCGGATTGCTATTGGGCGGTACCGTTCGCAAATCATGGGGAAGGTCGATCACAGGCGGCAGAAGCCTCAGTAGTGTTCAATCTGAAGAGGGATCCAGCTTTCGGAGCGTTCCTGGATCTGAATGCGTTGTAAGCCCTCCCGGCACTTCCAGACCTCGCGTTGCTGGATCGGGCCGACGTCCGCCATTGATTCCATCATTCTTATCGCTTTGCGATAGCAGGCACGGGCCTCGTCGATGTCACCTATTGCGGCAATACAGTGTCCGAAAGCCTTATACCGCGTCGCCACATAATATGTCGAGTACTCCGGAAGCTGGCCGGGGAGAACGTCTTCAGGCTTCCGTCCTTCGACCCGTTTTCTCATGGGGCGCAGCAATGCACGCGCACGCTCCGCCGGTCCCAAAGGCGCCAGGGCCTGCGCGGCCGTCATCACTGTCTCTGTATCCACCCCGGGTTTATCAATGTATCGTTCGAGGACGCCGAAGGCCGCCCTGTGCTCGCCGAGTACAATATGCGATGTCGCCAGCAGAACCGCCGCATGCTCGTTGTCTGGATTCATTTTCCAGGCATCGTGATAGAGCCTGTGAGAAACCGGCCAGCCCCGGCAATTACGGATCATATTGGCGTATTCATACGCGATATGCTGGTGTTTCGGATGCTCTCGCACCGCCGTGCTGAGCACGTCGCAGAGTACAGGGTGTTCTATCTCGGGACGGGTGGTGGTGTGCCCGAGGTCCTTGATCCACGAAATCACGCGGCCATCAATGTCAATGCCGCGCCGCAGCCAGCGGCCCCCCCGCTCAAATTGATCCCCTTTGATGCACAGCCGGCCGATCTGAAACGTGGTTTCACCCAGTAGCGGTTTTACGGCAGCCGGATCACCGTTTTCCGTCTCGGCAAGCTTTTGCACGAGATCGCGGGCTCGTGATAGCCGCATTTTCGCCGCGGCGATGGTAATGTCCAGCAAATTCGCGATGTCTTTAGGGCCGGCGTCATCCAGCACATTCACCAGCAGTGGTACCCGGTAGCTCTCTGGCAGTTTCGTCCAGCCGCGAACTGCGTCCATCGCGGCCTCCGTCGCCCGGTGGTTGCGGGTGGGGTGCTCGTTGGGATGAATGAGACCGTCGAGTCGTCCGGCGAGAAGCTCAAGCTCCTCGGCCGCGCCATTCAACAGTTCCCGATGATGGCGGTTGTGCTCCTTTACCACGTTGTCGGCATAGCCCCGGAGCCAGTTCACGAAGCTGCCCGATTCCGGCGAGAACTGTCCAATATCGCGGTAAACCCGATACCACGTCTCCTGCAGCGCATCATGCACTTCGAATGAATCGTAGATCTTCGACGCGATGAAAACCTCAAGCGCTGTGCCATGCCGCCCCACAAGCTCGTCGAAGGCTGATGCACGTCCTTCGGCCGCCATTCGCACCAGGGTGGCGTCTGGAAGTGAGGATAATTCTTCTCTTCGCATCATAATCGCCTCGCAACACTGTGCGCTGCAGCCAGACGAGAATCAGGCACGTCCTCTTGCAGGCGAATAAAAAATGTTACTTCCATCATCTGAACTTCAATAGTAAGTAAAAGTGACCACGGCAGCGCAGTTTTCATTTCTATTCGTGATCCAACAAGGGAGTGCCTTCTTCGTTGAGTAACGAAAATGGAGTGCATCTTTCGGCACCACTGGTCGAGGCGATCCTCGAAGGCAGTCTGGTTGAGGCCCGATTGCTCATCGCGTTGACGAAATACCAGGCCGACCGGGAGATCGACAATGACGAACCCATCAACCTCTCTCTGACGCAGCTGTCGAAACGCTGCTGCATGCACCGGCAGTCCGTGGTCCGCGCCATCAACCAGGCGGAGCAAAAGGGCCTGATCGAGGTTGACAGAGACGCCAACGGCAACAGCTACTACCTCACCATACCATCATAATTCAGACTATTGGTCACAAAAAAAGTATTAAGCACATTTATGATAAAGAAGGGATAATCGCGATCCAGACGAAATATGCACAGTATGTATAGAATGTATAGTTCAAACTCATAGTTTAATCGCTACCTGAGCATGCATCTCGTGTCAAGTAATTGAGCACCATCGACAGACAATGCCTAAACTGGGGGGAAGAACGCGATGTACAGCATATCTGGCAGATGCCGTATCGTATTGGTGACCTTCATAAGCATCTTGGTTGTTGTGAATATCGGCACAGCACAAGTCGTTCCGCAGGCTGATACCTACTACATCCAGCTCAGCAACACTTCGGTGCCCGGCTCGGTGGATCCCGGCGATTCAGTTTCCGTTGATTTCGATGCAAGCCTCTTCGACTGTGGGGATAACTCCGGGGCCAACCACACCGTGGCTGTCGGCTTCCGGGACAGTTCTGGCAACCACGTGGGCACTGACCCGGTGGTGCCTTCAAAACTCTCCAGTGAATACGGCACCTGTGAAGGGCGCACAATCAGTGGGGTATCCCTGTCACTGTCAACCGAAGGACTGACCGCAGGAAACGACTACGAGGTGTGGGTCCACGACCAGCCCACCAACACCGACAGTGACGCCATCGATCACTTCAAGAGCCTCAGCCCCTCCTCTGAAGGGGATAAAGATAAAAGAGTCGGAACCGTCCATATTAACCAGCCTCCACCGCCTGGCGACAAGCCAGGGGAGGTTCCCTACCTGTGCGTTGATGACCATCCCAATGATGACGGTACGGCGCTCGATTTGATGTGGCCAGCATCACCAGACGAGGAGACGGCCTCGGGCCAATTTGATTATCTTCTTTTCAGAATGAAGCAGGGTGGGACGATGCAGCATATTGCCACCATCCAAGCAGACGCCAGTGCACCCTATACATACACAGACGCCAACCTGCAACCTAAAACGCTTTACATCTACGCCATTCGTGCGCATAACAGTGCAGGAGCGTCGCCAGCAACATATCGGTGGCGCAAGACCGTCAATGACCAGCTCCCGCCGCCGGGAGACATAACGGATCTTGACGCCCATGACCGGCCCGATGATACCGGCAACGCGGTGGAGATTTCCTGGGGCCGATCGCCCGATGACGGCGCGGGGACCGATGCCGTGGAATGCTATCACATCTTCCGCCGGCGGTATAACGGTGGCGCGTTCATCCATGTTGTGACGCTGCCGGCTGACGATTCGGCCACCTACGATTACCTCGACACCTCCTGCAGCAACGGGCCGCTGTTGCAGTATGCGGTTCGGGCCTATGACGGAAACAAGCAGTCCACCCCGATATTCGACCAGGCCCGATCCATCGACGACCAGGGACGTCCCGGGCCTCCTGTGGACTTCGCCGCGAGCTGGTCCGGAGATGCTGCGGAGGTGACCTGGAAGCCTTCGGACGACGACGGTCAGGGCGACGATGATGTCGAAGAATACTGGCTCTGGAGGCGCGGATTGCCTGGAGGGCAGGTGGAGCTTGTCGGGATTATCGATGCGACGGATGCGACCAGCTACACCCGCGATGATACACCGGGCAGCTTTGACGGCTGTGAGTATTTCATCCGGGCGTGGGACGGCGCAAATGCATCCGAATCCGCCTATACGATATGCTGGAAGGACGCTTCGTCATCCTCCGCAATGGTCACCACGGCGCAGGTGCAGCAGGTCAATGGTGAGCGGCTGATGATCACTTACAGTCTCTCCTCGGCGGCAGACATCTCCGTGGAGATCCGCAACATCGCCGGGCGGATGGTTCGCCAAATCCCGTGTGGCACGGAGACAGCGGGCGTCAACTCGGCCACCTGGAACCTCCGCAACACCTCCGGGGCGAAGGTGCCGAGCGGCACCTACCTGTGCACCATCACCGCCCGCTCGGATGACGGCAGCCAGACAACAGCGGTCCGCACGATGCAGATCCGCCGCTAAGCAGCTACCACCCGCACATCAATCCATGACCGCACAGGGCCTGCGGAGACCCCGCAGGCCCTGTTTTCTTCGCATTATTGGAGGCAATAGGCCGAACTCAGAAGTCCATTATGCGCA
>JAWODV010000018.1:0-10427 GCA_046483075.1 Kosmotogaceae bacterium | reverse complement strand
AATTCAACATTTTAGTCTTCTATTTTTTCAAACCAGTATGGATCAGGACTGGATGGTTCGGTTAAATAGAATCCCTTTATTTTCCCTTTGTTATTCATCAGGAAGGAAACTTGATTGATATCCTTCATATAAGGCAGCAGATGGGCTGTGAAATAATCTCTTGTGATATGTTCAAGTGTTAGAATATGTGTTCCGTTAGCAACCTCTGCTAATAAAACTGAATCCTCTGCTTTTATAACAACTTCTTCAAATATTTTATTGTGGTATGTACCAGTGTATTCTTCGAGAGGAAGATGAGGGTAGGCTTCTACATCTTCATCACCATTTTCTTGTGAGTTCTCATTATCTAATTGATCTAAAAGTTTGGGCTCCTTACCAAGCGCAAGTTGTACAAAAGCCTTTGCAAGAATATCGGGCACTTCATGACTACCCATATTTGACAGAATCACAATACCCAAGCTGGCTTTCGGTATCATGAGTATCATCGTATGGCATCCTGAAGTATCACCGTTGTGCCATAGGATTTTCATTTCCTCAAATTCCTCCATTACCCAGCCCAAACAATACGCTGCGATGGGTTCTGAAGGGTTCCCTAAGACGTATGTATGCGGTGAATGTGTAATAAGTAGGTTTTCTTTCGAAACTATTTCATTGCCATCAACTGTACCTTTATTTAAATGCATATTTACCCATCGAAGCATGTCATTAGTATTTGAGCTTATGATACCCGCAGGGGCGAGAGATTTAATCCAATCAATGAAACCATCGTCAGGATCTATCGAAACTGGATCTCCTTCATCATTTACATGGGTTGTAACTGCATTACTGGCATTAATAAAACTGTCTAATGTTGCATGAGTACTGTTCATCTCTAATGGATCAAATATCTTTTCCCTCAATAATTCCGAATAACTTTTTCCTGAGTAACTCTCTAAAATTTCTTCAACAACGACAAACAGGTTATTTACATAGCTAAAATCAGACCTAAAGCTGTACATAGTTGGCCATTCGGATAGTGAACTGAGAACCTTATCTTTACCAAAACCCCAGATCGAGAGAATATCTCCAGCGTAAGGATAAAGACCACTGTGCTGAGCCATCAAATCCTCGAAAAGAAAACCTTGTTGGGCTGAAACATCTTTTAATCTGAACGCTGGATAAAGATCCATTACCCGATCCTTCCAGTCAAACTGTCCTCCATCCACAAAAATCGCAGAAAGAGTAGATGTAAAAGCTTTTGTAGTTGAACCTATCTGGAAAACCGTTTCAGTATCAATCGGTTCCATCGAAGATAAGTCTTTCACACCAAATGCCTTTATATAAATCACTTCATCCTCATAGATTATTCCTGCGGTCATCCCAGGAATATTCCATTCTTCCATTGATTTTTTAAGTTCATCTTCCCATTGGTTGAGGATTTTTGTCCGCTCTTCTGTTCTTTCAAGAGTCTGAAGTTCTCCAGAAAAACCCACTATTACTACTAAAGCTGCTACCAGAAAAAAACATGATAACTTTCTTTTCATATTATTCACCTCATCATATAATGTAAAGCCTCTTTTCATATGTACAAAACGATTTAATCTTACCACAGAAAAATGATTGCCTTTCAGTACTAAAAGTACTACCGCTTCAGTTCAATTGCTCAGAACTTACATTTGTTTGCCTATTCTTATAAATAATTAGTACTTATTCTATTCATAAACCATTTATTTATGTTATTTTGATAGAGTAACAGCAAATACTAACCTGTGAAAACCTAGCAGCAATATAAATCTGAAATTATAGATCGGAGGAAAAATGGATAAAAACAAGAAAGAAGAATTATGGGCAAAAGCAAAAAGGAAATGCAAACTAACCAGAGAAACGTTACGCATGGCAAAGGAAATGGGTTTAAATCCAAAATCACTGATTAAGAATATCCCGAATAAATCAGAAAGATGGAAGAAACCTGTTAATGAATGGATCAAAGACATGTATCAAAAACGTATGAAAAAGAAGAAGAAAAAGGAATAGGAAATTACTTCCTATTCCCTTTGAACTTTTCGGTCTTATCTTGCACAAAAAGCTATCCTCTTTCTTGAATATGACTACCGATTACTTATCTTATAACTGCTAAATAACTGAATTAAGTTTTCAATACAATCGAAATCTCAATCGGATACCTTCGTTAAAATCAGTCTCCACTGGGTTCCATGAAGGCCTACGGATGTCCATTTAACTTCTTTTCTCACCAACTGATCCATTCCCTTAGAATAAAAGCTGTACTCTCCTTCACCTGATTCATTGACAGAGATTTTCTCTCCAAGTTTCAATAAGCTGTCAAAGGGTTCATAAAGGGGATCGTCAAACAAATTCCTTCCGACTTCAATTGTATCCTGGTCGTAGAGTATCGTTCCATCTGGATGCATAATCCAGAATTCATAGGGATTATAATTATTTGGAAGAATTATTGGTGCAAGGAACAACTCAGGTTTTATAAGAAAACTCAAAGCACCCATAAATTCTCCATCTTCATTGAAAACTGGCCAGTCAAGATCAACAGCAAAGAAATCCTCAACAGTAAAGAAGGTATCGCTTAGAACCGGTTTTTCTGTTTCGATAAGCCTTTTAATATAGGGTCGGTCTCCAATCCACGATCCTTCGATATCACTATAATCATCCGGGTAAATATACTTTAAATAACCATTTTTACTTATGTAGGAAACATCAAGCACCTCTGGGTTTTCCTTATGAAGTTCTTGCAATAAAGATCTAACAATTCCTTCATTGTTATAATACAGACTCAATATTTCCGTTTTTTCAGCAAGTGATTTATCTAACCTGTTGAAAGTTTCCTGCAACTGATTACGAACTTTATTCAACAACGCTTGCATTTGTCGATCTTTCTTTTCAGTTTCATACTGGTTGGCAATAACAAAAGTCCACCCAGTTTCACTAGATTTTTTATATTCTGCAACATTTAAAGTATCATTGGCAACAAAAAGAAAACTACCGCTTTCGTTATCCAGAGAATCGATTCTATCTGACAATCCTGGTACATCAACATCAAGCAATCCAAGAAGTAACGCAGTGTTATCGGTTAGAGCAAGTGTGTTTTGTGCGTCAAAAGCATAGAAATGCAGATTGTCAAGCTCTTTAAATTCTGAGATGAGTTCTGAATTCCAGTTTTCAAAAAATGCAGATAATCCTACAAATCCTATGATTCTTTCTTCATTCCAAACAGGTACTCCAAAAACCACAGAACGTTTCCCCGTTGACCTGCTCATTACCTGATAACCTTTAACATCTCCACCATTTTTCAATACAGGAAAATATCCTCTGTTAGAAAGATTTAAGCCCGTCCAGTTTCTTTGAACCGAATAATATCCGCCGTCAGGCAAAATGTAAATAGCCAGCCCCTGATAGTTTTCATTAAAAGCACTTAACAGTGGTTTCATGGCTGCCCATTCTCCGGACTTAACTTCAGGTGTTTCTGAAAGTATCTTTAGTGATGTCATTATGCCATGAACCCTTTCCTCAAAAGAACCAACAAAAAGGTTTAATACAGTATCTGAAGACATCTCTCTGTTTGAAACCACTTCATCCACCTGCTCAAACCATTCTGAATCAAAGGAAACTCCAGCAGACATAGCTGAAGCCACGTTAAGCATCACATAACCATTTTCTGATTTTTCTACACCTACATCCTCAAGTGATGTCTCGGAAAGGAATTTCTTTACAATCTCTCCAGCCTGCTTCCCTTCACCGTATCCTGTATTAACAACACCACCAATCGCTCCTTCTTCAACAGCGTAATTCATAATTGCAAAAACGGGGACAGCACTGTTGTTAGCTGTCCAGCGTGTTACTTCTGCCGAATCGACTGCTTCACCGTTCTCGTCTTTCAACTCTCTATTTATAAGCAACACAACTGCAGTGTTGTAACCATCAATGCTTTTCACAGCTTCCTTCCATTTAGAAAAAGTATCAAGAATAAGAATATTTTTCTTAATTCCTTCATACTCTGCTTCCTCAAGTTGTTCTACAATTCCGGCAGTGGTTTCACTTCTATCGCCCATAAAAACTATATTAGAAATCTCAGGAAACAAATCCTTTATCATGCCTATTATCTCTTTAGTGAAAAGGGTTTCCCTTACTCCGGCAATGTTTTCTCTCGGATAGGTGTATTTCGAAGGCTCAAGGTTTACTCCGCAAAATACCACAGGAATATCCATGATTTCTTTGGCAAAGTATTCCTGAGCATTGTCATCGCACGCAATGATTACATCAGGAGAAAATTTTTCAACTCTTTGTAATGCCAGTCTTCCTGCTTTTATTTTCCATTCCTCTGACGTTTGAAGTCGTGTTTCCATATAAAATACGTCCCATTCAATTTCTTTGTCTTTGAAAACACTTTGAATGCCTTCAGTAAGTTCTTCAGTCCATGAGTAACCCTCATCGTAACTATGAACAATCATAATTTTTGTTGCAAAGACCCCTGTGAAAACTAAAATAAAGCAAATTATAAAAGCGATAATTGTTTTGTTCCACATAAAAATCCCCCTTATATTTGTTATTTGGCTGCAGTACTAATTGACATAATTATAGCTTATAGAAACCATAATAAAAAAGAAGATTTCAAGCAATTAATATATTCCTTGACAATATCCGATAAATAATGTAGTATTAAATTAGACTCCCCCCGCCCGAGGGGGGTGGTAAAAAAGGAGATGATTTTATGATGTTTTTTGGATGGTTTCTATTAATTGCATTATTTCTACTCATATTTAAACCAGATTTTCTAAAGAATTTATTTAATAGCGGTAATAGCGAAACATTGCATGAGGATATTAGTAATAACCGTAAAGCTAAAGAAATACTCAAAGAACGATATGCCCGTGGGGATATTTCCGAAGATGAATATAGAAAAGTATTAAGAAACATTGAAGGAGGAGAATAATATGCATTTAGGCTATTTTGGAACTCCTGGTTGGTGCGGAAATTTTTTTGGTACCTGGGGATGGTTTTGGCCAATATTGGGTTTTACTTTAATTACTGCATTAATTGTTGGTGTGATTTTAATAATCAGGAATTCAAATAATAGATATAGAAATAACTTTCATCTGGCCATTGAAGACAATGCTGAAAATAGTTCTATTAGGATCTTAAATGAACGTTATGTAAAGGGCGAAATCAGTCACGAAGAGTATCATCGCATGAAAAAGAACATTCAACAGAAATAAGAGAATTTAATAAATAAAAACAACTGTGTTTTATAGAAAGGAAGTGTAACCATGGATACTTCTAACAAAGAAAAAAGAGAATATGTAGTAAAGGGGATGACCTGTGCCTCATGTGTTAGGGCTGTTGAAAAAGCAGCATCAAAGACTGAAGGAGTAAACAGTTCCAGAGTAAATTTCTCAACAGAAAAACTGAGTATCGATACCGATAACGATTTTGATGAACAAAGATTGCTTGAAAGTGTAAAAAGTGTGGGGTACGAAGTAGAAGAGATTGGTAAAGCTCGCAAAATAAACCTGGATATAGAAGGGATGACCTGTGCTTCATGCGTAGCAGCTGTCGAAAAAAGCATAAACAAGCTAGATGGTATAGATTTTGCTTCAGTCAATTTAATATCAGAAAAAGCGGAAGTTCAATATTACCCAGAAAAAGTTAACATTTCCAATATAAAAACTGCAGTAGAAAAAGCAGGATACAAAGCAAAAAACGTATCTTCACAGCAGTATGATAAAGAAAAAGAACACCGGGAGAATACCCTAAAGGGTTATTTCAGAAGGTTTTTGGTTTCTACTGTTTTCGCAGTTCCACTTCTGTTAATATCTATGGGACACATGTTAGGATTACAACTTCCTGTTTTTATTTCACCGGATACTGCTCCTCTGAATTTTGCTCTCGCTCAGCTCCTTCTAACCACTCCCATAATAATTGCAGGAAGGAACTTTTATATAAAGGGGATTCCTTCTCTATTCAAAGGGTACCCAAATATGGATACACTGGTTGGACTGGGCACAGGAGCTGCTGTAATTTATAGTATTTTTTCCACTATTCAAATCACACTTGGTAATACACAATACGCCTTTGATCTATATTATGAAACTGCAGGTGTTCTAATCGCATTGATTTCTCTTGGAAAGTACCTTGAAAACTATTCAAAAGGTCGTACATCTGAAGCCATAAAGAAACTCATGGATCTGGCTCCAAAAAAAGCTTTTGTTAAAAGAAACGGTGAATACATAGAAATACCTTCTGAAGAAATCGAGGTTGGGGATAAATTGTTAGTGAAGGCAGGAATGTCCATACCTACAGATGGAGAAGTCATTTCAGGTCAAAGTTCTGTCGACAAATCAATGATCACCGGAGAATCAATGCCTGAGGATATTGAAAAAGGAGATAAAGTCATTGGTGGAACAGTCAACATAAGCGGAGCAATCGAAGTTAAAGCTACAAAAGTTGGGAATGAAACAGCTCTTGCTAAAATTATCAGACTCGTTGAAAACGCACAGGAAACTAAAGCTCCAATTGCAAGACTGGCAGATATTGTTAGCGGTTACTTTGTACCCGTTGTTCTGGGAATTGCAGCTATAACTTTTCTAGTATGGTTATTACTGGGCTTTGGATTTGTCTTTTCCTTAACAATGATGATTGCTGTGCTTGTTATAGCCTGTCCCTGTGCTCTTGGCCTGGCTACTCCTACTGCAATTATGGTAGGCACCGGAAGAGGAGCCGAGATGGGTATCCTCTTTAAAAGCGGTGAAGCACTTGAAATAACTCACAAAGTCAATACAGTGATTCTTGACAAAACCGGAACCATTACAGAAGGCAGACCAGAACTCACCGATGTTATTCCTATAAACAACACAGAAAAAGAAAAAATTATGAAACTAGTTGCTGCAATGGCATCAAAAAGCTCTCATCCACTGGACAGAGCAATAACAAGAGCCTATGACAAAGAACTATTTGAAGTAGAGAATTTCTCAGCAATTCCAGGTAAAGGTGTAAAAGGAACAATCAATAACAAAACAATGAAATTAGGAAGCGTTAAATTTATTGAATCTGATCACCCTGAAATAAAGAAGTTTTATGAAAAGCTTTCCAGAGAAGGTAAAACAGTTATTGCTGCTCAATACGACAGTAACGTAATAGCAGTCTTGGGAATAGCAGATGTTGTTAAAAAAACATCAAAGGAAGCAATTAAAAAATTAAAAGAAGCTAATATTAAAACATATATGGTAACTGGAGACAGTATCCAAACAGCAAAAGCAATTGCAAACGAAGTTGATATAGATGAAGTCATTGCTGAAGTATTACCCGAAGATAAGGCCAGCGAAATAGGAAAATTGAAGAGTAACAACAGGAATGTCGCGATGGTTGGAGATGGAATAAATGATTCTCCTGCACTGGCTGCAGCCGATGTTGGAATAGCAATTGGATCTGGTACAGATATTGCAATAGAAACAGCAGACATCGTGCTTATGAAAGATGACCTTAACGATGTAGTGAATGCTATTGATCTTTCACATGCAACAATAAAGAATGTTAAACAAAATCTCTTCTGGGCATTTTTCTACAATACTATAGGCATACCAATAGCTGCCGGTGTTTTCTTTCTGGCCTTTGGTCTGAAACTAAATCCCATGATTGCCGGTGCCGCAATGGCATTTTCAAGTGTCAGTGTAGTTTTGAATGCGCTCAGACTCAAGAAAGTAAGATTAAGAAAGCACCAGTAATTAAAACATCTGGAGGTGAAAAAGATGAGAATATACGTTAAAGGAATGTCTTGCGAACATTGTAAAAAGAGAGTAGAAAAAGCTCTTGAATCAATTCCTGAAATCAAAGAAGTAAGTGTAAACCTTAACAAGGGTACAGCAAATGTCAAAACCGTCAATAATAATGTTGATAAAGGTATAATAAAAAATAGAATTGAAGAGACAGGATATAAATTTGGGGGTATCGAATGAACGCAAAAAACAGTATTAAAAAGGTTCAAGACCACCATATTAAGCATGAAAAATCGCTCAACATTCTCAAAACAGCAAAAGGCCAAATTGATGGAATAATTAAAATGATCGAGAATGAAAGATACTGCATTGATATCTCATCGCAACTTCTGGCAGCTATTGCTCTTTTAAAGAGAGCAAACACAGGAATAATAAACAAACACATTGAAACATGCGTAAAAGAAGCTGTCGAAACCGGCGACGTTGAAGAAAAAATCAAAGAACTCGAGAGCTTGATGAAACATATTGAGAAAACGCTTTAAGTAGACGAGACCGAGATGAAAACCATCAAAAAACGTCGTATGATAGTAGGTTGTTGGTTGTACGGAAGTTCAAAAAATCAAAAAATGATCCAAGAGCCCGAGAGTAAGAAAACGTCCAACGCTGACGCTTGGTCCATCGTCCAACGTTCGCCTTGTGGCTCACTTCGTCCATCGATGGTTCAAAAGACGTGAACCGTTTACCGTGAGCCGATTGGTTCTAATGCCCTCTTCGAGAGGGCTGCCGAAGGCTGGGTGTGTGCATTTGACACGAAGCGACGTTGTGCGATAGTTGGTTGTATGTTGTACCAAAAGTTCAAAATACGAGAAATCGAGAAGGACCAAAGAGAAGAGAAACCAAAAAAAAGAGAAACCGTAATCAATCACGTTTTTTCATAGCGTTTTCTGCTAGTTCTATAGCTTTGTTTTTCAACTCATCACTAACCCATATTCCTCTTTTTTTCATATTATTTATTATTTCTTTAATCTTAATATTCTCTCCTTCTTTTATAGAAGCTATTGTTATCCCAAGGGAGCCTGTAACCTTTAAATTATTCAAACGTGCAATTCTTCTACCAGCAGCTTCATCAATACAAACTGTCTTAATATATTCATTAAGCGCTGTTTGTATTACACTCGCTTCACCTTTATCAAGTGTGTTGGCCAAAAATGGTACAATGTCTATTGATTTTTCCCGTTTGTCTAACCATTTGTTTCGAGTAAATGCTTTAGCATCATAACTATCAGTATCCTTTGCTAACATCTCTTTGGTTACTTCATAGGGAACTATAACCCTATCATATATTTTCTGGAGAATACTTAAATCTCCAAATCCTGCCACCAGGGCAATCAAAGGGCCAGTATTTATTACTATCGTTTTACGCATTTTCAACATCTGAGTTTAACTCATCAACTTCCATATTGAACATAGAAACTCCATATTTATGTAATTCCAGAAGAAAACTAACCCTATCCATGTTTGCCAATTTCGCTGCTATTCCAGAGGATATTCTTTTCATTTCAAAAAGCTTTACAGCCATTGCCATTCTTGCTTCTCGCTCGAAATTATCTGAACTTTCCTGTAATGCATCAGGAAGCGAAGAAGGATATTCTATTTCCATTTTCTTTTTCATAAATGAATCACTCCTAAATGAACCAAAAGTAATTTGGTATAAGCTTTATAAATTTTACCATAGCCTCGCGCAAGGTCATGAGCTAAGTACACATAATGATGATTACGACCATTAGGAAATCAGAGTTAGTTGCTTACAATCTCTCACTTAGTTTACTAAAAAGGCTTGGAGTATGCAGTAATAAACGAGATTCGAGATCAGAAATCCTAAAAAAATGCTTTCCAAAACGAGAATCCGAGAAAAACCGAGGTGACGAGAATCCGAGATTAAAACCACGTCCATCGTCCAGCACTACGTTTCGTCCACCGCTCGTCTTGCAACTCGCTTCGTCCATCGAAATAAACCCCGAGACTCGAGATCTGAGATCCGAGATCAGATGAAAACCACCATAAATACTAAATCACGTGAACCGTTTCCCGTTGTCCGACTGATTCTTAAAACCAAAACACTTAAAATTTAATGAACTTTTGTACGTTTTCAGATAAGAGCAAAAAAACTGTTATTCTTTATTTTATTTGTTGGTTTCAGTTTGTCTAATCATTCTAAGGGGCGATTACGATTGCGGTAACGCACAACCTACTACGGACCACGCACAACGGTTTTAGAGAGGGCTGCCGAAGGCTGGGTGTGTTAATTTCGACGCTTCGCTTCGTTTATTGAGCTTCGAGATCGGAGATCCGAGAAAAACCTCTATAAATACTAAAACATGTGACACTATTAGTATAAAAAAGACCTTAGTTAGTTTAGTTTTTTACTTTCCTTCAGCTTTTCAAATTTTTAATAGTTAACGATTTGTTTATAACTACAGAAAGCAATCTTTGCAAAATAATGTTATGTACTGAGCTGGACTACAACACATTATTTTGTTTTCTTTAGCTATTTTCTGGCACTTCAAATCTCCTGTTATTAGATATGCTCTATGATGTGAAGCTACAGATAAGAAGTGATTATCAGGTAAGTCGTTACTGTAAGAATATAATGAATAATCTTCAGTTATTATTGACAGTTTAATGAAATACTGAAAGAAATTATATAAT
>JAWODV010000104.1:0-7472 GCA_046483075.1 Kosmotogaceae bacterium | reverse complement strand
ATCAACTCAAAAAGATATACACCGGAGAAATAAATAACTGGAAACAGATCAATTCTGATTTACCAAATACACGTATAGTTCTATATTCAAGAGACACGGCCAGTGGAACCTTTGAGTATTTCATAGAATCAGTTCTGGAAGGTGAAAGACTTGTTCCATATACCCAGATGCTACCATCCAATCGCGCAGAAGTTGAACAGGTAAGTCAAAACAAAAATGCAATTGGTTATGTTGGAATGGCTTATGTAACAGATGAAGTGAAATCCCTAAAGGTGAACACAGTTGAGCCTTCATTAAAAAAAGTTAATTCAGGTGAGTACCCATTATCAAGACCTTTGTTTATGTTCATTGATGCTACAAATGGCCTTCCAAAAGGGTTATCCTGGGAATTCTTACAATTTGGTCTATCCCCTGAAGGACAGTCACTCGTTCTTGATGTAGGATATGTGAATGCTTACGGGATTGATAAATAGTGCTCAATGCAAAGTTAAAAAATGAACTAACCAGGATAATTGTAATTATCGCCGGGTTGTTTACAACCCTGGCGGTTTTTGGAATTTATTACTTCATTATTTCAGACGGAATACATGTTTTTTCAGCTGTTTCTACCAAAGAATTTTTTCTTAGCCCATTCTGGTATCCTACATATTCAGACCCTGAGTTTGGAATACTTGCACTATTGTTTGGATCTCTAAGTGTGACTGGCTTAACTGTGCTGATCAGTATCCCACTGGCATTCGTTATCGCCATATATATGGGATCTTTTTCGAGAAGCGCTTTTAGAGATTCATTCAAATTTATTTTTGAGTTAATGGCAGGAATACCATCTGTGGTTTTAGGTTCTTTTGGACTTAGATACGTTTCAGAATGGTTGACAGATCATTTTCCAGGTATGTGGACTGGATTGAATATACTCAATGCATCATTAATGCTTTCAATACTCGCAATGCCTTATTTTATAACACTTATGGAGGATGCTATTCGAAGTGTTCCAAGAGATCAAAAAGAGGCTTCACTGGCACTCGGGGCAAATCTTACAAGCACCGTATTTCGAGTAATTGTTCCTCAAGCAAAAAACGGAATTATTAACGCTATAATTCTTGGAACAAATAGGATAATAGGCGAAACGATGATTGTTCTGATGATTGCTGGTGGTTCTGCTATGATACCTTCAAGTATATTTGATCCTGTAAGACCTTTAACTGCAACTATAGCTGGCGAAATGGGAGAAGTAGAGTTAAATAGCGTTCATTATAATGCTCTGTTTATGATAGGAGTAGTTATCCTTTTTATTTCAACAGTATTTACGATTATTGTTATGCGACTTCAAAGGAATGATATTAATGCTGGTTGATAAAGTAGTAAAATTCATATTTTCATTTGTAACCGGTGTGATAGCGTTTGGAATAATCTCACTTATATTTTTTCTCGTTTTACAGGGGATAGATGATATATCATTGAATTTTCTGACAACATTTCCAGAAAATTCAATGACTACTGGTGGCATTTTCCCAGCATTGTTAGGTTCACTTTATTTCTTAATGGTTGCCATGATCTTTGCAGTTCCAGTTGGTTTGCTTGGAGCAATTTATTTAGGTGAATATAGTAAAGATAATCTATTCAAAAAAATTGTTTTAACATCGGTTAATATTCTTGCAGGGATTCCATCTGTAATTTTTGGACTTTTTGGTTTGGCACTGTTTTGTATAATATTTGGATTTGGCACATCTGTCATTGCGGGTGGTTTGACTCTTGGAATAATGTCTTTACCATACATAATTTCTAACACTCATGAAAGCCTGCGTTCTGTACCGAATTCATATAGGGAAGCCTCATATGGTTTGGGAGCAAATAAGGCACAGACAGTTTTCGGTGTTGTTTTACCTTCTGCTACTTCGAGAATTATAACAGGCATCATAATAGCTATTGGTAGAATAATTGGTGAAACAGCACCTATATTATTTACCGGAGCAGCATTTTATATTACGAAAAATCCTTCAAATATGTTTCAGCCAACCATGGCTTTACCAACACATATTTTTGTTTTATCTACAGTGTATTCCGAAGAAGTAACTCCTAAACTTGAAGGGACGATTTCAGTGCTTATTTTAATAGTCGTCGTGCTTTTTTTTATAGCTTCCATATTCAGAAAAAAATCTGAGAAGTTCCAGGGAGGATAAAATAATGGTTAACAGTAGTTTATTTGAGATAAGTAATCTTAACTGCTACTATGGCAGTAAACACGCTATAAAAAATGTGAGCTGCTCAATTCCAAAGCAATCAATAACAGCATTAGTTGGTCCCTCGGGTTGTGGAAAATCAACTTTTTTAAGAGCTTTAAATAGAATGAATGATCTTATTCCTGAATATCTACAAAGTGGTAGTATATATCTTGACGGAGAAAACACAATAAAAATGAATCCTGTAGAACTACGAAAAAAAGTTGGCATGGTATTTCAGAAACCAAATCCTTTTCCAAAAAGCATTTTTGAAAACGTAGTTTTTGGTCCTAAGGTACATGGAGCAAAAAATAAAAAACGATTAAAAGAAATTGCTGAGAAAGCTTTGAAACAAGCAGCTTTGTGGGAAGAGGTAAAAGACGAAATGAAAAACAACGCTCTTTCGCTTTCTGGAGGTCAACAACAAAGAGTTTGTATAGCAAGAGCGATTTCGGTGGAACCTGAGTGCCTTCTATTAGATGAACCAACAAGTGCACTGGATCCAATAGCCACACAGAAAATTGAAAGATTAATTGAAGAATTATCAGAAAATTACACTATAATAATAGTAACCCATAATCTTCAGCAAGCACTTAGAATATCAGATTATCTAATGTTTTTTTATATGGGTGAGTTAGTAGAATTTAATATTACTGAACAAATAATGGAAAATCCCGAAGATAGAAGGACAAACGATTACTTGAGAGGAGTTTTTAGCTAAAAGGAGGGGGCATTAATTGAAAGAGGAAAAATTTCATCATTTAGAAACACATTTTAACAAATTAAAATCAATGATCTCTGACATGATTGAAAATGTTAGGAAGGCACTTGTTAATGCTGTTCATTCATTTGAAGAAAAAGATATAGAAATGGCCAGAGAAGTTATTAATAATGATTATATAGTAGATAATCTTCAAAGAAAAATTGAGAAAGAAATAGTGGGTTATGTAGGCCGATTTCAACCATTAGCAGAAGACCTAAGATATGCCATAACAATGATAAAACTTGCAACTGATCTAGAAAGAATAGGTGATCTTGCATCTGACATTGCTGAAATAACAGTTAAATATGATCATAATTATGAACTAGAGTCACAGGAAAAATTAAAAAAGATGACTGCCATTGTCGAAAATATGGTAGAAGACGCACTAACTGCTTATTATAAGCGAGATATTGAATTGGCTATCGAAGTATGGAAACGAGATGATGTTGTCGATAATCTATATGATGATGTTAAAGAGCACTCTATCAAAATTCTCAAGGTGACAAATAACGAATACAAAGAAGAACATGTCTTTGATCAGATAATTGTTGCAAGATATCTTGAAAGAGCTGCAGATCATGCTACTAATATAGCAGAAGAGGTGTATTACATAGTTCTTGGTAAAAATCTAAAGGAAGAGATGGAAAATTGAAGATTCTTGTTGTTGATGACGATCAGGATATACTTGAGATTGTTGAAATTGTATGTAAAGAAGAAAGATTGGACATTTCAACAGCTCAAAATGCAAAACAGATGTATGAAAAATTAAATCGAGATAATTTTGACCTAATTGTGCTTGATATAATGCTCCCGGATGGAAATGGTTTGGATTTAATAAAATCCTTAAAAGCACAATATGGAGACATTCCGGTTGTTTTTCTTACAGCAAGAAAATCAGATATTGATATGATTCTCGGATTAGAATTGGGAGCTGATGACTATATTACCAAGCCATTCTCTCCTAGAGCACTTATCGCAAAGATAAAGGCTGTTTTAAGACGAGTGAATAAAAATAATAGCGATACTGAAAACGAAATTAGATTAGGAAATCTTATTATTGATATAAATGCTTATCGAATATTTAAAGAAGGAAAACAAATAGAACTAACAAGAAGAGAAGTAGAACTATTAAAGCTTTTCTTGAAAAATCCCGAAAGAGTCTTTAATCGTAACACATTACTGGATAAGGCATGGGGAGAAGACTTTTTTGGTGATCATAGAACCATAGATGTTCACATTAGCAAATTAAGAGAAAAAATCGGAAAGAATTATATAAAAACAGTTAGAGGTATAGGATATAAATTTACTACTGAAATTGAAGAGGATTATGATGAATACAAAAATAATTGATAATATTGATGAAATAGTTTTAGAAATTGCTGAAAACTTAACTATAAAAGATTGCAATAAGCCAGCACAAACTTTTTTTGAAAGAGATATTACAGGATTAGTCCTGGGAGAAGTGCTGCATGTTCAAGGAATATCAAATATTGTAAAAGATATTTTAGAGAACAAGAGAAATATTTATGAGTCGAAATTTACCAAGCGTAATAACGAATTTTTTTTATCTGTAATTGTTGAACCTCCTTTTTTGATTATCCGTAATAGGACTTCAGAGAAAGTTCTTAAACAAGCAAAAATAGATTTTGTCAATCTTATGGTTCACGAGTTTTCAACACCATTAACAGTTCTTGAAGGTCATATAGCTTTGCTAAATGAAAAAATTGGTGACATTTCACCAGATATTTCAAATTCGCTTTACAAAATTACAAAGTCAATAAAACGCCTTTCAAGGCTAATAGAACAGCTTAGCGTAATATCAAGCATGGAACTAAAGGATTATGAAGTTAAAAAAGAAACAGTTCATTTAAATCATTTAATTGAAGAAATTATTGAAGTCTTTAAAAACAAGATTGAAGCAAAATCAATAAAAATGGAGAATAACATTTCTGAAAATGTTTATCTTGATGTTGATTCTACGCTTTTATATAGATGTTTAGAAAATATACTATCAAATGCCATTAAATATTCGTATGAAAACGGGACTATCTCAATTTACTGTACCGATAAGGATGACAAAGCTCTAGTTACTGTTGAAGATGAAGGCATCGGCATAAACCGTGACGAAATGAATCGGATATTTGAGAGATTTTACAGAGGACGTGAGGCATTGAAAAAGGGCAGCACTGGCCTTGGCCTTGGATTATCTTTGGTAAAGCATTCTTTAAAACTTTTGAACAGCGAAATAGATATAAAATCCAAACATTTACTTGGAACTAAAGTTATTATCAGTATTCCCAAATAAGATTTTCATTACTCAATCATTAACTCACTAATTAAGACCAAGAATTTAGGGAGGAATATATATGGATCCATTTGTCTTAACCATTATAATAATTTTTTCAGCCGGAATAGTAATAAGTGTTCTGAGAACCACAGCTAAAGACCCATGCATGAAAGATTTTTGCAAAGACAATATTGTTATCTTAATGAAGAGTAATAGACCGGTATTTGGAAAGCTTGAACTTACAAGTTCTGGTTTAATACTTGATTATAAAGAGCCATACCGTAGTAATGGTCACTATGAAACCTCATTTATAATATACAAGAATGAATTTGCTGCAATTAAAAGAGTTATTAGAATAGTTGATGATTTGAATGATATTGAAAATAGGCGCAGAGTGTTAAGAAGTTTGATGATAGAAAAAGGTTTTCTTTCTGCAATAAGAAGGTTCTTCAGAAATCTCTTCGCTCTACTTCGTGATTCTATAGTTGACACTTTCAGATTATATATAGGTAGAACATCTCCAAAAAGCTCTGTGCTGTCAAGTGGAGGTACATATATAAACAAGGTCGGGGAAAGTTTTGTAGATTACGTTGGTAATGCTTACGATCCGATATTAGAGAAACTAATTGGAAAAGAAGTTGTCGTGGAAGTAAGTGAAAATGGTACCTGGAAAGAGAATTTGGGAGTCTTAAGAAATTACAGTAAAGATTTTATAGAACTATTATCTATTAAAATGCCTTTTTCTTTGGAACTACCTATTAATAATAAAGTGTTCAGTCATTTTGATCTATCTTTAGATATTGGTGAAAATGAATTAATCATCAAAAACCAAAGAAAGAATAAAATTGGAGTTTCCATTACAGAGGATTCAAAAGATATTGAGCCAGGGAAAACTGCTGTTTTAAAAGTTATTTCTCGCGATAAACCTATAAAAATTGTTTTTCATGAAGTTATTGATATAATTTTTCCCAGATCTGAAGCCATAATAAGACACAATACACCGGAGTGTTCAGAAAACTAAATCTTACTTACTCCAGTTCATTATATTTAATGAGGATTAGTCCTCTTTATCTTCCTGAATTACATGAACATCCATTTGAGGGTAAGGAATTGATATACCCAGTTCATCAAACTTAAGCTTTACTATTTCTTGCATTTCATAATAAAGATTTAGATAATCTGAAGCATCTATCCATGCTTTCGTTATAAAGTTGACCGAACTATCTCCAAGCTCATTAACAGCAATGATTGGAGCAGGTTCTTTGTGAATTTTTGGGTGATTATTGTATATTTCTTCCAGTGTTTTTTTTGCCAGCTTGAGATCATCATCATATCCTATTCCAAAGGTTAAATCAAGTCGTCTTTTGTCTGATCTTGAAAAGTTTGTTATTGTAGTATTTGCTAGTTGTCCATTTGGAACTATAACAAGTTTATTATCTATAGATCTTATTTTTGTAACTACTATCTTCACCTCTTCAACTGTTCCCATTAGGCTGCTGGTGCTGATAAATTCTCCAACCTTAATTGGTCTTATTATAAGTATAAGAATTCCCCCTGCGAAATTGGCTAGCGCTCCTTGAAGAGCAAAACCTATCCCAATACCTATAGCCCCAATTAATGCCACAAATGCTGTCATCTCAATTCCAATCATTGAAAGTACCACAACAATCAGCAAAATTTTAAACAAGACTCCGATAACAGTGTTAAGGAATTTCTTCAGTGTCTCATCAAGCTTTGACCTGTCCATAATCTTAACGATAAGTTTCTGTATTATCTTGATCACCCAAAGACCAATAATAAGGGTAATAATAGCACCAATAAGCTTTGGTCCATAGGTCATTACCCATTCTGTGAAGGCTTCTTGCAAAGCTTCCAAATCCATTTAGGCACCACCTTTCGTATTAGAAAACCAATATTATGTGAAGTTTTAAATAATAATTGTAGATTTGTAAATTAAAATCATTATACATTGCAACATAAGTATGTTAACACAAAACCAGTAAAAACAGACTTTGATTATCCCTTTATAATATTAATAGAAAGCTCTTATTAAGGCTGATCAATATCAATTAAGCGTTTAATATCATTAATAATTGATGGAATCTGATCTGGTTTCATCACAATATCGATTTCTCGTGCATCTATTTTATAAAGTTTAGAATAATTATATTTTTTTATCCATGATTTATACAGATTATCAAGT
>JAWODV010000073.1:0-100085 GCA_046483075.1 Kosmotogaceae bacterium | reverse complement strand
GTTCATTCTATCCCTCCGATTTCATTATAAGCCTACCAAGAAGGATTATATAATAGTTATGTAAAAGATACCTTGTAATATAATATAAATAAGGAGTGATTTCTTGAAATCAGCATCGATAGTTGTTCCATTGATACTTTTGACCATAGAATATCATATAGTTTTGACGCGACGTTCAAGAAAACTCAGATCTCATCCCGGACAAATCAGTTTTCCTGGTGGAATAATTGAGTATGGATAAACACCTGCGGAAGCAGGTTGTAGAGAACTATGGGAAGAGATTGGTGCAAATATAAATGATATTGATGAACTTTATCCTTTAAGTGAAAATTGCACTATAACTACATATGTAAAGGTTTTTCCCTTTGTTACAATCCTTTCATCGAATTTTTTAGATTAAATAGCCACGAAGTTGAAGATATATTTTTTGTTTCATATGATTACTTAAAGAAACTAAAACCAGAGAAGATCAATATTTTTGGTAAGGAAACTCTCCGTTATAGGTTTCCAAAGTTGGTTATCTGGGGATTAATCGCACGGATAATTAGTACATCGATTGAAGATATAGATTCATTTATTGAAAAGTCAGAATTGTTCTAAATTGTTTTCTTGCTACCTTAAACATGTAAACGCATTAGGATTTTAAGAGTAAAAACGTTAAAATATTTAATATAGATATCTGTTTAATTATCAATTATATCTTAAGGAGGTGTTATTTAATGAAAAAAGCATTGCTATTTGTTATTCTAATCTCTGTATTTGCAACCTTCAGTTTTGCAGTAAATGGAGCAGGTATTGGTGACAGTAAACTTACCTGGGTTGGCTGGGATACCATAGTGTATGGCTGGCCAAAATTGAACAGTGCAGGACATATAACCAGTATCCAGGGAATATCAATCATAGGGTATGCCTGGAGAAATTACTTCAATCCCATGGAACCTGAGAAAATTAACTTTTACTGGGAAGCAGGTTTAAATGTAGCTTTTCTCGGTGTTCAGGGTGGCGTGGGACTAACATACCCTTTACCATTAAAAGGCGGACAGTTTGACCATCTTTACCTCACCGGTGGACTGGAAGTTTCAATATCTGCCTGGAGCCTATTGGACCTTGATTTTAAAGACATTTTATATGATATTATTTTCCCCTATCCATGGATTGGGGTAGCTGTAACATTTTAAGTAAGATTAATCACTGCAATTATTGATTAGTTAAACCATTCGGGTTTTTTAGAGTTTTCGATTGGGTAAGAAATATTAATTACACAATATAGAGTGTTTGGTATTTTTGGTAAGTGAAGTTTAAAATGTTAAGATGATAGGGATATAGTTAGAGTCTAATTATTTATTTTAGGGGAGGTGCCAAAATGAAGAAGGTACTTTTGATAGTATTGGCAGTTTTGATTACGGCCACATTCGCTTTTTCCGCTGAAGAAACGAATGTTGGTGATAGGAAATTAACCTGGGCTGGTTGGGATACCATAGTGTATGGCTGGCCAAAGCTTAATGATGCCGGACAAATAACAAGTGTTCAGGGAATATCTATTCTTGGTTATACCTGGAGAAGTTATTTCAATCCCGTGGAGCCTGAGAAAGTAAACTTCTATTGGGAAGTTGGACCAAACGCACTGGTTTTGGGTTTAAATGCTGGAGCAGGTATAACATATCCGATTCCAATGAAGGATTCAAGTTTTGATTATCTTTATTTATCAGGAGGATTGAATGTATTCTGGGGAGTATTAACAGCGATTATTCCAATACCAGCTCCCTGGATCGGTGTAACAGTAACATTTTAATTAAACTGATTGAATTAAAAGCGGTACCTTGAAAAGGTACCGCTTTTTTAGATTGACAGGGGTGATTTAAGTGAAGAAGTTCATTGTCATATTGTTGATAATTGGTCTTGCGTCAATGCTTTATGCAAGCACTATAAGTGTTTCTAAGGCAAAGACACTGGCAAAGGAACATGCAAGGCAGGATGTCAGAAAACTTGGGACTTTGTTCTTGGGTGTTCTTTTTCCGGTTTTGACACCGGTTGTTTCTTTTTTAAGGAACTATAGCGTACCAAATGAAAGACTTGTATATATTGAATCACTCGCAAATAACCCAAATATTATTTCAACCTATATTGAAAACTATAAAAGAACCAGAAAAGGTTCTGCAACTCTTTGGGGTTTGGGGGGAACATTAATTAATTTTGGATTATTCTTAGGATTTTATAATGTGAACTGATTTTTAAATAATTTAATGTTAAATATGAATTTAAAAACGGTGCCTTAATGACACCGTTTTCTTATTCACCAGTCAATTAAAGTATTCGTTCTGAAATTGATTTTGCTTGCTGGAATAACAACAGGTAATCTCTTCCCCCCGCTTTGGAGTCGGTTCCTGACATGTTGAATCCACCGAAGGGCTGGACTCCAACAAGTGCGCCGGTACATTTTCTGTTAAAATAAAGATTTCCCACATGGAATACTTTTTTCGCTTTCTCAATTCTGTTTCTGTCTTTGCTGTAGAGTGCACCAGTTAATCCATATTCTGTGCTGTTTGCAATGGCCATGGCATCATCGAAATCTTTAGCCTTGATAAATGATGTAACAGGTCCAAAGATTTCTTCCTGTGCTACGCGGTCATTGCGTTCCACGCCTTCGATTACCGTTGGTTCTATAAAATATCCAGGTAAATCATCTACGGTATTACCTCCGCAATCAATTTTGCCTTCATTTTTTCCGATTTCTATGTATTTCATAATCTTATCCTGAGCGCCTTCATTAATAACAGGACCAAGCCAGTTTTCAGGGTCCCTTACATCGCCGACAGTAATTTTCTTGGTTTTTTCAATAACTTTTTCAAGCAATTCGTCATAAATCTGCTCTGTTGCGATAATCCTTGAACCAGCAGAACATTTTTGACCCTGGAAGCCAAAGGCTGAAGTTACACATCCTTCTGCTGCAGCATCGAGGTCAGCTGTCTCATCAACTACTACTGCATCTTTTCCACCCATTTCGAGAATAACCCTTTTAATCCATTTCTGTCCTTCCTGATGTTTTGCTGCGAGTTCATTTATTCTCAATCCAACTTCTTTCGAACCTGTGAATGAAATAAAACGGGTTTTTGGATTTTCAACGATATAATCGCCTATCTCACTACCGCTTCCCGGAACATAATTGATAACACCTACGGGTAAACCCGCTTCATGAAGAATTTCAACAAATTTTGCTGCAATTATTGGGGCATCGCTTGCCGGTTTAAGCAAGACACAGTTTCCAGAAATCGCTGCTGCTGAGGTCATCCCTGCCATAATGGCACTACAGAAATTCCATGGAGGTATGACCGCACCAACACCCAGTGGTATATAAATAAGTTCGTTCTTTTCGGTTGGGATCTGTACAACCGATTGTTGTGCAGCGTACCTTACAGCTTCCCGTGAGTAAAATTCCAGGAAATCTATTGCCTCAGCAAGATCTGCGTCTGCTTCTATCCAGTTTTTGCCCACTTCAAGAATCATGGTTGCGTCAAGTTCGTAACGTCTTTCTCTCATTATCTGAGCGGCCTTCAAAAATGGTTTTACCCGTTCTTCAGCTGGGACGTGTTTCCACGTTTCAAAGGTTTTCCGGGCAATATTCATGGCAGAATCTATCATCTTCTTGTCTGCTTTTGAAATAGTGCCTACTACCTCAGATGGATTACTAGGATTTCTTGATTCAATTACCCTATCTGTTTTTTGGTGTTTTCCACCAATAATAAGGTCAAAATGACGTTTTTCTTTGCTCACCTCATCAAGCGCTTTTTTCATCTTTTTTCTAACTTCAGGGTTTGATGGGTCGATGTACCCTTCATTTTTAAATGGTGGCAGAATCATGTAATTATTTGCTTCTACCATTTCTAAATACCTCCTTTAAACAACGTTTTTTTCTCTTGTAACGCCTTTTGCAAAACGTTCTATATTAAGATTAGAAATATCTACATGTTTTGTCTCTCCGTGTACTATCCATTCAGCCATTGCTTCACCCACAGCTGGAGCCAGCATGAAACCATGACCGCTGAACCCTATCGCATAATAAAAATCCGATATTTCTGTTGATTTGTCTATTATTGGAAGTGCATCGGGAGACATATTATAAAGTCCCGCCCAGTGTCTCAAAACTCTTATTTGCTTTAAGAAGGGAAAGAATTTCGGCATTTTTGTGGTCATCTCTATGAGAAATCGCCAGCCCGGATTTTCATTATGGCTTGGTTTTTCATCTTCATCACTCTGTCCCATAATAAAGTTTCCAGCCTTGGTTTGTCTGATATAGAAATTTTTTTCAAAGCTTATAACCAGAGGATCCATTAAATGTTCAACAGGCTCAGTTACAAATATTTGATGTCTGTAGGATTCTGTTGGTAAATCTATACCGGCCATCTTGCCTACTTCATGGGAATAACCTCCAGCAGCGTTTATTACCAGGGAAGTCTTTATGTAGCCTTTATCTGTATTAACTCCCCTGATTTTATTATTGGAAACATCGATATCTGTAACCTTGGTTCTGATTATAATCTTTGCTCCAAGCTTTTCAGCAGCTTTTGCGTACCCCATAGTTGCAAGGTGAGGATTGGCGTGACCATCTGATGAGCAAAACGCTGCAGCTCTGACATCAGATGTATTTATAAATGGGAACTTCTCTGCAGTTTCTTTTTTTGTAAGAAAGTCTACGTCCAATCCTTCTTCCTGCTGCATTTTCACATTATTCTTATATAATTCAACCTCTTCATCATTAAACGCCAGAAGCAGATATCCACCCTGATGGTATTCAATGTCTATGCCTATTTCTTCTCTATACTTCTCGAATAGTTCCACACTTCTCATAGCCAATCTGACATTTGGTCTTTCACTCCATTGTTGTCGGATACCACCACCGCATCGTCCAGTGGAACCTGCAGAAAGATAATCTTTTTCAAGTAGCACAATATCCTTTACTCCATTTTTAGAAAGATGATATGCGATTGAAGTTCCAGTGATTCCTCCGCCAATAATAACAACAGAAGCTTTATTCATTTTCTTCACTTCCTTCTGATATGGCTTTAAAAGTTGTTGGAACTGAAGGAGGTCGCAAATTACCGGGATCCAATTTTTCTACAGGAACTCCCGTTTTCCTTGATAAGATCTTTAATGCATTCAGTCTGCATGTTCGACCGCCACATGGACCCATGGCTATCCTCAAATATCTTCTGAGTTCTTCAAAGTCGGTATAACCCTCATCAATGGCTTTTTCAACTTCTTCAACGGTAATTTCTTCACAGCGACATACGTAGTCGTTCTTTGAATAGGTTATGGCTTTTATGTGTCTTGCCTTATGTATGTGAGTTTTTTTAATTTCCACATAAACAACAGGGGTTTTATTGCCAAATTGAGTTAACTGCACGACTTTTCCGATATCAATGATTTCACCTTCTCCTGATAACACATAAACCTCTTCGTTTTTTTGGGGAAGGGGTAAAAATTCATAGGGAATACCTATAATGGCCCTGTCAGAGTCCAGTAATTCCTGGATCATGAAAATGGCAAGTCCCGGACATTTTGAAACACAAATACCACATCCCGTACATTTTTCATAGTCTATTGTTGGGATGTTGTTTATACTTTCTCCAACTGAAATTGCTCCAACGGGGCAACTTGTTTCACAGGGATTACATGGAATTGGTTCAGGACATTCTATTATGGGACGCTTTTTTCCTTCGAATTTTTTTAATTCATCATCGCTCTTTTTAGTAAAGTTTTCTCCTTTAAATGAAAAACCCAATTTTTCCAGTCCTTTACGGACTTTTTCAGAAGTGGGTCCACTTCTGAAGTTTTTTATCTGGCTTTTTAAAGAGTCTAAGTCATGCTCACTGACCTTTTTGGATAGATCTTTGGCAACGTTTAGTCCGGCGATTCTTCCTTCAATCATGGCTGTTGTTGCTTCTTCAATACCACTAACATCACCGGCAACAAATACATTACTTGTAGTAGTTCTCATGTCATCATTTCTCTCTGGAATATAACCACCTAGTTCGGGGATATATTTAATATTTCCTCCAGCCTGGGAAACGAGCTCAACTGAAGGGGTTAAGCCTGTTGCTATGCATATAGTATCCACGACAAATTCCCTCTCTTTGCTAGCTATCATTTGCCAATTTTCATCGACTTCTGCAATAATCGCTCCTTCAACCTGTGATTTTCCCAGTGCTTTTTTTATTGTATGTTTTAAAAGTATCGGTATACCAAGTCGTTTTACCTTTCTGGCATGGACTTCGTATCCTCCAACTCGGTCCGTGGCTTCTACAATGGCCTTTACATTAGCTCCTGCTTGTTCCAGCTGGTAGCTAACAATAAGACCAATGTTTCCTGAACCGATCATCAGAATGTTTTCACCGGGTAAAATTCCATGCTGATTCATCAAAGTTTGAACAGCTCCAGCACCATAAACACCTGGCAAATCGTTGCTTTCAAACTGGAGAAATTTTTCTGAAGCTCCGGTGGTAATTATTATACGTTCAGGTTTTAAAAGCTCTACCTTATCGTTTTCCCTGTGAAAAACGGGAACACCTTTATCATAAATACCAATAACAGTTGATTCTGTCATAATTTTGATATTTTTCATACCAGATATTTCCTCGAGAAGTTCTTTTGCTATATCAAAACCTCTTACAGAAGCGAAGAAATTTTCATTTCCAAAAAATTTGTGGCTTTGTTTTACCAGTTGCCCACCAGGTTCTATACCTTCATCAACAACCAATACATTGAGTCCAGCTTTTCCTGATTCGATGGCTGCTGCAAGTCCTGCAGGGCCACCACCTGCCACCAGTACATGAAGATCAGTCAAGTATCTCACCTCTTCCTCTTTGCCTTCTTACTGACATACCTTCCTTAACACATATGATACAGGTTCTTACATTTGGAACTCCGTTAACCACCATAAGGCACGAAGAACATTTGCCTATAGCACAGAAAAAACCCTGACTGCGTTCTTTCTTGGGCGTCTTTCTCAAGTCTCTTATTCCGTTTGCATGTAAAGCAACGGCTATAGTTTCGCCTTCATACGCTGTTAGCTCCCGCCCTTCGAAGTAAAAAGTAATCTTTTTCCCTCTTTTGAAAGAAAGTATGGGATGTTTAGTGAGCCTTTTCACTTTTTCTGGCCTCCTAAAAATATTATAATGTAATATGTGTTCCCATTAATATTATAAGATTTTAGAGGAAGTCTGTGAAAAACAAGACATCGTTATTTATAAGAATATGAAATGATTAACATCTTTATTCGCTTGCTTTCTCTTTTAGACAACGTTCTGAATACAGGTGTTTATTAAGTTAATTTACTGGAGGAGATATCATGCCAAAAATTCTTGGACATAGAGGAATGGGTGCTGGTTATGGAGAAAATTCTTTACTTTCCTTGATAAAGGCAGTTCAAATAGGTGCCGACGGTGTTGAAACCGATGTTTGGTTAACAAAGGATTCTACGATGATACTCACCCATGATCCTGAACTGGAAAAAGTGATTGGAGAAAAATTGAATGTAAAAGAAACATCATACAAGTATTTAAAAAAGAAAGGTTATATAAATGAAGAATTCCTTACTACACTGGAAATGCTTTATCTTGAAATATCGGATGATTCACTAATAAATGTGGAATTAAAAGATACGGAAGCAGCATCAATGGTTGGTCAACTGGTTAATAGTTTCGGAGCGCTTGACAGGACGATTTTTTCTTCATTTCATCATGAATCTCTAGATGTTCTTAAGAAGAATGTCCCTGATGCTCACATAGGATTGCTAATTGATGAAAGGGCAAAGACAGAAGCTCCATTGAAGTATTTTAAAGATTTGATAGAAAGCTATAATCCTTATTCTTTGCACCTACCCGTCCAGATATTTGATGAAGTAGGACTGGATGAAGGAATAAAACTTATTGATTTTATTAGACAGTGGGAGATCAGGATACTTCTCTGGACATTGAACGATCCAGCACTGGCACTTAAGGTAAAAGATCACTGTGATTATATCGTTACAGATAACATATCTCAGATAATTGCAGCACTGGGAGGAAGAGACTAAAATAAATGTTTTATTTTCAAAAAATCCTGGGTATACTACTTTCACCGCCGGGTATTCTGGTAGTTTTGTATTTGATAATTTCAGTGATAGTAATAAGAAAAGCAGTATCTCCTATGTTTAAAAGAACAGGTTATGCTCTATTGCTGGTTAGTCTATTTTTTTATCTGCTTTCTTCAGGTCTTGGAGCGAGACTATATTTAAGACCCTTTGAAATGAAATATTCCAGACCTGCTGGGGAGATAAATGTAGATGTTATTGCGATCTTTGGAGGAGGTACCGTTCAAACTCCTTATGGAGAACAGACAAGTCAGAGCACGCTCAACAGATTGGTAGAAGGATACGATGTATATAAAGAAACTGGAAATAAACTTATAGTTACCGGAGGGAAACCTCTCGGTCGTGAAGCTGTTTCTGAAGGGCAGGTAATGAAGGATATTCTTGTTTCCTGGGGCGTTAATGAGAGTGATATTATTGTTGACCGTAATGCCAGAAACACAAAGGAGAATGCATTATTCGTTTCTGAAATATGTAAAGAAAAGAATTGGAAGGATGTCCTGCTGGTAACTTCAGCAGTGCATATGCACAGATCTGTTACTTCACTTGAGAAATTTTCACTCAATGTTTATACCTGGCCTGCGGACTATCTATATGATACGATCTCTCTTAGCTGGATTGATTTCTTGCCTACCAGGGATGCCCTAAAAGCAAATCTGGCAGCTATACATGAGTTTATAGGAAATATCTGGTACAGGATTTATGATAGGGGTTGAAATTAGTGTGTGACACAATTTTTGTTGGAAAAAAGATACTGGGAGACAGGACAATCCTTGCCAAAAATAGTGATAGACACCCCAATGAACCTCAGGCGATGCTCTATTTTCCTCCAGCAGAACCAAAGGAAGAGTATGTAAAGACAACGTATATGAAGGTAAACCAGGTAAATTATACCAACGGCATACTTCTTTCAAAACCATCATGGATATGGGGAGGAGAAATGGGTATCAACGACAGGGGTGTGGCTATAGGAAATGAAGCAGTTTTCACAAAAGAAGCCATAGAAGAAAATCGTTTACTGGGAATGGACATGCTCAGGCTGGCTCTTGAGAGATCTTTAAGTGCGCAGGAAGCAATGAGAATGATTACAGAATTCCTTGAAGAATACGGTCAGGGTGGTAATGGTGCATATTATGGCGAACTCAATTATCACAATTCTTTTCTGGTAGCTGATATAGATGAAGGATGGTTGCTTGAAACTGCCGGTAAATACTGGGCAGCAAAAAGAATAGTAGGCATGTGTACTATATCAAATGCATTAACCATAGATAATGATTTTGATCTTATTCATCCAGAAGCGGTAAAACATGCGGTAGAAAAAAAGTGGTGCAAGAGTGAAGACGATTTTGAATTTGCAAAGGCTTATAGCAATAAGTTATATACGTATTTTAGCGGAGCAAATAAGAGGAAAGAAAGAACCGAAGAATTTATAAGAGATGAAAGTCCTGAAATTAATCCAGAAACGGTTATGAAACTACTTAAAGATCACCAGTACGATAAAGACATAAAAAAAGGTTCAATGAAAAATGTATGTATGCATGGTGGGGGGATAATTTCGAATCAGACAACTGCATCAATGATTTGTGAGATTGGCAAAAAAACCACCATATGGGCAACAGGGACCAGCGCTCCATGTATTTCTACGTACAAACCCATTTGGTTTACAGACACAGAAACTACATTGCCCTATTCAAAAGAGCCGGAAGGTATGGCTTACTGGAGGTTATGGGAAGAATTTCACAGAAAGTTTTTGTTCAAGAGAAAGGAGACCAAAGATTATCTGAGAAAAACTATGGAAGAATTTCAGGATGACTTATTGCAAAAAGCTGAGGAAGCCAAGGATAACCAGGAAAAATGTGCTGAGCTCACGCGTTTTACCTTCACTGAAAGTGCAAAATTGGCAAAAAGATTGGGAGATAAAATAGATAAGGAAAAAAACGCAATGGTCTCTCCCATTTTTAGAGTATATTGGGGTATTCAAAATGCACGTATGAAATCAGAGAAAAAAAGCTACACTGTTAGGTTTTGATGTTTTTAATAAATGGATTGACCTCGAGGACTTTTTTTGCAGATGATTTTTGCCCATGACCGGGAAATATCAAAAGATCCTGATTTTTAACAAGTATTCTTTTCAGAAAGATCAATGATTTTTCCATTTTTCTCATATTTCCTCCCAAAAAGTCAGTTCTTCCAATAGAATTTGGGAACAGCGTATCTCCTGTGAAAAGGTATTTATTATTGAACAAAAAGCAACTTGATCCCGGGGAGTGTCCGGGAGTATGAAAAAACTTCCATTCGCTAGAAAACTCTTCTGATTTAACGATGGGTAAGCTGGTTACTTCAAGTCCATTAAAGCCATACAATCTACCAAGGCTTAACGAGGGATTTTCTAATAATTCTTTGTCAAATTCATGTATATATATTTTTGAAGGTTTAAGTTGTGGTAGATCGTATATATGATCAACATGAGCATGTGTTAAAAGTAATACAACATCTTTTACCGGGTAATTATCCTTCAAGAAGCTTTCGATGCCTTTAACTGCATCGATCACATAGAGAACATCATCGGTCGGTATAATAAAACCATTTGCTTCAAGCAGAGGTGATACGAATACATCAACCATAACTATTCAACCTTCCTCACGAGAAATTGTTGGTTACTTTCATTAGATGACTAAGTTTTGACTATGTTGTTTTCACAATGGCTCTGGTTAACATGTATAATTATCACATACATATGAAATATTTCATAGTTTTGTTAACAAAATAGTGGAGGTGTTTTAATGATTGAGTTTTTAAAAAAGTTACTTCCCGAAACCTCTTTTCCAGTTCTTTTGAAGTATCAGGGAAGAACTTCAAGAGTGTATGCTATTGACAATGATGTATTAAAAGAAGCATCAACAAAGGAATATTCTGGAATAAGCGTTAGAGTATGGTATGAAGGCGTTTGGGGTTTTGCCAGTACCAGCAATATTAGAGAATCCGACATAAAAAGAGCAATCAACAGCGCAATACTATCAGCAAAATCTGGCAAGAAAGATAAACCAGGCACATTCAGCAAGCCACGCTTTGTCTCAAATAAGGGTAAATTATCGGTTCCAGTAACAGATCCACTGGAAAACCATTCAGTAGACGAAAAAATATCGTTGGTTAGAAAAACCGCTGAAAAAGCAAAATCTGTAAGTGACAAAATTGTCTCTTCCTCATCAAGATATACTGAAATCATTGATGAAAAAACTATGGTGTCCAATTATGGTACTGAGATAACATATTCAGATAGAAAAGCTGATTTTAGAGTTGCTGCTTTTGCATCTGATGGAAATGATATGGAACTGGGATATGCAAGTTTTGGAGCTACTGGAGGCTGGCAGGAGCTCTTTAAAAATAGATCATGGGAAGAAACAGCTGAAGAAGCTGCAAAGATCGCATTAGCAAAATTAGGCAAAAAATCACCTGAGGGTGGCATTTACACTGTTGTGTTACATCCATCTCTGGTTGGCGTTTTAGCCCACGAAGCTATTGGACATACGGTAGAAGCAGATTTTGTACTGAGTGGTTCTGCTGCAAAAGGTCAGCTGGGAAAAGAGGTTGCAAGTGAACTAGTTACGCTTGTGGATGATCCCATGCCTGATTTTTGGGAGGGCGCCACGGGAATGATACTTGTTGACGATGAAGGCACCAAGCCAAGAAAGGTTGAAGTAATAAAAAATGGTGTGATGAAATCTTATTTACACGATGCTGAATCTGCGGCTATTTTTGACGTTGAACCGACAGGAAATGCCAGAGCTTTTAATTATTCAGATGAACCAATAATAAGAATGAGAAATACGTACATTACACCGGGTGAATTCTCTGTAGACGAATTAATAGGAACAACAGAAAATGGTCTGTATTTGAAAGGCCTTGGTGGTGGAGGACAGGCAGACGCAAATGCCGAGTTTATGTTTGGAGTACTTGAGGCTTACAAAATTGAAAAGGGTAAGATAACAGAACCTCTGCGAGAAGTAACTATTTCTGGACAGGCATTCGATGTGCTAAAGTCAGTTGATGCGGTAGCCAGCGATTTTCTTTTTACATTGGGAGCCGGTTATTGTGGAAAACACCAGCCTGCAAAGGTTGACGCAGGAGGCCCTCATTTGCGCTGTAAAGTGAGAATTGGAGGTAGGAAGTAATGAAAAATATTATTAAAACCATTTTCGATAAAATTAATAAAAAAGGCTCCTATGATGTGGAGGTCTTTTCTCGCTCTAAAAAACGGGTCAGAATCTTTTTTGAGAAGAATGAGCTCAAGACATTGCATGAGGATGAAGTAGAAGGTATTGGAGTTAGAGTTATCAAAGATGGTAAGCTTGGATTCGCTTCGACAAATGTACTTAATGATGAATCACTTGAGCAAATAGTAAATGATGCAGCTGTAACTTCAGAAACTGGAACAAAAGATATTGGAAATGTGCTAACTTCACCCTCTACTTATTCTGATATCAAAGGTCTATATTCAGAAGAAATGGCATCATTTCATCTACCGGAACTCATGGAACTGGCAAGAACATTTTTCAGGGCAGCCAAAGATTATGATGAAAGAATTTCTTTAGATTCGGCAAATGTAGAGCTTACTGTAATGGAAGACGAGATTAGCAATTCACTGGGTCTCAGTGCAAAAAAGAAAAAAACTATGCTGTCCTATCTATTGTTTGGAATGGCCATTGAAGGGGAAGATATTTCATCCTTCGATTATAGATTTGGTGTTAGTACAGATCTGAAAAAGATTGAGGAGAAACTTAACTCCACAGCTACTCAATTTGCTTCTTCAGTAATAAATGCTCTAGGTGCTCATCCATGTAAATCCTTTAATGGCTTGGCACTATTGAGCCCGCAGGTAGTAGCAGCTTTGTTTGGTCAATCGTTGAGTATTTTGTTAAATGGAGAACATGTCTTAAGAAAAAGAAGCCCCTTCCATAATAAATTAGATGAACCTGTTGGAAATGAAAAAATAACAGTTTTGGATAACCCGCTGGTTGATAATTCGCCCTACTCCACAGCATTTGACAGGGAAGGGACGCCCACAAAAAAACTGGTTTTGATTGAAAATGGAGTATTAAAGAACTTTATTCATAACAATTACAGTGCAAAACATCTTAAATGTGAATCAACCGGTCACGCATCCGGTGATTTTTCTGAACTTCCTGCTATAGAACTGCATAATATTGAGATTCCCGGACAGAAATCACTTAAAGAAATAACAAAAACAATAGATCAGGGGGTATTCATAAACCGCTTTAGTGGAAATGTGAATCCCATTAATGGAATTGTTTCAGGTACAGTAAAGGGAGGATGGTTCGTTAAGAGCGGTCAAAGAAAACACCCTCTTACCGGTGTCATGATGGGAACAAAGGTTTTTGAGATGTTCAACAATGTGGTTGCTGTATCCAATGAAACAGAACAGACATTTGTTGGTGACCTTCCATATATTCTGGTTGATGGTGTTTCCTTTACTGGAGAATAGACATAGACAGAAGTAATTTAATGAAGATATCAAGGGTGCTTTTTTCAAATAATTGAATTCTGGAGAATGCTTTTATGAAGGTCAGGCAAAGATCATATGTTGCTGAAAAAGATTATATGCAGATAAGGAATTTAATTATTGAAAGTTATGCACTTTATAATGGTCCTTTTAACTGGTTGATCGATAGATGGAATTTTTGCAGATTTCAAATAATCCCTACACACAACTACTACAATGTGCAGTATTTTGGTGTCCCGACGAGACCAAAACACAATTTTCGCGATGAACTGCATTTTTGGTAGAAGTCAATAAGAATTTGGGAAAATTAAGATGGAAAAATAGTTGTTGTGGCTCATTCTGAGAATGAAGAGCCTGGTGAAGCCTGGATTCAAATACATCCAGAATACTTCGATTTATATGATGAAATAATTGACTATATTGAAGAAGATTTGGCTGACAGAGTTGATGGAACTGGCTTTGTTAAGCAGTATATTAACAGCGATAGTGAACTTGAAAATATTGCCAGTAAAAGAGGTTACAGAAAGTTACCATTTAAAATTCCTATCTTGAGATTTGAAATAACAAAAAATCAGAAAGTAAGATTACCGGAAGGATATACTTTAATGTCTGTGGAAGAAGAGGATAATCCGTTTGAAAGAGGGAAAGCAAAGATGCTTTCCTTTGGGGGTCGATATTCTCCTTCTGAATGGGGCCCACCTTCAGTGATTACTGAAATGCAATAGGCACCGGATTATCGAAAGGATCTCGATTTATTTATAAAAGATCCGAATGGCAATTATGTTTCTTTCTGTACTGTCTGGATTGATCAGGAAAATGAATATGCTGTTTTTGAATCTTTCGGAACTCATGTGGAATATCAGGGTTTGGGTCTTGCTTCGAAGATTCTGAAGGAAGGATTAAATAGAATAAGAGCCTACGGAGCAAAATGCCCCAAAAGAATTCACCCGCCCCGAAGTAGCTGAAATACTCATGAATTACTATACAAATAACAAGTAAAATTCGCTTTTGGCTTTTGGGTGTTGGGTGAAAAAGGAAAGGAAAAAAGCGTTATGTCATATAAAGAACTCAAAGTATGGCAAACAAGTATAGATTTGGTAACAGATATTTACAAAATAACTGAAGATTTTCCTCAAAACAAATTATATGGTTTAACATCACAGATGTGTAGAGCAGCAGTGTCAGTTCCTTCTAATATAGCTGAAGGAAATGGTAGAGCACATGAAAAGGAATATTTGCATTTTTTGCACCTAGCTAAAGGGTCATTGTTAGAGTTAATGACACAGCTAGAAATAGCAAATAGACTGAACTTTTTGGAACATAACAGAAAAGTTGTAGTAAACCAACATTGTGAATTAACACTAAAAATGCTCCACAGACTCATCGCAGCAATTAAAAAGCATTCAGCAAGTAAACAGTAACTGTATTTTGTTTTGATTAATTTCACCCAATACCTAACATCGCTCTTGTTTTTTGATCTAGCCTAAAATCCAACATCCAGCATCTAACATCGATTTTGTTTTTGAACTAACCTAAAACCCTATTTAGTAAAAAAGCCAGCATCATAGCTGGCTTTTCATTTTAGGAGATATTCAATATGGTTCAGTTTTGCCGTATTCAATATCCACTATTTCAAAACTGTACCAGGTGAAATCACCGTCATTGAGCTTCCAGGTCACTTCACCCTTTGACGGTATCATGAAACCATCCATATTTTTATATTCGTTCATGTCCACGGACCAGGTCTCAAGCGAATACTCTTCATCGGTTTCTTTATAGCGCTCAGCTTCAAAATTCATAACGTATCCTTCATCGCTAAAGTAAAAGATTCCTGTAGCTGTTGTGCCTTCAAAATTCATTGTTGCTTTTGCTGTTTTATTATCGACTTCTTCCCACCTAATATAATCACTTAGAACTGCTGAAGGAAACCATACTGTCTCTGCAAGATAACGCAGTAAAGTGCCCTGATCCATCTCTTTGCCGCTGGAATCTGCTACTGTGAATAGAGAAAGGATTTTTATTTGCATATTACCTTTCCCATTGAAGTATTTATCTCTCCCCACAATATGGAAAAATGGAGCTGCTTTGATCTTTGCTTTCCATATAAAGCCTGGAGGATTGACAGTAAAGTATTGTTCAGCTTCAACGGGCATCCAGGTTTTTTCTTTTTCAAGTTTCATTTCAGCTTTTTGCTTCAACCTTACTAAAGAAATTTTTTCTTTACCAACCACTCCGGCAAATTCCAACCATTTTTTTACGGGTGCAGGAAGGTCTTCAAGGTCTGACCGGGTAATTGTCTTTTTAACTGTACTTGATACATTTTTAAATAACTCTCTGATTTCTTCGTCTACACGTTTATTAAAAAACCTGTTAGCTGTGTATATTATTCCAGCAGTAATAGCAATAATAACCATAATAATGATTATGATTTTTATAAATAGAAACAAAGTCAAACACTCCTTAAATACATTTATAAGAATGTCATTTGAATCGCACTGTCAGTATCTAATTGCATTAGACATAAATTTTAGTGAACAATGGCAATGAAGACATTAACACATTCAGTATTATGGAACTGTCCGTTACTTCAATTCATCAGGTAGAGCTGAGATTTCTTCCAGTCCCTGTTCTGATACAGATATTTTATAGTCTTTATAAATGAATCTGATTTCGTCACCTAGCAGGAATAAATCATTAATCCACTTCACTTCATTCATGAGATAGAAATAAATTTCGCTAAAAGCCTTTATGGCAATCTCATCATTTTCTGAATCTTCATAGCCTTCTTGATACCAGACACCTGATTCGTCTTCTATGAAAAGCTTGTCATCAATGAATACATAGTCAGTTTGGTTTGTCTGAATCTGGTCCTGTGTCATCTCAGATACTGCCTTTGAGCTTTTTACCTGAGAGGTTTTGTCAGGAGACGCTTTTGTTGCATAAGACAGTCCGGGTACGGTAATGCTACCTTCAGTATGTCGATCAGGTGCTATCAGATATGATGTGAATTCGTTTATAATATTATACTTCCTTGAAAGCGAGATTATTTCTTCTTCAATTTCTTTTCTTTGTGCTTCAGTTAAATCACCATATCTGTATCTATCTGCAAGTTGTGCTATTCTCTTTTGTGCCCACAATACAGGCACAAAATTATGTGAATAATTTTTTGTCAAATCAAAATTATAGGCGTAGGTATACACTTTCCCTCCCCTTTTACCTGTAATGTGTATCTTTAACTGTCCTGGTTCTTTAAATATTCCATTTATTCGTAGTGCTGTATTAGCAAACAAAGTGGAAATATTTTCTGGAACAATTTTATCGATTCCCGCACCTATTAGTTCAATGTTTACATCACTTAGAGCGGGCGTCTCAATTTTGGTGAAAAGGGCGGAGACTTTTTTGTCGATATATTCTCCCGGTTCAACATATTGAACCTTTGAAGGTTCTCCAGCCAGTCTATCGAGCAAGGTGGTATTAACATCGTACCCCACTCCAAACACAAACACGTGAATTGATTCATTACCAATGGCTTCCTTAACATTTCTGATAATATTGTTTGGTTCTTGTTCTCCTTCAGTTGGTTCACCGTCTGTCAGGAATAAGATAGTTTTGAATCTTTTTTCTGAGACATCTGAAAGTATTTCTACTGATTTTAAAAGTGCATCATTTATGTTAGTTAAACCTCCCGCATTAATATCCTCAATGAGTTTAAAATATGTTTCTGCCTCATTTGCAGTCCGCAAACCTGAGGTTATTTCGTTGATCTCGCTGTCAAAAAGGACCATAGAAAATCTGTCTTCTTTTCTCAGCTTGTTTAATAATTTAATCAGAGCATTCTTTGCCTGTTCTATCTTATCACCGGTCATTGAGCCGGACGTATCCAGCACGAAGACAATATCTTTTGGTATGTATTCGTTCTCTATCATTCTTGGAATAAGATTAAGTAAGAAGTAGCCCTGTTCTTCATCGTCATCCCAATAAGAAAGAGATGAAGAAGAAATTTCATCTTCTAGCGGGGTAATGATCAGTTTTAAGTCGCTGTTTGGAGAATAGTTTGTTTCTTCAAATTGCCATTCAGAGGCGTTGGATACCATTTTTTCTAGATTGTGTGTGGGTGAAAAGACATCTACTATTTCATTATTTCTGTCAATGATTTTAATTCTGATATTTTTTATTGGTTCTAGTAGTTGGTTTTCAATCTTTAATGGATATTCAAGGGTATATGCTTCATTGTCAATTTCTAGATTCTGAATGTATTCCACCACGAAAGTCCGAGTTTCATGAGGTTCGAAGGGGTATACACTCAATTTAATCAGTCTGTCATTTGCGTATTCAAGTAAAGCGGGATCATTCAAATTGGCTACTATATCCTGATATATTTTTCTGGCTTCATCCGCTGGCAAAACTTCGCCCTCTAATACCTCATCTCCCATCTTCATTAAGAAATTATTTATTATTGCATTTGGTGGTACGGGAAACAGATATATGGCTTCGAGTGGGTAATCATAAGGATTCTCAAATTCTTCCTCGATGGTAATTTTCGCTATACTCCCGTCAATTTCAATTTTTACATAATGATGGTTCATAATAAAACGGGGCTTGTAGTCTGTTGCTGCCTGGAAAAATCCTGGGGGTGGAATCAATACTCCATCAGAAAATACAAACAGAGCAATAATTAACATAAATAATACAGTTAAATATCTTTTCATATTCATTCTCCTCTCAACTTGAGGTCAATGATTTTTGTTACGAAATTTTGACATCACATTACCATAATACGTTCATTTTTTAAGAGGTGTATTATTATAAAAAAGATCGCATATTCAGGAGGGATAATATGAAATACTTAGGTAAAGGTGCTTTTTACAAATCTATTGAATTTATCAGAAGGAATGCAAGACCACTTGAAAAAAGTTATCTGAAATACCTTTTTTTTGGAGGCAATGAAAAAAGTGTATTAAATGAGCTGGGACAATTTCAAAATGACGATGGAGGTTTTGGAAACGCTATTGAGCCGGATATAAGAATGCCCTTCTCTTCACCGATTAGTACTTCCGTAGGAGTCAGACATTTAATGGAATTCGATAAAAATAGAAGAGCCAGGAAAATGATAGAGGCTGCTATCAAGTATTTTGAAGCCAGCTTCAATGAAGATCGTGATGGTTGGTTCGCTCTTGATCGTAGGGTTAATGATTATCCACATGCACCCTGGTGGCATTTCGATGAAGAAAGAGGGAAGACTGTTATTGATGAAAACTGGGGGAATCCAACTGCCGAAATTGTTGCCTATGTTTACAAATATTATCAATATGCAAGCAAGCTCAATGTAGAGGATTTAATTGATTACTCATTAAAGAGGTTAATAAATAAAAAAGAGTTCAATTCTGAGAATGAAGTTTATTGTTATATAAAATTATATGAAGTTCTGTCCGGAGAAAGAAAGAATAAGATAACAGAACAATTATCTAGAGCGATTGAACAGGTTATAGTCTATGATTCATCGCGATGGTACGAATATGTTCCAAAACCCCTTGACATTGTTGAGTCACCAGAAAAACAAAGATTTTCAATTCCGGACAATAAGATAAATGAAAACCTTGATTTCATAATTAACTTGCTTGAAGAAGAGGGCAAAATTGAGCCACCATGGGGACAAAGCTTTTACACAGATGATATGAAGTCTGCATATAAAGAATGGCAGGGAATACTTACTTTAAAAGCTTTGAAGATTTTGAATGATTTCGAAAGATTAGATCAAGTTTCTATATTGTGAAAGCAAAATCGTGCATGAAATAATAATATGCTTGGTTATTTTTCATTATTTCCCATGATTTAGTAAAGCTTTTGGGAGACACCTTTCTAAAGTGAATGTAGGTTTCTTATAATTTTAGCATTTAATTTTAGTATTCGTTTTATTGAACCGCTAAGCTGACATAATTAGGATTCAACATACCGTGTTGCGGATAATCGCCATTAATGGCTGCTGTCCTTTCTTGGTTTTGGATAACCGTTAGGTATATAATAATTATTGTTGTGTGGTAGAGAATAAGAGAAAACCACCGCAATAATGTGGTGGTTTTTTAATTCATTGTTAGGTATTTATATGTATATCCCTAAGGAGGTGTTTTGTGTGAAAAAGTTTTTGCTCGTTTTCTTATTAGTAGCATTTGCTGCATTTGGCTTTTCGCAAACCGTTCAATTCTGGCATGCTATGGGTGGTTGGCGAATTGACTGGTTTAATGAAAAGGCAGCAGAATTTAATGAGTTAAACCCGGACATTACTGTAGAAGTGCAGTACACAGGAAGCTATAGAGATACCTTGAACAAATTGATTGCTGCTGTTCAGGGTGGTAACCAACCCCATGTTGTACAGATTTTTGATGTTGGCACTCAGATAATGATCGATGGTGGTATTGCTGTTCCAATGGGTGAATTAATTGAAAGTGATCCGGACGCTGACCTTGGCAAATTTTTACCACAGGTTTTGAATTATTACAGAGTAAATGATGTACTCTATTCAATGCCTTTTAATTCTTCTAATGCGATACTTTACTACAACAAAACCTTGTTTGAAGAAGTCGGTTTAGATCCTGATAGCCCACCAAGAACGTTTGCGGAATTTAAAGATGCCTGTAAAAAGATTACTCAATTTTATGATGGAAATGTGGTAGGTTTTGGATTCAATCTCCATTCCTGGTTCTTTGAACAGCTAATGGCTGCTCAATCAGCTCTTATGTGTAATAACGACAATGGAAGAACTGGCAGACCAACAGAAGCTGTGTTTGATAATGAAGCTGGTTTAAGGATTTTCACATGGTTAAATGAAATGTACGAAAATGGAACAATGATAAAGACAAAAGTTGAAGATTGGACAGCTGCTAGACAGTTGTTTATATCTCAGAAAGCAGCAATGATTATGTCTTCAACATCTGACGTCGCGCTATTCATGGAGGAAGGAGACTTTGAATTTGGCACAGCATTCCTTCCAGTTCCTGAAGGCGCACCTGCAGGTGGAGCAGTTATAGGCGGTGGAAGTCTATGGATTATTGACGGACATCCTGAAGAAGAAATACAGGCTGCATGGGAATTTGTTAAATGGATGGCTGATACTGAACAACAAATTGACTGGCACAAAGCTACAGGATACTTTCCTGTGAAAAAGGATGCTGTCGAAAATCTGATATTCTCAGGTTATTATAGAGAATTCCCCGATCACTTAACAGCATTAATGCAGCTGGTTCTTTCAGAACAGAATTATGCAGCTCGTGGCGCAATAATAGGAGCTTATCCTGAAATTAGAACCAGAGTTGAACAGGCTCTTGAAAATATGTTTGAGGGAGAAATTTCACCAGCTGAAGCTATTGAATGGGCAGAAAATGGTGCAACTGAAGCAATAAAAGAATACAACGAAGTATACTGATGTAAAAGCTAAAGCATAAAAAAGGGGTGGTCATCCCGCCCCTTTTTATATAATATAGTTGTATGGGGGTGAATAGATGAAGAAGTGGCTTCCCTATGTTTTGTTGATACCTACATTTGTCATAATTGTCATGTTTATTTATATACCAGCCACTGATGCCTTCAGAACAAGTTTTACTAAATCATCGGCTTTTGGTACCAAAGAGATGTTTGTAGGATTTAGAAATTTTCAACAACTCTTACAGAATGAGGAATATATCTATTCTGTACAATTCACTGTAGTTTATGTTGGCCTATCTGTTGTTATATCAATATTTTTGGGTTTTATAATAGCCATGCTTCTTACTCGTGAAGTACCAGGCACCAGAATATTTAGAACCTTTCTGTTTTCTCCTTATGCCGTTTCTCCAGCTATAGCTGGGACATTGTGGACGTTTTTGCTTAATCCAGTTGTGGGTCATGTAAATTATTTGTTTATGGAAGTCTTTGGAATACAGGTTGAATGGCTTACCTCAAAGCCTTATGCGTTTTATGCTCTGGTTTTTGCCACTGTATGGAAGATTCTCCCATTTAATATGATTTTTTATATTGCGAGTATACAGGACGTATCGAAAAATTTGCTTGAAGCGGCAACAATAGATGGCGCAGGGATGATGACAAAGGTATGGAAAATTGTTTTTCCCCTTGTGTCACCCATAACATTTTATTTAGTAATTATGAATATAGTTACGACAATGTTCCGTTCCTTTGCTATTATCGATGTTATGACCAGTGGAGGCCCTGGAGGTTATACAACTAACATGATCTATAGATTATATCTTGATGCTTTTGCATTTCACAAAAAAGGTTTGGCTTCGGCACAAAGCGTTATTATGTTCGTTGTTATGTTTGCAGTAACCATCATTTATTTCAGATTCGGCGAACGAAGAGTTCATTATCAATGAGGTGGTTTGAATGACTATTTCTGGTCGAAAAAGAATGAATACAATTATAGTAATGACTGTTCTTGCCATTGTATCTTTTATTTTTATTATGCCTTTAATATTGGCTATAACCATCAGTCTTCAACCTCCTGCAAGTGTTTTTTCATTTCCTCCAAAGTTTTTCCCCACCGCTTTTCAGTGGCAAAATTATGTTAAAGCGTTTCATACAGTACCCTTTGGAAGATTATTATTAAATAGTACTATCGTTGCAGTATTAATAACAGCGGGTAAGATATTTACGGGCACGCTGGCAGGTTATGCCTTTGCGAACTTTAAATTTGTAGGTAACAGACTTGCTTTTGGATTTCTTTTCGCCACGTTGTTTTTGCCTGCTGAAACGGTTATGATTGTTCCTTTATACAGTTTAATGAGTAAATTTGGTTGGGTTAATACATATTGGGCTCTTACCATACCATTTATGGCAAGTGCAACAAATACTTTCTTGCTTAGGCAGCATTTTTTGACTATACCAAAGTCTCTGGAAGATTCTGCTCTTATTGATGGGGCGGGACCTATTAGATATTTCATAAAGATTCTTTTGCCACTCTCAAAGGCAGTTATTGGAGGAGCCACTATAATAAACTTTGTGTATGCATGGAATATGTATCTATGGCCCCTTATAATAACTATGGAAGATAAAATGAAAACGGTACAGATTGGTGTAAAGATGATGATAGATGCAGAATCAGCAAATAACTGGGGAATAATCATGGCAGGTACTATGATTGCTGTAATTCCGACATTGATTGTATTCTTTGCACTTCAAGACCTTTTCGTAAAGAGCCTTGTCCGTTCGGGCATTAAAGAGTGAAGGAGATAAAAAAACGCCCTCAACCGGGCGTTTTTTCTATTAATAAATAAATAGATTAATGTTAGCTGGAATATCTCATTTCAGCATATTTTGACTCAAAACCAATTCTTTCATATAGTCTTTTTGCAGGATTATCATATTCGACGTGAAGTGCGATTTCACCATCACATTTTTCAATAGCATTGGTGACAAGTTCTCCACCAATACCTTCACCTCGCATTTTTTTATCAACAGCAACATAGACTAATATATGTTCGGGTATATATCCACCCATTCCTGTATCATTTATTACAAGTCCTCCAACAATCTCATCTTCTTCGCATGCGACTAATATGAAACCGCCTTTTCCTTCTTTATCGGAAAGGGCATAATCTATAGATCTTTCAATATCTTCTTCTGGGTCACCATATTCACCAAGATGTTTGTAAAAGAAGCTAATAAGCTTGTCTTTACTTACTACATCATCGAAATCGTCTCTGTCTTCAACAAGATACATATCGACTGCAGTTTTAGTTGCTACTAATAACATATATGAAACACCTCCTCTGAAAATACACAACATAATTAGGTATTCTGGGTTAAAAAACTCAGTAATCTAACGTTTGTTCAAATGTTATTATGGATTATTTATCGGATTTTATACCGAAATATTGAAAGCATAATTAGTCACCTAATCATATATATAAACCAAAAAATTATTTCCACAATAACCTTAATTTACACTACAACTAAACTTATTATATCACATAAATTCGTTGTTAACAAGAAAATCTTGTTAAATATTAGGTCGTACGATTATATCTTATATAAATGTTTTTGTTAAAGGGTTATACTGAATATTTACTCACTCCGGTTAAACCAATGAGATTTCATGTTTACATTGATAGGGTTCAAGTTTTATTTTTTTTCCAAACACTTCCGCTGTTATCTGCTTTTTGAATGGATTGAGTAGAAGTATAGAACCGTCATTTTGCAGAACTATCTCTATGTTGGAGGATTTTCTTGGGTGTAGCCCAACTATGTTTAGTAATGCCTGTGAAAGCTCTATATTGGGTATTGTAGCCACGTATATTGTATTGTTTTTTCTTGTTATTGCAGGGAAAGATTCAAATACTCCTGATGAAAATTCGGTTACGATTTCAGCGTTTATTGGTGAGAGTAATTCGCAAACATATGATGCGTTAAGGGTTTGCTCTTTGTAAGTTATACTTACTTCTGAATCTATTCCTCCAAAATCTTTAATTTTTACTCCAATTAATTCATTCAATAAACTAGATTTTCTCTTCTGTATATTATTATTTCTATCCTTCAAAGAAGTCATTGCAGTAATTATAATTTTGCCTTTGAAACTGGATAGTTTTTCTAAAAATGAATCGTTCAAATAATAGGCTGAAGGTACTACTAACAGTTTGTAAGGTGATAAGTCTGTGTCAGTAAATACAAAATCTACATTGTAACCAAAATTTCTTATGGCTTTATAAATGGGATATATGCCATTATCTAATAAATTAAAACTATTGTTTATTCCTGGAGTTCTATCTATCCAGAAATTTTCATAATCCAAATATATTGCAACTTCTTTTTTGGGATAATTATAATGCTTAGGGTCGTTATTGTTAATTATCGATTTAAATATATTACCTCTTGAATTTTGTTCACCCGAATAATCTATAAGTCCTGAGTGAAATTGCTCGGAACCATATGGGAGTTGACGGTATCTAAAAACTAACGTGCCATTTGCTCCATGAGCAAATGATTGTTTTATCCAGAATTTCAATTGTTCAGGACGGTGAAATTCGTTGACCTTTCTCCAGTTAACTCTTCCAGGTTGTTGTTCCATAACGACGAATTTTTGATCCTTTAGCGAACGTATCAAATCGTGATTCATGGCCTGCACATCAGGGTCATATTTGCCAGGTATATAGTTATCCCAGCATACAAAATCAATTTCACTGGCAAGTTTTTTGTAATCTATTTCGGTGAAATTTACCATGAGATTATGTGTTATTGGAAGTTTTGAATGATCTCTAATTATTTTGGTCATTTTTTTATGAAAGTTTATGGCCGAATCAGATGAGAATCGTTGATAATCTAGCCACATAGCTGGATTTACATCAGACACTGTTTTTAAGGGAGGTTCTATTTCATCCCAGTTATTGTATATATGACTCCAAAAAACTGTTCCCCATACATTATTTAGCGTTTTAATATCTCCATATTTTTTCTTAAGCCATTTTCTGAAAGCTTTTGCGCAGTTTTCGCAATAACAGACGGTTGTTTCGTGACAACCATATTCATTGTCTATTTGCCAGCTGATAACATTTTCGAATCTTGAAAAATGTTGAGCGTAAATATCTGTTATCCTTTCAGCATATTTTAAATAATTGTCTGAATTAAAGCAGTAATGCCTTCTACTACCAAAGTGACGTATATTTCCTGTCTCATCTCTTTGAAGAATATCTGGATGTTTCTTTACAAGCCATGCAGGAGGGGAAGCAGTTGGAGTACCAATGATCACTGATATATCGTTTTCATGTAGCTTATTGATAACTTTATCAAAAAAAGAAAAATCGTATTTTCCCGACTCTTTTTCAATTACTGACCACGCAAATTCACCTATCCTAACAACATTTATTCCAATGTCTTTCATAATACGAATATCTTCACCCAATCTATCTTCGTCCCAATGTTCAGGATAATAACAGACCCCGCAAAGAATATTTTTCATCCTTTAACACTCCCAACTGTAAGGCCTTCTATAAAATAACGCTGGAACATTAGGAATACTACCAGAGGAACAACAGCTGCAATAATTGCTCCAGCAGCCATCACATTCCAGCTTGTAACCCATTGTCCCTGTAAGTTGACCAACCCTAAAGTAACAGGTTTATATTTATCACTCTGAATAAGTACAAGAGACCATAGATAGTCGTTCCATATCCATGTAAATTCAAGTATACCAAGAGCAGCTATAGCAGGTGTTACAAGAGGCAAAACCAGTTTTCGATATATGAGGAAATGTGATGCCCCATCGATCATGGCAGCATCGAAAATGCTTGATGGAATTGTCTTCATGAAATTTCTTAAGAAGAAAGTGCAAAAACCCAGTTGAAAAGCGATATGAAATAAAATAACACCCTGGTAAGAATCATATATGTGCATGCTGAGAGATAGCCTATAAACAGGAATTAAAAGCATCTGAAATGGTATCAACATACCTCCTACAAAGACCATGAGTAGAATCTTTGATAGCTTAAACTTATACCAGGCAAGAGCATAAGCTCCAAGACTTGACAGGAAAAGAGTTCCCAATACTGAAGGTATTGTTATTATGAATGTATTTAAAAAGTATCTTCCCATGTTGGCGTCGGTCCATGCAGTTACATAATTTTCAAAATGCCATATATCAGGTGGAAGCCACCACTGATGTTCTACCATTAATTCATCCATTGTTTTAACAGAAGTAAAAAAGGAAATCATAAATGGTGAAACCCACAGCAATACTATTAATGTGCCCAATATATAGAAAATTAGTAGTTTTTTCATGATTCTTCCTCCGATTTAAGGACATATCTCATGTAGAACAGAATAAAACCAAGAGTAATGAAAAACTGTATTACCGCAATGGCAGAACCGTAACCCATCCTGTAATTATGAAAACTCTGTATATACATGTAGTTTGCCATAACACTGGATGAATAAAATGGTCCACCTCTGGTTAAGACATAAACTATATCAAAAGCTCTTAAGGAATCGATTATACTCACTGTAACTGCAACAACAGTGGCAGGCTTTAGCATGGGAATAATTATATGAATAAATCTTTTCCATGCGTTGGCACCATCTACCCAGGCTGCTTCTACCAGTTGATTTGGAACTTGTTTTAATCCAGCCAGATATATTACCATGGCATAAGAGATTTGTCGCCAAGAAGCAGCCATTATTAAAGAATATGTGACAACATTTGGATCGCTCAGCCAACCCACAGGCTCGAGATCAAGCATTTTTAAGATGGTATTTATGGCTCCGTGCCTTGGCTCAAGGATCCAACACCAGATTTGACCTATAACAACAAAAGATAGTGTCATAGGTAAATAAATAAGAGTTTTGTAGATTTTAGTACCTTTAAATTTTTGATCAAGAAGCATTGCAATTAACAACCCTAAAGGGACACAAACAGCAGCAAACCCGATAAGCCATTTTACGTTATTAATCACAGATACACCAAAATATGGGTCATTGAACAATTCGACAAAGTTTTTGAATCCAATAAATTTCATTGTGGGTGATACACCATCCCAGCTGGTAAAGCTTAGTACAAAGGTACTAATTATTGGATAAAGTACCCATATGGAGTACATTGTCAACGGTACCGCCAGAAAAGCATAAGGGACCCATTTTTTCGCTGTCATTAGCTTTCCTCCAATAAATTAATAAACAATGGGGGCTTTGTACACCCCCACTGATGAAAAAACAATATTATTCAGAATATATGCGCATTCGATGCATTTCCAGATTCTTAAGTATTGCTTCAAGTCTCCTTGGATATACCATAAATTCTACAAATCCATTCATACCTTTTTCTGCCATTTCGGGATTTGAATCCCTATCATAGAATTGCATAACGCCGTCTGATTCAAGAATCATCTCAAGCCCCTTTTGTGCATGTGCATCTGGTGCAGGTACATTTTTGTTCGCAGCCAGTCTTCCGAGTTCTTCAGAAAAATATTGCTGGGCTTCTTTAGAAGCTATAAAATTCAAGAATGTTTTCGCAGCTTCCTTGTTTTTGGCTTTTGCCGGAATCATAAATCCATCAATAGGAGTATCTTCATAAAGTCCAACATTACCATCGATTATCGGGAATCTGAAGAAATCAAGATCATCCTTGACGTTTTCAGGAGCAACATCTTTGATGAATTGTCCCATAAGATACATACCAGCTTCCCCTGTGAACAAATAATTGGCTGCATCCTGCCATGTGTAGGATGTATGGTTATCAATAAAGTAGTCGTTTTCGATTAATTCTTTCCAGTATTCAAATGCTTTTTTAACGCCTTCATCTGTGTAAGGGATATCTCCATTGGTCAATTTCATGTGATAACCAATTCCGTTGACTCGCATATTTAAAGAGTCGAACCAGCCTGCTGCTGTCCAGAGATACTTTGTACCTATTGTTATAGGTACGTATCCGTTTTCTTTCAGTTTTTCGCAAACCTTGGTGAATTGTGACCAGGTGATCGGTGGTTGAATGTTTAACTCTTCAAAAACAGATTTTCTATAGTATACTCCCCACCAGTACCAGGATTGAGGCACAAAATATATGTTGCCATCATATGCTGAAGCACTTTTGAATGCTTCCGGGAAGTACGCTTCAAATCCGCCTTCAAAGATATCACCAATTGGTTCGAGTAAACCTTTGCTTGCAAAGTACCTCATTCTTTCCCCTGCAAACCATGTAGCAACATCCGGTGCTTCGGGCGAATTCAACCATGTTCTTAGCAAGGTTTTGAAATCTTCATGAGCAAAGGTGTTTACGGTAACTTCTAGTTCGGGATGTTCTTCTCTGAATTGATCTACTAATTCAGCAAAAACCTTTCTAGGTGCCGGATCAGACATATAGGAATTGATTACCAGTTCACCGGCTCCAAGTGAAACCAGAGCAAACATTAACAATGAAACAAGTAATATGAGTTTCTTCACAAAATCCACCTCCTGTTAAGCGCTATTGCGCATAATAAGTTTAGGTACATACCTTTCTTTTTTTTGTTCTCCATTTAAGGTCATTTCAAAAGCTTTATTGACCATCTTCTCTCTTGGTATCCTTAATGTTGTCAATCCTGCCAGTTCTGCAAAAAAAACATCGTCATATCCAATTACCAGAACATCTTTTCCTGTTATGACTCCTCGTTCGTTTAACGCTTTAATAACTCCCATAGCCATAAGATCGTTGTAACAAAAAAATGCTTCCGGAAGCTTTTTTAATTTTTTCGTTGTGTTATAAGCAGTTTTCCAGTCTACCGGATGATAAAATATGTCTTCTTTGTTCACTGAATTGCCAAATCCTTTTTTAAAACCTTTTACCCTTCCTCTTGTCGTAAACTTTCTTGGATTTCCCATTACTAAAACTACATTCTTTATTCCTTTATTTTTAAAATAAGCCCCAGCCTGCTTGGACCCTTCTATTTCATCAATCCATACTTCAGAAAGTGATGGATTTTTACAGTGCACACCAAAAATAACTACAGTGGTGCCTGATTCGTTGGTGTCTACGAGATGCTCAACACTATATCCTTCAGGAGCTATGATTATAGAATCGACTCCACTTTCTGTTAGATCTGCTACCGCCTTTTTTTCTTGTTCTAGCTTTCGTCCAGTATCGGTTACAATTATCGAATAACCTTTTACTTCTGCTAGATCTTCCAGATCGCCTACTAATTCAGCATAAAACGGGTTTCTTATATCAGAAACTACAACTCCTATACGACCCGTCTTCCCGCTTCGTAAAGCTCGGGCATCTGCATGAGGACGATAACCAAGTTCATCGATAATTTTCATAATTTTTTCCTGGGTTTCCTTTCCAACTCCTGGTTTCCCATTTATTGCTCTTGATACTGTCATCATAGATGTTCCAGCTTTTTCAGCAACATCCTTTAAAGTGACTCTTCCCATAATCTCCTCCTACGTTATCGTTAACAGTTATCGTTAACGTTACTATTATAAGATTGAACTGCAATAAAACAAAATACTATTTTGAGTTATTAAACATGGTTAAATTTATCTAGAAGCAAGGAAAAACGAAGAGAGAAAAAATTCTTAATGGCTCGGTAGTTTCAGTGATTTATTAACTGTGAACATAAATAAAAAAACTGCCCCTTTATGGGGCAGTAGTGAAAAAAACTTAGTTATTATACTTCAACTGCTGTTTCTAATGAAATACTTAGCGGTGTTTCATAGCTTAAGTTATCTGAAACCGGGCATCTGTTTTCAACAATCTCAACCCATTTGTTTAGTGTCTCCTCGTCAGCGTCTGTATCAAGTTTCATTGTTACCTGAATGTTTTTATAACCTGCTCTATCATTTGTGTCTTTACCAAAAAGTTTATCAGCATTGAGCGGTCCAGAAATATCAAATGAAAGACTTCTTATTTCAAAATTCATTTCTTTTGCTACCATGTGACCTACTACATTCAGACAACCGGCAAGCGAAGCTAGAACATACTCAACTGGTGTAGCTCCATTATTTGAACCGCCAAACTGCTCCGGTTCATCGACAATCATCTCAAAGTTTCTCGCTTTGACCATTGTTTTTGTTGGGTTTTCTGAAGTCGCTCTTATTCTAAATTTTGCATCAGACATGTTGTTTCCTCCTTTTGTTATATATTTCACTAATAAGTATAGCTAAAAATAAAACCCGATATATTAAGTCCAGATTAAATTCGATTCACTTTTTTTACATCCTCAAGACTTTTTCGTTTTTAATACTTTGTCTTTGCTTATTTTAATAACAAAAAAGGGCACTCAAAGAGAGCCCCTATCAATTTTCTTTCAATCTATGGCTGAGAGGTCAACTCAAGAAACAAAGAAACGTCGAACTCATCATCTAATGAAACACCAATCTTCGGGTACATTTTTATGCCAAAACCCCAGGTATCATTAATACCCATCGTTATATATATAACTCCGAGATTGAAATTGTTCAGTTCACCATATATTCTTGTGCCGAGAGCCACTTCTGACGTAAAAAACCAGGGGACCCTCCCTAAATAGATATCAAAAAGGTTTTGAACTGCAGAAATTATCCACTGATTGGTACCGGTATAAAATGATCCCTTTACCAATGTGTTCAATGTAGGTGCCATTGAGATCGAACCCGATAATTCTAAACCAACAGAATCTATAGTGAAGTTCATGGAAGGATTAAGATATATACTCCAACAGTCACCTGTGATTTTGTTTCCTAAACCAACTTTAAAAATTCCTTCTGTGTTGTAAGTGCCTGCAAGAATTCCGTTTAATGTTATTCCTGGCTTTAGAATTTTATCAATCACGAGATATTCCAGAGATAATGTTCCTGTTATTGTGGAAGGAAGTGTTAATTCCATATTCAACTGTGTTGATAATCTTTTGGTCATTCTATAATTGTAATCAGAACTGAAGACAAATTGTTCTTTGCCAAAGTTATAATTTCCATTAAGAATTAATCTGTGTTTTTCGAAGGGATCTACATGGATAGTGCCAAAGCCCAAACTGTAATCATTAATATTGTTAAAACCTGCATAAGGAAAATAAATAACCGGATTAACAAAATACTTGGCTGAGTCAATTAGAAAATTACCTTCCACGAAATCAGTATTTACAGATTTGTCTTCAACTGCAAAATCAGGTATGGAAATTTCTCTTTGTATCGTTTCCAGTTCGAAAATCGACATACCCTTATCTTCAAATGAATTTCCTATTCCGTAAATTTTATTGTTAAAAGAAACTACTTTCTCAAGAAACAACCCTTCACTTATTTGAAAGAGTTTTTTGGTTTCAGGGTCAAATGAATAGGCGTCCATGAAGTTATCATTATATGCGGCAGTAAAGATGATTTTTTTGTTAAACCATTCAATAGATGAACTCTTCAGTATCGGGTCATCAAGGATCAATTCTAATGTTCCGGACTTCATTAATGCTATACTACCCTGTCTTTTCTCATCATCAACCATAAGAGCTATTGTTCCGTTTTCTGATGCTTCAATATCCTTTATATGAAACCCGGTTTCAAGTAGAAAAGAGTTATTCTTTAACAACGCTGATTTTCTGTTCTTTTGATCATAGATAGCCACGTAGATATCTCCGTTATCTATTTCAAAGGCAGTTATGTTTCCTCTATAAATTTCTTTCCAACCTTTAGAATCTTTTTTCCATAGTACACGTGTAAATTTTCTGCCTTCAGCTTCATTTTGCATAAGGATTAGTACACCATTATCGCTTTTTGTTCTGATCGGTAGTACTCCTTTTAGTTCTTCTGAAAATTTGTCTTTATCGTTTAGAGAAGTTATTCTAATTTTATGCTTGTTTTCCCAGGAGGATGCGTTACCCATTGTAGCGTAAGAAAAATACAATCTGTCATCTGACCATATATCCGTTATATTTCCATTACTTGCTATAAAAACTTCATTGAATTGACTTTGTTTAAGAGGAAATTCTTGGGAAAGTGTTTCTTTCCAGTCGTTGTAAAGCTTGTTGATATCTTTTTCAAAGGCTTTGTTGGAAGCAATTATAATACCCAGAACCGGTGGCATTTCTGAAACTATTGAGTGAAATTCTCTTACTTTTGATAAACCAAATCTCTCAATTAAGTGCTTATAAAATCCTGCCGGGTAATTATAATAAAGAAACCCCCCTCGATAATCTTCATCATTAACTGCAAGTACATAGGCAAGATCTGGAAAATAATTTCCTTTTAAACTCGATAAATACATTCCCCTGCTCCAAATAGGATTGTTTAATCTGCCTTCTGCAAAATGTACCGATGATTCTGCTAGCAGGGTTACAGACTCACAGAAAGGAGTAAAATACTGTGGAGACAATAATTCAGAACCTGTGAAGAAATTGGTAATAAATCTGTTGACCCCTGAGATATGTGTGAGGTGAACAATGTGAGTGAATTCATGCATAATAACCTGTCTGAACCAGCTTACTGAATTTAACCTTGTTGCAATATAGCTATCAGGTGGCCAGGTATATATTGTAATAGATTTATGGTATTGGGGAACAGCATAACCGTTTGTAACCGTTCCAATATTCTTTATTATTATATTTATTCTTCCCGGATCATTGCCTACCAGATCGATAGCCAGAGGTCTTATTTTCTCAAATATTCTACCTGTATCTACTGCAATGGCTTTATAACCGACTTCATAATATACATCAGCGTTTGGAAACTTTAATACTTTACTAGAAAAAGATGTTGTTACACAAATCAATGAGATAATTAAAAAGAAAAATGCTTTCCTCACAAAAATCACCCTTAAAATGATTGTTATAGATTAACACAATTATACGATAAATGGATGAAGCGTCTAATTAAATTTCGAAATGGTCAATAAAAGTTGTTTTGACGAAAAACAAAGAAAAGGCAAAAAATGGGTTTTAACAGTTAGATAATTGAACATAATCGGTTTTCTTTGCTGATATTAAATTAAAAATTTTGTTAATTGTAAAAAATGCCTATTGAAGAATACATTCACTTGCTTTATTATATAAATTAGCAGACTCAAGGTTAGAGTGCTAAAAAAATAAATGTTGAAAGGAGGTTTCATCGTGAAAGTTATTCCGTTAGGATCGAGATTATTGATTAAGCCAATTCAAGAAGAGAAGAGGACAGAAGGGGGTATTGTAATACCCGAGACAGCAAAGGAGAAACCAATGAAAGCTGAGGTACTTGATGTTGGAAAAGAAGTTGAAGATCTTGATGTAAAACCGAAAGATAAGGTCATTTTTTCCAAATACGCAGGTACTGAACTGAAGATTGATGAAGAAGATTATATCATTATTGATCAAGACGATGTACTGGCAAAACTTGAGGACTGAAAGGAGGTAAAAAAGAATGGCTAAAATTATTCATTATGGTGAAGAAGCAAGAAGAGGACTTGAAAGAGGTGTAGATGCAGTAGCGAAATCTGTAAAAATTACACTGGGACCCAAAGGAAGAAATGTTGTTCTTGAAAAGAGCTGGGGTTCTCCAACAATTACAAATGATGGTGTTTCAATAGCTAAAGAAATAGAGCTTGAAGATAAGTTTGAAAACCTTGGTGCACAATTAGTTAAAGAAGTAGCATCAAAAACCAATGACATCGCAGGAGACGGTACAACTACAGCAACTGTTCTGGCTCAAGCAATGATTAAAGAAGGCATTAAAAATGTTGCAGCTGGTGGTAATCCTATACTCATAAGAAAAGGTATGGAAAGAGCTGTTAAAAAAGCTGTTGAAGAGATAAGGAATATGTCCAAAAAACTTACCAGTAGAGACGACATTGCTCATGTTGCCTCAATATCTGCAAATGATCCTGAAATTGGTGAGCTTATAGCTGATGCTATGGATAAAGTTGGACAGGATGGAGTAATAACAGTAGAAGATTCGAAGACGCTGGAAACCTATGTTGAATTTGTTGAAGGAATGCAGTTTGACAGAGGTTACATTTCTCCATACTTTGTCACAGATCCAGAGAAAATGGAAGCCATACTCAAAGAACCTTATATATTGATTACTGATAAGAAGATTTCCGCAGTTAAATCACTGGTGCCTGTTATGGAAAAGGTTGCTCAGGCGGGGAAACCTCTTGTTGTTATTTCTGAAGATGTTGAAGGAGAAGCATTATCTACACTTGTACTTAACAAGATAAGAGGAACACTTGATTCCATGGCGATAAAAGCACCTGGATTTGGTGACAGAAGAAAAGCAATGTTACAGGATATTGCAACACTAACCGGTGGAACTGTTATTAGTGAAGATGTCGGTTTAACACTAGATAATGTAACGCTTGAAGATTTGGGTACAGCAGGAACAATTAAGGTTAAGAAAGATGACACAATAATTGTTGATGGCCAGGGCAATGAAAATGAGATCAAACAGAGAATTTCTCAAATAAAAGGACAGATTGAGCAAACGACATCTGACTATGAAAAGGAGACACTACAAGAAAGACTTGCAAAACTTTCTGGAGGTGTTGCAGTCATAAAAGTTGGTGCTGCCACTGAAACCGAGCTTAAAGAGAAAAAACATAGAATTGAGGATGCTCTCAGCGCAACACGTGCAGGAGTCGAAGAAGGAATTATTGCAGGCGGTGGAGTAGCACTTGTTAGAGCGAAGAAAGTTGTTGAGAAATTCATTGAAGAACTTGAAGACGAAGATCTTAAGGTAGGAGCAAATATCATACTCAAGTCTCTTGATGTACCAATGAGACAGATAGTTGCAAACGCAGGATTCGATGGTTCGGTTATAGTACATAAAGTGCTCGAATCAGACGATGTTGAATTTGGTTATGATGCACTGAACAATGACTATTGCAATATGTTCAAAGCTGGAATTATTGATCCTGTGAAGGTTGCAAGAAGTGCACTTCAGAATGCCGCTTCAATAGCTGGTATATTACTTACAACAGAAGCTACGGTTATTGACAAACCTGATGAAAATGAGGATAAGCAGCAGACACCACAAATGCCTCAGTATTAAATAAATAAAAGGTAACGAATTGTTAAAAAGGGGACTTTAATAGTCCCCTTTTTTGTTTTTGTGCTGTTTATCTGTAAGAGAGTGTGTTAAAATTATTGAGAATTGGTCTCAATAAGGTGATGTTATGATATGTCCTTTATCTGAACTTCCTGCAGGAGCGACGGGGAAGATAATAAAAATGAATTTACCGGATAGATTCTCAGAACGATTGTATGGTCTTGGATTCGTTCCAGGGGAGCATGTGGAAGTAATTAGAAAAGCTCCACTGGGAGATCCTACCGTTTATAGAATAAAAGGTACGGAAATCACACTCCGTGAATCTCAGGCATCGCAAATTACGGTAAAAAGTGACATTATAAACCTTTCAACTGCCTATCAAGGAGAATATCTAGTTGCCTTTTTGCATGGGGGTTATAGATTTAGAGAAAATATTAGAAAAATGGGCATAAAACCTGGAAATAAGATCAGAGTATTGATCTCACATGTAAATCGGAAATTTGTTGAAACTACCAAAGGAAGGTTTTGGTTGCAATACGGAAAATCAAAAAAGGTTTTTGTGAGAGAAAGCAAAGATGAAAGAAAAGAATAGAGAAAAGACTTTTCGTTCAGAAAATCAAATGAAAAAAGATTTGGGAACAATTGCTCTGCTTGGTAATCCAAATGTAGGGAAAACTAGTGTATTTAACTTATTGACTGGCATGAAGCAGTATGTTGCTAATTGGCCCGGTGTAACTGTAGAAAAGCGCGTTGGAAAATTGGAAAGAGAGAACAAATCTTTTAAGGTGGTTGATCTACCAGGCACGTACACTCTGGGAGCCAGTAGTCTTGATGAAAAGATTACCAGGGATTATCTAATAGAGGAAGATCCTGAAATAGTTGTGGTTATTGCTGATGCAGTTAATCTGGAAAGAAGTCTTTACCTTCTTTTTCAGGTGCTTGAGATGCGTGGAGATGTGGTTCTCGCAATCAATTCCATAGATGAAGCTAAGAAGGAAAATATTTATATTGATCCTAAGGAACTACGGCAACATCTCGGTATTCCTGTTCATTTAATTTCTGCATACACAGGTGAGGGAGTAGAAGGCTTTGCAGAGGGAATATTTAAGTATGACATTGGAAGTACTCATGTGCATCACATGTTTAGTAAAGAGATTGAAAATAGGATAACAGAGCTTTCTTCGATTTTTAGAAACAGGGATGAATTGAAGGAATATGACAGTCGATGGTTATCAATAAAAGTACTAGAAGGCGATGAAGACATTTGCAAACTTACCGGTATCAATCTAAAAAGTAGCTTTTCAAGTGAAATCTCACAACTTAGATATGAACACATCAAATATGTTCTGAAAGAATCCTATAAAAAACCAGGAAAAGAAAAATGGGGAATGAATACTGCTACAGATCACGTTTTTACACATAAGTATCTTGGACTGGCAATATTTTTTTCGTTTATGTATCTCGTATTTGAGATTACATTTACCTTTGGTGAACCCTTTGCTCTGATGATTGAAGAAGGATTGGGAGTACTTGGCTCTTTTATTAACAGTCTTATAGGCATTGAATGGCTGGCTAAAATGTTAAGTGAAGGTATAGTCGGAGGTGTTGGAGCAGTCCTTGTTTTTGTTCCAAATATCTTCATTTTATTTCTGGTTATGGGTATACTTGAAGAATCCGGATATCTCCCAAGAGCTGCTTTTGTTGTTGATAAAGCCATGTATGCATTAAAACTAAGTGGACGTTCTTTTATGTCTTTACTCCTTGGTTTTGGGTGTAATGTTACGTCGATAATGTCCACCAGGTCAATTAGCGAACCCCAGGAAAGAATCGTTACAGCTATAGTTTCACCTTTTATTAGTTGTAGCGCAAGATTACCGGTCTACATAATGATTGCAGGAGTCTTTTTTGGAGCCAGAGCGGGGATAGTAATTTTTTCAATTTATCTGTTTAGCATATTTATAACCGCTATTTCATCAATATTTATTAATAAGCTATTATTTAAAGGAAAACCAGCACCAATGATTATGGAACTTCCCAGATATAGAACTCCAAAAATCAGCTCCCTGATTCAATATACATGGAATAGAGGAAAACATTTTCTAAAAAAAGCCGGAAGCATTATTCTTGTTTCATCAATAGTCATATGGTTTTTGTCTTATTATCCTGTACCTGGAAAGATTACTGAAAGCTTTGCGGCGAAAATTGGACATTTTTTAGAACCTTTGTTTGTTCCAATAGGGTTTACATGGGAGATGGTTACCTCTTTAATTTTTGGCGTTGCTGCAAAGGAAGTAATTGTTTCAACTCTTTCCACATTGACGCTGTCCGCACAAGCTAATAGTTCAGCTGCTGTTGAACTTATGAAATCTGGTTTGACCCAGTTTGGAGCACTGGCTTTTCTTATGTTTGTTTTGCTTTATGTTCCATGCTTGCCAACACTCATAGTTCTGAAAAATGAAACTGGAAAATGGAGATATCTTGTATTGTCAATAGTATATAGTTTTTCAATTGCTTATGTGGTGGCGTTAATAATATCATTGATAGGGAGACTGTTAATGTGAGCGTACATATTATAAATTTTTGGTTGTGGATACTGGGAATAATTTATTCATTAATGGCCTTAAATACATTAACAGGATTTATTTACGCAGAACAGGATATAATTTTTGGGATTGTACTGGGTGTAAGCGCCGGTATCTATTTTTTTGGTATTCGTGAGAGTCTTGAAAAGCCACAAAGACGGGCTGCACATCTTCTTATAGGTACTATGTTTTCTTCTTTACTGGGTTTGTTCAAATTCCTAATTCTACTGGGAAGCTCATTATCAGGTTATTTGGAACAAAACTTTCAGTTTACAGTTGATTCCTTCAATCTATCAGTTATAATTGGCAGTGTGATAACGTTGGTAATTCATTTGCAAATAAGAAAACAATTCGTCTAAGTCCTTTAAAGAATACCGAGATTATAATCAGGAGGATAGCCTTATGGCTGATATATTTATAGTAGATGCCCAAATAAATGTGCGAAGGCTTATCAAAAATATTTTGATCAAAGAAGGTCATAATGTAGTTACTTTTGCAACATCTGAAGAGGCACTTGATAGTATAAAGAAGAGCGATCGACCAGATCTAATGTTTTTGGACTTAAAAATGCCCAATATGAATGGTTTTACTTTCATAGAAACCCTTGAAGAGATTGGTTGCTCTTTTCCTATAGTAGTTGTTACTGAGCTTGATAAACCTGATATGATAAGAAAAGCTTTTTTAATGGGCGTTTGCGATTACATTACCAAACCCTTTGCTCCTCAGGAATTGACTGAAGCCTTTGAAAATTGTGTGAGGGCTGAAGAAGGTCTACAGAAAAGAGTCAGGCAAATTAAAAAAATGTTGAAGGATGAAAAAATTAGTAAGGCAACAAAAGAAATCAGAAGATTGATAAGGGATTTTCCAGATAGCCCATATCCTCACTATTTACTATCACTTACTTCAGGTGAGGATAAAAAAATTAAACATCTAAAAGCAGCTCTTGCACTGGATGAGAATTTCAGAGAAGCCAAGGAATTACTTGAAAAATAAGTGGATAATAGTTAGGAGAGAATGATATGCCTATTCTAAGAGGAACTGCCAAGAAAAAGGGATACTATGTTGTTATCTTTGGTAGTGGAAGATTGGGTTCTAGAATAGCTAATTGGCTTTCAGGAACAGGTAACAGTGTTGTGGTGGTAGATAGAGATGAAGTTGCTTTTCAGTCTCTTCTTTATGAATTTACAGGTTTTACGATTACTGGAGATGCTACGGAGCTTGAAACCTTTTATTCAGCAAAAGTGGACATGGCTGATTTTGTTCTGGTTTTGACCTCGGATGATAACACCAATGTAATGATTGGAATGGTTGCAAAAGAGTACTTCAGCGTGCCGCGTGTGCTTGCCAGGGTTACAGATCCAAACAATATTGAACTTTTTTCAGAATTTGGAATTGAAATAATTTGTCCGACAATGCTTGCAGTAGAAAGTATAGAAGAGAAACTTGGCTTTGATGTGAGTGATAATAAATGAGAATAGTTTTAATAGCTGGTACAAACCTTGCCTATCATTTAGCTAGAAGGCTTCAGGATAAAGGCCATCAAATAACAATTGTAGATAAAGACGAGGAGTTCTGTGAAGTTCTGGCAAAACGTTTAAGGAAGGCTACCATAATCAATGGTGATGGTAGTAAAAGGCATGTTCTTGAACAGCTAGAGCTTGCTTTTGATGATTTATTTGTTGCGCTTACACCAAATGATCAGGATAATCTGATTGCATGTATGCTGGCTAAAAAGGTTTTTAAATTGAATCGCCCAATAGCGCTTGTAAATGACCCCGATAATATAGAGGTTTTTAGAAAAATAGGTGTTGCATCGGTGGTGAGTCCTACAGAAATTCTTTCGCGGGTTGTAGAAGATAGCCTTTTCAGGGAACAAATTACCAACTTAATTCCCAACTCAGAGCGACTTTCAGTTTTCAGGGTTGAAATGTACAATGATTCACCCGCTGTATCCAAACAATTAAAAGACCTTGAATTACCAAAAAACAGCGTTATAGGCGCCATAATAAGAAGAGAAGAAGTAATTATACCGGGTGGTGATACAAGTATAGAATCTGGGGACACCTTGATTGTTCTAAGTACGCCTTCGGTTCAATCATCGGTCTTTACTGTGCTTCTTGGAGAGGTTTAAATGTATCTTATAACTATGAAAGAACGTTACAGAATTATTCTTGGATATATTGGACAGCTTTTCACCTATTTCCCAATAATTATTATGCTGCCAGTGATGCTTTTTTTCTGGTATTCAGAAAACCAGTTTTCTGAAATGCTTCCCTTCATATATACAGCCTTAATTGTACTGGTTTTTGGCCTTGCATTCAGGATGACGTTTAAAGTGAAACCTGGTACACCTTTAACGGTGCAGGAAGGGGCAATAATTGTTGTCCTGGTATGGGTTTTTGGGATTTTCTTCTCTTCTTTGCCTTTTTATCTTGGTGATATTTTACCCTTTTCTCAATCAGTATTCGAATCCACAAGTGGGTGGACAACAACCGGACTTACGATGGTCAATGAAGATGCTATACCAAAAATTTACCTTGTCTGGAGAAGCATACTTCAATTCATGGGTGGTGCAGGTTTTGCAATCATAATGATGTCAGCAATTGCAGGTCCTGGAGGATTTGGACTGTATCATGCTGAGGGTAGGATGGACAACCTTGTACCCAATGTGCGCAGTTCGGTAAGAAGAATACTTGTTATCTACTTTGGTTATGCATTAGGTGGTTTCATTGCGTACACCTGGGTAGGGATGAATACCTTTGACGCTTTTAACCATTCATTGACTGCTCTCGCCACAGGGGGCTTTTCTACTCATTCAAGTTCAATAGGCGGATTTAATAGCATATCTATAGAGATTGTCACAATTGTTTTGATGTTTCTTGGCACAACTGGTTTTGGCATACATTACACGTTATGGAAGGGAAACTTTAGAGCGTTTTGGAAAAATGGCGAACCAAAACTTATGGGACTAACAGTGATTGTTTTTACTCCACTATTGTTGATTACGACTTTTTCTTTGATTTTTACCGGTGTTGGAGAAGCATTCAGGCATGCTCTATTTCAAGGAGTCTCGGCTCTTACCGGAACAGGTTTTAGTACGGTTGATGTTTCCTGGTGGAGTTCGAAGGGATATCATACAGGTCTATATTTGCTCACCCTTCTAATGATTTTCGGCGGGGATATGGATTCTACTTCAGGTGGGTTGAAGCAATTCAGGTTGTTTGCCATAATAAAGATTATCTTTTTAGAGATAAAACGGTTTTTCTTACCTCGAAACGCTGTTGTAGAAACGGAAATCTGGAAAGGAGAAAAAAAACAATATATAAAGCCATCATTGGTGAAGGAAATTTTAATTATTTTTACTCTTTATTTTGTAACCTTTGGTATAGGAACGGGCATATTGGCATCATACGGACATTCACTAGCTGATGCGTCCTTTGAATTTGCTTCTGCTTTAAGTACGGTGGGACTTTCAGTTGGAATTACCGGACCCGATGCTCCGTTAGGTCTTATCTGGACAGAAACTGCAGGTATGTTTCTGGGCAGGCTGGAATTTCTTGTTATAATTTTCGGTATTACAAAGCTTATCAAAGATGTACGTTTTGCTACAAAAAAACAGTCGAGGGGCGATAAATCATGATCAATCGAATAAAAGGTACACAGGATCTTTATATGGAGGAAATTACATACTGGCATTACGTAGAAGATATAATTCATGATTTAACAAGGAAGTATGCTTTTCAGGAGATAAGAACCCCCATGTTTGAGGCAACACAGCTTTTTAAAAGAAGTGTTGGAGAATATACAGATGTTGTACAGAAGGAAATGTACACTTTTGAAGATAAAGGTGGAAGATCGATCACATTAAGACCTGAAGGGACTGCAAGTATTGCACGTGCGTATATAGAAAATGGATTCATTAATTATGGTTCACCTTTAAAGCTTTATTATATTGGACCAATGTTCAGATATGAAAAGCCGCAGGCAGGTCGTTTAAGGCAATTTCATCAGTTTGGAATAGAAACCCTGGGTTCTGATGACCCTGAAGCAGATTTTGAGATAATTGATTTCTCGGTGAATTTTGCAAGAAAATTGGGAATAAATGATTCACAGCTACTAATCAATTCTGTTGGTTGCGAAAAGTGTAGACCTAAATATCGTAAAGCGCTTAAAGATTACTACTCAGAAAAACTAGATAAGATCTGTGATGATTGCAAAAAAAGATACGAAACCAGTATTCTTAGATTGTTAGATTGCGATAGAGATAAGAAAATTGCCGAGAAAGCTCCTTCAATACATGATTATTTGTGTGACGAATGTTCTGAACATTTTAATAAACTTACCCATTTACTGAAAGAAAACGATATTGAGTTTACAATAGACAAATCTCTTGTAAGAGGACTGGATTACTACACCAAAACAGCCTTTGAAATAAGGTCAAATGTTCTTGGAGGACAGGATCAAATTCTCGGTGGTGGTCGTTATGATGGCCTGGTTGAGCAAATCGGAGGAAAATCAGTTCCAGCCGTTGGATTTGCTGCCGGGCTGGATAGAATTATTCTTGTTCTTAAAAAAGAGAATATTACTCCCGTCATTAAAGAAAGACCTGATATTGCTGTACTGGCAATCGATGAAGTAGCAAAAAAAGAATCATTTAGACTCGCTCAATATTTAAGAGAAAAAGATTTTTCCGTTTTTGTGGATGTTGTTGATAGGAATGTTGGTAATAAGCTTAAGCATGCTTCACGTATTGGTGCTCCAATATCGATAATATTAGGAGAGAACGAAGTTAAATCTAATGAGGTCTCAATAAAAAATATGAATACCGGTGAACAGAACAATGTTCCCTATGATAAAGCTGCAGAGTACCTTAAAAAAGTGTTAACCGTGAAGAACAGCAATATCTGAAGGCGATATACTGTTATTAGAACAAGAAATATACAGAATATAAGAGTAAAAGTGACATTATTATAATTAATTACGTCTCAGCGGTTGTAAAGTCTAATTTTTATATGTTATGATTAGTTCAGAGATATATGGGAGGGATAAAAGGTGGAAAATGAGAAGATTCTCAAGTTTTTAGAATCTTCACCTACAATACAAGAATTAAGGAGTTTTGCTAAATCGCTGGGGCTAAGGCTTAGGAGAACTATGAAAAAACGTGATATTGTGAAGATTTTGAAAAAACAGGCAAAAGAAAAAGAAAGAAAGGATAATGAAACCTATCAGGAATTACCTTTTAGCGGATCTGTTTTAAAGAAGCAGAGAGAAGAAAGGAAAATTCAATCAAAACCTGAAGCATACGATTTACCTGAGAGTTATAGCAAGGATAAGATTGTGGTTTTTCCAATAAACCCACATTGGGTTCATGTTTACTGGGATTTTTCTGAGAACACAAAAAAGAAGATTGAAAAATATGAACTCAAATTAAGATTGCATGATGTGACCAATGTAATATTTGATGGGGATAATGCTAATAGGACCAAAGAAACTACAATAAACTCATATCCGGGTAACTGGTATTTTGAAGTGAATTTTGCTGGGGCGAATTATCTTGCAGAAATTGGTTACTATGCTGAAGGTTTTAAAAGGTTATTAATTTCTAACGTGATTACAACTCCTAGAAATTTCCCAGTATATGGAAAGCATGAAACCTGGGCAGATCTAAAAAGAAGAAAAAGAAGGGTAACTCCAGCTCACCTGAAGACAACTTCTGAAAGTGCTTTTATTGGTTCCAGCAGGTTATCGTCAATACAGGGTAATCCTTCTTCTGAAGAATATCTTAAAATTCTTTCGAAACATTTAAGTGGGAGGTTCTTTTTATGAACAAAGGAAAATTTATCTTAATGCTTCACGCACATCTCCCATTTATCAATCATCCAGATTTTCCGCAGTTTATGGAAGAAAGATGGTTATTTGAAGGAATAACAGAAACATACATCCCTCTTTTAAAAGCTTTTGAACGCCTTGAAAGAGATGGAATTAATTTCAAACTGGCTATGAGTATTACACCTCCGCTTATGGAAATGTTTGCAAACAAAGATTTGCAGAGAAAGTATGAGGAGTATATGAACAAACTAATTGAACTTGCCAATAAAGAAATTGAACGTACTAAAAATGAAGACCAGCGCAAACATAAAATGGCAAAGTATTATAAAGAAGATTATGAAGATATCCTTAAGCATTTTAAGTCAGTTGAAGGTGATTTGACAAAGGCATTTACTCATTTTCAAGATAAGGGAAACTTGCAAATCATTTCATGTAATGCAACCCATGGATTCTTGCCTTTAATGATGCATAATCCTCAAAATGTGAATGCTCAGATAGAAGTTGGTGTTAATGCCTACGAAAGACATGTCGGTAAAAAACCAGATGGTATATGGCTTGCAGAATGTGGTTATGAGCCCGGTCTCGACAAATATCTAAAAAAACAAGGTCTTTCATTTTTCTTCGTAGATTCACACGGATTGTGGTTTGGTGATCCTGCCCCGGCATATGGAGTTTACAGGCCTGTAATGACAGAAGAAGGGGTTTTTGTGTTCGCTAGAGATCCTGAATCAAGTCAACAGGTCTGGAGTGCTGATGTAGGTTATCCAGGTGACTCAAGGTATAGAGAGTTTTATCGAGATATTGGGTTTGATAGAGAAGAACACTATATTGCACCTTATATTGATGGAAGCGGAGAACGCTGTAATACCGGAATAAAGTATCATAAAATAACCTCGAAAAAGACCGATCTTAATTCAAAGGAACTTTTTGATATCGATGAAGCATATGAAGCTGTGAAAGAACATGCCAGTGATTTTATCAATAAAAAGAAGGAGCAGGTTTCAAAATTATTGGAAGAATTTGACGGTATTGAACCTGTAATTACTGCTCCTTTCGATGCAGAACTTTTCGGTCACTGGTGGTATGAAGGGCCGCTATTTATTGAACAGCTTTTTAGAGAAATTGACAAAGCTGAAGAGTTGAACCCACATACACCACGCGAAGTCATAGATACGCTGAACAGTGTACAGATAGTCACTCCTGCAGCTTCTACCTGGGGTGCAAACGGTTATAACGAAGTCTGGCTAAATGGAAGTAATGAATGGATTTACAGACATCTTGATAACGCGGTTGAAACCATGATAGATCTGGCAAAAAAATACTATCATGCAAATGAACTACAGGAAAGAGTACTTAATCAAATGGCCAGAGAGTTGTTACTTGCTCAGTCCAGTGATTGGGCTTTCATAATGACCACCGGAACTACGGTAGAATATGCGGTTAATAAGACCAAAACGCATCTTAATAGATTCAGGGAGTTAAAAAAGGAATTGGAAAATAACAATATTGATGTAGATAAACTAAAAACCCTTGAATGGATAGACAGCATTTTTGACAACATTGATTTTAGAGTTTACGCAAAGGATGTGTGAGTGTATATCGAGATATGAATATTTAAATGGTAATTTAGCTATGATATAATCGTTCATTGCAGGGGAGGAAGTGCTAAACAGCGACCTCCCCTTATTGGTTGATAATGGTGAGATTAAGTTATATTATTATATGAGTTTAATAGAAGCTGGAAGGAGTTGGAGCAATGAAAAAGAAAGATTTAATGAAGAGAATTCAAGTACCAATTATCTGGACAATAGCAGTACTTTTTGGAGCTGGAGTAATATGGTGGTCGGTTGCCAGTTATCTGTCAGGTCAGGGCAGGAATACTGAGGAACAGGAAACAAATCTATCATATGAAAATGCAGTTGCATACCTAACTAAGGATGGAACACCGCTTGATGATGAAAGCTATTTTGTTACCGTTACAGAATTTGAACGTAGAGCAAGGCAAAACATTGATAATATCAGGCAGCAGGGTCAAGAAATAAATGCCTATTTTGGTACACAGCAAGTTCCAAGTGAAATTGAAATCAGACATATGGTTTTGAAGAATCTCATCGAGGAAAAGATGCTTACATACTACACAAAAAATGAAGGGATATACCCGACTCAAGAAGAACTCGATGCTCAAACTGACTCAGTTGTCAATAATTATACATCAGATGAAAACACGAGAAACCAGATTATCAGTATTTATGGTTCTATTGAGGCATTCAGGTCTCTTGTTGAAGATACAATTATTGGTCAGATACTCGTGAACAAAGTTAAGGACTACGTTTTCGATGATGTCGAAGAACAACTTGTCAGATATTTTGAAGAAAATAAAGAAGAGATAAAGAGAGAGCATGAAAAAGTAAGTGCAAGCCATATACTCGTATCTTCCGAGGCGACTGCCAATGAGATTAAAGATATGATTGTTTCGGGACAATTAGAGTTTAGTACAGCTGCCAGTGATTTTTCTATTGATACAAACAGTGCCATGACCGGTGGAAGTCTTGGAGAGATACAGAGAGGGGATATGGTTGAGAAATTTGAAGAGGCAGCTTTTTCAGCTACACCCAACGAAATTGCTGGCCCTGTAGAAACACAATATGGTTATCATTTAATCAAGGTAGCTTCAAAAACAACCTTTGATAATTTCGAAGAGTTGAAACTCTCATCTGTTTATTCTGATGTAAAGAATGACTATCTAAATCAGGAATTTCAAAAATGGTTTGAGCAGTATAAAAAAGAAAGCAATTTTGAATACGTGATAAACGATTCAGAAATGAAACTATATGATAGATATCAGAAGGTTCAGGGAACTCAGGAAGAATTAGATGACTTTTACAAAGGTCTTGAAGAGGAAATTTTTATGGAAGATGACCAGATAGTACTTTCTGGAGGGTATCTTCCCATAGTCCTTTATACCAAGATTACAGATGATAAAATTTCAAAACTTAACGATAGAAAAAACATGTTAACCGATATAATAGACTACAGAGAAACATTACCATCTACAGTTCTCACACTTACACCTGAAGAAATAGAAGAGAAAATCCAGGAAATAAACGAAAGCGATAATAAGAGTGAACTTTCAACCTATCAGAAGGCACAAACACTTTTTGAATATGAGAACGAACTTGGCATTTCTGATGTATCTACAGCACAGGAAATTCTTGAACAGGTTGATGAAGAACTTCAGGACTTTGAAGAAAGTTTTGAAAAAGTTGTCAGATTTCTTTATGAAGAAATGCCTTATTCGTCCCAGGTCATAAATTATATGTACAGAATTGATTCTGAGGATCCAAAGATTGTCTACAGGTACTATGAGAACTACTATGAAGAAAATTTGAAGCCAATAATTAATGATTCTTCAACCTTTGAGAGTTATTTAAGTTACTATCAGCAGTATTTTGGAGAACAGGCAAGAAATTATTTGGTCGAATATCCATTAAATCAAATGGAGAGAGAATTAAACCAAAAAGTCATTGAAAGTACTGAAGCAGGAACAAATACAAAGATTTCAGCTCTGTTTCTCATGGTTGATACATACGAAAAACTTTCAAATCTTGATCAGTCACAAAACTTAGTGCAGTTATATATGATGGCTGAACGCCGATATCTACGTATGTTGAAGAATTTAATGCCCGAAGATGAATCACTGCAGGATCAAATTGACGAAATTACTTTCACATTGGAAGAACTAAATAGAGAGTCTGAGGAATCAACAGGTACAACCGACACTGAACTGGATACAGATATTGAACTAGACACAGAACTGGATTCAAACATGGATACCGAAATGGATTCAGAACTCGATATTCCAGATACCATACAATAAAAAAAGGTGGCCATCGAGCCACCTTATTTCATTTTTGGCTGGGGCGGGAGGACTCGAACCTCCGGATGTCAGATCCAAATTCTGATGCCTTACCAGCTTGGCTACGCCCCAATACGTGATGATTTTAGCATTATAGATTGTTAGTGTCAAGCAGTCTTCAGGAGGTATCTTATGTGAAAACTGTTGAGATATTTTTTGAAAGAACTAACAAAAAAGAAGAAGTCCCTTACGGTACTAAGATTCATGAAATAGCTGCCAGATACCAGAAGTATTTTGATTCTCCAATAATGGGAGCAAAACTTGATAACACACTCCTTGAACTAAGAAAACCACTGTTAAAGGGTGGCAAAATAGACTTTTTGGATTTAACAACCACTGATGGATTAAGAATCTACACCAGAGGGATTCTCTTCATAATGCTCATGGCATTCAGAAAAATATACAAGGAAGCAAAGTTGTATGTTCATCATTCTCTTGGTTCTGGATTGGTATGTGAATTAAAGGATTATACTGTGAACGAAAGCCTTCTGGAAAATGTTAAAAAAATTATGAGCGATTTTGTTAGCAGGGATTTGAAGTTTATCAAGGATTCTATGGATAAATTTGAAGCGATAAATTTTTTTGAAAAAGACTATCAAAAAGAAAAATCTTTATTATTCAAATACAGAAAAAAGAGTACTGTTAACACATATTATTGCAACGGTTTTGTGAACTATTTTTATGGTTATATGCCCATGAGTACAGGGGCACTAAAGTGGTTTGACCTGATTCCATATGGTGATTATTTTATTCTGAATCTTCCAACAAATGATTCACCGAATAAGGTGCCTGAATTCGAAGATTTACCTAAATTAGCTTCAATTTTTATGGAACATGAGCAATGGGGTAGTATTCTAGGAGTGAAAACAGTGGGGGAATTAAATGAAATAATTGCGGAAGGGAGCAGCGAAGCTATAGAGCTGTTAAGAATAGCAGAAGTATTACATGAAAAGAAAAGTGCTCAAATAGCAGATGAACTTGCAAAACATAAAGAAAAGAATCTTGTTCTTGTTGCAGGCCCTTCCAGTTCTGGAAAAACCACATTTTCAAAACGACTTATGCTGCACTTAAAGGTACTGGGTATAACTTCTCTACAGATTTCTCTTGACGATTATTTTGTAAATAGAGACCAAACACCTTTAGATGAAAATGGAAACTATGATTTTGAATCGATAACGGCTCTCGATTTAGAGCTATTTAATAAAAATATGACTGATTTGATGAAGGGCAAAAAGGTCGTGTTACCGAAATATGATTTCAAGGTGGGCAAAAGAGAACATAGTGATAAACCAACCAGATTGAAAAAGGATCAGCTAATAATTGTAGAAGGCATTCATGGACTAAACGAAAAGCTAACAAGTTCGATACCTAAAGAGAAGAAGTATAAAATATATGTAAGTGCTTTAACACAGATGAACCTTGATGACATGAATAGAATACCAACAACGGATGTACGTTTATTAAGAAGAATAGTAAGGGATTATAAATTCAGGGGACATTCTGCGAAAAACACTATAAGAATGTGGGCAAATGTAAGGAAAGGAGAAGAAGAAAATATCTTTCCCTTTCAAGAAGAAGCGGATGTAATGTTTAACTCTGCTTTAATATACGAACTGGCTGTTTTGAAAATGTTTGCGGAACCTTTGCTTGTTCAAATTGATAATAAACAGCCGGAATATACTGAAGCAAAAAGACTGTTAAGATTTATCGATTACTTTTTGCCACTAACAGTATTTGAAGAAATTCCTAAAACATCAATACTTAGAGAATTCATTGGAGGGAGTACATTCGAATATTGAGATTCGAGGTGAAACATCGTGGAAAATCTAGAAAACAAGAAAAAAGTAATTAATAGGCTGAAAAGAGCTGAAGGTCAGCTCAGGGGACTTCAAAAAATGATAGAAGAGGATAGATCATGTACCGATATTCTCACACAGGTTTCTGCAGTAATATCAGCGCTTTCGAAAATTTCAGAAATGGTTGCAAAAACCTATGCCAAAAAATGCGTTCTGGAAATAAACGAAAAAGGCGATGCCTCCAATCTTAATGAACTTATTGAGAACCTTATTAATCTAAGAAGAATATAAGCTTTGAATTATTGTTCATACCACAATGTATAATGGTACCAAAGAAGACATTTAAGCAAATATAATCTAACTACCTCTTTTTTTTGACATTAGTACATTTTGAATAAGAATAGTTCTTCTTTGAATATATTTTTAGAGAAACACAGGGAGGATTAACAATGAAAAGAAATTTTTTAAAAATTTCAATAGTAATAACATTACTTATTGTTGTATTTACTCTAAGTGCCTTTAAAGATCTTACCAACCAGGAAAAAAGAGATAAATTCGAACCGGTTTTTGAAATACTGAATTATATCGAAAATAATTACTATGATATTGAAAAAGTTGATTACGAGAATATACTAAATGAAACACTTACGGGAACGATGAAAGGGCTCGAAGATCCCTTCGCCTGGTATTTTACTCCAAGGATGACCCAGGAAAACCGGATCGACACAGAATCAAAATATGGAGGTATTGGAGCAGTAGTTACGTACAATTCCCAATATGATTGTTTGGAAGTAGTGTCACCAATGGAAGGTTCTCCAGCCAGAAAGGCCGGTCTGAAAGTAGGAGATCTTATTATCACTATCGATGGTCATGAGGTTTCTGAAACCGGCTATTATGAATCGGTAGACTTACTAAGAGGCGAACCGGGCACGGAAGTAAGAATAGAAGTTATTCGAGAGGGTTTGGAAGAACCAATTAACATAATAATCGTAAGAGAAAAAATTGAAATTAAGACGGTTAAATACACAAAATTTGATTACGAAGAAACCGAAATTGGTTATATTAGAATTACACAATTTAGTGAACCCACATATAATGAATTTGCAAAAGCACTGGGTGAAGTTGTTGAGTATGATGGTTTAATAATCGATTTGAGAGATAATCCTGGAGGATTGTTGAATAGTGTACTCAATATATCAAGTCTTCTCTTACCTGCCGGAAAAACGGTAATAACAATAGAGGAGAGGGATGGGAGTAAAGAAATCTATCGATCCTGGGGAAGTAATATTGCCGAATATCTTCAAAATAAACCTATGATTGCTCTGATAAATGAAGGAAGCGCTTCAGGTTCTGAGATCTTAACGGGTGCACTCAAAGATCATGGACTGGCAACTATTATCGGGGCTACAACATTTGGGAAAGCTGCCGTCCAGACTGTTTATGATCTATCTAATGGTGGTGAGATTTGGTTGCCAACAGCACATTATCTAACTCCCAATGGTTCTGATATACACTTAAAGGGTATTTTACCTGATATTACTGTTGATGCAACTGAAACAATAATAGATTCCAATGAGGGCATGACAACAACTGAAGCAAATATTGATTTTGATAAAGATATTCAACTGCAAAAAGGACTAGAAGTTCTTTTGGAAGAGATAAAATAAGAAATTATATACTTTACAACTGGCACCTGGAAGTAATATTTTGAAATTTCCAGCCCTTTAAAATTAGCTGGTTTTAAAATTTTTCCAGGTGCTTTTTAATGAAATATATTTGTTTTCCAGAAGATAGTTGAAAAAACTAACAATTCTAAAAGAACTACTAATTAAGCAAGTCATAAGCAAAACAGTTTTTTATTTCAGGTGAGTTTATGAGACAGCTCAGTAGCTTTGTTAGTAATTATAAAATTCCAATAATCGCTTTTTTCATTTCATTATCGATACTTGGGGCGTATCTATCTTCTAAACTCATGGTAAATTCTGATTTTATGAGAATTTTACCACCAGATGATCCTGTGGTTCAGAAGTATGAAAGTTTTTCTGTTAGCAATAATACAGAGAATATTTCCTACGTAGTATTAAAGACAGAACTAAAAAATCAAGATGGTATCAAGGCACTTAAAGCGACAGCTGAAAAGATATTTAACAGTATAGATGAATTTTCGCACATTGAAGGTATGGTAAGATTTGATATAATATCCAATCAAGGCCCTTTGGGGCTTCTTCTTTTGAATCCTGATCAGCTACAAAATTTAAGCGTCGAAGAAGAAATTGTTCCTCAAAATTTTGATCGATTGCTTAATTATGATTTTTCTGCCATCAGAGAAATAGGTTTGTCTATTCATTCATTTCAACAAATAAGTGATAGTTTAATGGGTGAAAATGAGAGTAAACAATTTGAGAGTTACATAAGGATGCCCGAAAGTTTTCCAGAAGAAGACCCCATGATTCTTGTTATGGGGTTTAAGCTTGATGGGCCTAGCACTAATATTTCATATGTTAAGAGTGTAGCACCTCGCTTGAAGAAATGGATAGAGAGTAAATTAGATGATCAGAGAGTAAATTTTAGTATGACAGGGGATCATTTTAATACTTTTGAAGCACATGCTCAGGCCCAGTTTGATTTCACTCTTACGACAATAGTTTCGCTAATTGGAATAGCAATATTATTCTTTTTAGCATATTCCAGTATAAAGATCACATTTTTTATGTTTAGTTCACTTGCTGTCTCTATGTTTTTGACCCTTGGAATATCATACATTATTTTTGGTGAACTTAATATCGTAACAACCTTTCTTAACGCTATAACCCTGGGACTTGGTATTGATTATGGAATACATATAATCACACGCATGGCAGATGAATCAAAACGAACAAAAGATCCTGTGGAAATTCTTTATCGAACTTACATAGTGACATCAACACCATTGCTTGTGAGTGTTTTGACAACAGGTTTTGTTTTCCTGATTCTTTCCTTCGTTAAAGCTCCAGCTATAAGAGAATTAGGTGTTCTGACAGCACTTGGTATCCTTGTATTTTTCGCTGTGATGTTTTTTTTCTTACCTGCTCTATCTATTACATCAATTAGTAAGGGAGGGGCATCAGCTAAAATACATTCACTAGATAAATATTTCTATTTTCTTTCCAGGATAGTGAAAAAATATTCCGGGATTTTTCTGTCTGTCGTTGTTGTACTTATAGTCTTTCTATCTTATTTTGGAATACAAAACATTCGAAACTTTTCATATACTCCACCAGGATTGATATCAAAAAAATCGGAAACAATGAATTCATTGAGACTTTTAGAAAGAGTTTTTGGGTCCGAGTTAACGAACAATGTTCCTTTTTTTGCGGAAAATATTGAAGAATTACGGAACATTTCAAATAAACTCAAAGAGAATGAGAATGTTGATAGCGTAACATCCATTCTTGATCTTCTGGGAGATGATGAAGCGAGATTCTTAGAAAATTTCAGACAGGTTTTGCATTCAGTAGAATCATTTAAAGATTCTCCCGTTACTGAATCTTTGTTGAAGAAAAATAAATATTACAGTCCTTTACTGGAATTTATGCAAAAAGCGGAAGATGTTAATGAAACATCTGAGATTCTGGATCTAATGGTTGACTATTTGCCGGAAGATATTCGCAAGCAGCTGTATTATGTTACTCCAAAGGGGGATGATTATTTTGTTCTTTCAGCTGAACCGAGCTTAAGGATATTTCAGGAAAATGGTATTAAAATACTATTTGAAAGTCTTAAGGAGTATCAAGAAGAGGCGGGAGGATATCCCAAGGTTTATTACCATATGATGAACCTTGTCAGAAAAATCACAACACCTGTTTCCTTGCTTGCGATCGGTTTTATTTTCTTAATTATCTATCTGGAAAGAAAGAGTATTTTTGATAGTATTAAGTTGCTTATACTTGTAACTGGAGTGCTGTTATCTATGTTTGGAGCTATGGAGATAATGGGTATTGAAACAACATTTGTTACAATTATTTCTGCTCCATTAATTCTTGGAATTGGCGTAGATGGAATGGTACACATGATACATGGTGCTTCACGGGTCAAACGTTATGAGTCAGCCCGCACTCTGAAGTCAGTAACTATGTCAGCAGCAACTACCATGCTTGCTTTTATGAGTTTTGGTTTGGCTCAAGGAAGATTATTGAGATACTTTGGCTTCAGCCTTTCAGCGGGGGTTTTAATTTCTCTGATTGTTGCTACTTTTGCTGTTCCTGTGATACCATGGAAGAAATTGAAATAGGAGGATAAACATATGCCTGTTCATTTACTGGTTGCTTATATTGTTGCCAATCACGCTTTTGTAAATAATAATAAACTTGGCGAAATGGAAGAAAAGAGGAATTTATATCAGATATTATGGGGTGCACTTGTAATTCTTGCCTTTAGTTTTGATACATTGTTTACTACCCCAAAGGGAATCTTTGTATTTACGATTGCCATTGTGTTATTACCTGTGATTTTATTTTTACGAACCCGGTTGTCTCAGGATTTAGTAGAGTTCCTGGCAATCATATTGTATGCATTCCTGTCTTTTCTTGTCTCAGATTTATTACACGCTTCATTTATTACGACTCCCTTTGCATGGTATCTATTAGGTATTCTGTTGGTTACGGTAGGTGTTACTTACTTCTTTAGAAAAGGTATTATTGATTCAATGAAAAGTGATTCAATTGGTATAACCGAAAGGCTGGTAATATATATCTTTGCCTTTGCAGGAAAGATTGAGTGGGTTATTATTTCTGTGCTTGTTGCAATTGTTTATAGAGTAATCTTTTCAAAGGAAAGGAAAATTGAGTGGGTTCTCAGTCCTGTATTCGGTGTAGGATTTTCATTTGTTTGGAAATTGATAATGGAGAATATTTTTTAGTATGAGATATGTTATAGGGGATATTCACGGTTGTTTGAAAAGTCTTAAAAAGCTTATGAAAAAGTTACCTGTAAAAAAGGAAGATGAATTGATCTTCGTAGGTGATTATATTGATAGAGGTTCAGATTCAAAAGGAGTAGTAGATTTTCTTGTTGAGCTTTCGAATAAATACAAATGTATATTCCTTAGAGGTAATCATGAACAGATGTTACTGGACTATCTGGATGACAAAAAGTTAGGAAGGATCTGGTATCTCAACGGGATGGACGCAACGTTGAAGAGTTATGGAGATATCAATTCAATTCCTAAAGATCATCTTGACTTTTTCAGAAGTACAGAATTCTATTATCTGACCGGAGATTATCTGATTGTTCATGCAGGTTTGGTTCCTGGCAAACCGCTTGAAGAACAGGATAAAATGGAATTAATCTGGATCAGAGAAGAATTTATATATTGTAATAAACCTTTAAACAGTAAAATTATTGTTTTTGGTCACACGCCATTCTTAGACGGACCATATTTCGATAAAACTAAAATTGGTATAGATACTGGTTGCGTTTATGGAGGCAAATTAACAGCAATTAGACTTGAAGATAGAGAGTATTTTCAGGTTAATTGTTCAAGGTAAAGATCCATGAACAAGTTCTCCATTTACTACCGTTGCTTTTACTTCGGTCGTTTTTAATTCTTTTTTCGATGCTTCAATAAGGTTTGTGGTTGTTATAAAAAAGTCTGCTCTTTCTCCTGATAAAAGCCTTCCTGAATCATTTGAAAATCCATGACTTCTCCCGTTAATCATATATAAATAAAGAGTCGTTTTTCTGTCAAAGAATTTGTCTGCTGCAATAATATTGAGAAAGGGGTTTGGATCTTCAACAGGTGAATCGGTAGATAATGAGATACTTATTCCTGATTCAAGCATCTTCTTAAAAGGATAGGCTATTTTTTTGAATCGTGCTTCACCTAATCTTGCGAGAGCCATCGCGTTATCAGAGGTGTAAAATACTGGTTGTAATGACGCTATTAAACCGATTTCAGCCATCCATTCAATTTGGTTGTCAGAAGCTACCTGAAGGTGTATTAGTCGGTGTTTTAAAGAACTATTTGGATAGTTACTGAATGCATTTAGAGCTATTTTCAGGGCTCTATCACCAATGATGTGAACGGAGAGTTGTAGCTTTTCCTTTTCGCAAAGGGTTAGGATTTTTTTCAATTCTTCCTCTGAATAGTAAAGTAAGCCTTTGTTATCTTTATCATCGGCATAAGGTTCCATCAAAGCTCCGGTGCGTGCACCAAATGATCCATCAAGGAATATTTTAACTGAACCTAATTTCAAGAATTCATTTTCATAGAGCTTGAAATTTTTTATTTTTTCAATTTGTGAAAACGGTACATTGAGTTTTTCAAAAATCCTTATCTTTTTTTGAGCTGAAAGCATTCTGATCAAAGTTTCTAGCTCAACTCCGTGAAGATCATCTGTGTGAATATTTGTTATTCCATATTTTAAAAGTAATTCTATTCCTTTATTCAGGAAAGTGTTTAGTTCTTCATTTGATAATGTTATTAAGTTTTGTAATTTTATAAGAGCTCTTTCTTTTAAATAACCCCGTGAAATACAGGTTCCATCGAGACCGTCAAGCTCTTTTAAATTGTACAAATCAATCATTGTGCTATTAACAATTGCCACATGTCCGCATCTTCTCTCAAGAATTGCAGGTGTTTCCGGAAAAATGTTGTCAAGATAATTTCTGTCAGGCATAAAACCAAGTTTATCCTGATCCCAGCCTCGAGCATTAAATATGCTGCTTACCAAATTTTTGTTGGAAAATCTTTTAAGTAACAAGTCAAGTTCATTTTTGCCCTTTATGTCATCAAGTGAGGGGGTGAGCTGTCGTCTTCCAGTTGCAACAAGATGAAGATGGGAATCAACCAAACCTGGATAAACATAATACCCATTAATATTATGGCTTTTTACGTTATCATCAACGTTACCAATAATGGCATTTTTAACAACAAGATCACGTTTATTGAAAACACCTTTCGCAGGGTCATAAACCAGTCCGTTTTCTAAATTAATATCCATGAATATAGGTGATTGCGTATCTACCCATTCACCTCCTGAAAAATACTATTTTTTAAGAAAATATTTATTCATTTTAGGATGCCTTTACCCATTATATTATTTTTTTATTAGTTATGGAAATGAACTCAACAAAAAACGGGGGAGAATCCCCCGTTTAAGTTTATGTCAATAATTCGATCAAGGATAAATCCCCCTGAGTTTTGTAGCGGTTGCGACACGATCTATTGCAACTATGTAAGCAGAGGTTCTCATATCGGTACCGTATTTGTGCATTGTTTTGACATTGGTGTTGAATGACTGTCTCATAATTTTGTGGAGGGCTCTCCTTATGTCTTCAAGTTCCCAGAAGTACCACTGTAGACCCTGGACCCATTCGAAGTAAGAAACCGTTACACCTCCAGCATTTGCCAGGAAATCAGGTACGAAGAAAATGCCTTTGTTCAATAAAATATCTTCTGCTTCTGGTGTCACAGGACCATTGGCACCTTCAACAATAACTTTTGCCCTGACGTCATTTGCATTTTTCTCTGTAATTGCATTTTCCAATGCAGCGGGAACCAGTACATCCACATCCAGAGTTAGAAGATCTTCATTTGATATAGCTTCTGCTTTGGGATACCCCTTTACGAGTCCGTTATTTGTTTTGGTGTACTCAATTAATTCGTTTATATCCAGTCCATTTTCGTTGTAAATGCCGCCTGAAACATCACTTACAGCTATTATTTTCGAACCGATCTCTTCTTGTATTAGTTTGGCAGCATGGGAACCAACGTTACCAAAACCCTGAACTGCCACTGTGGTCTTCTCTGGATCCATGTCTTTGTAATTAATCGCTTCTTCTGTAACTACTCTGACGCCTCTTCCGGTGGCTTCACTTCTTCCAGCTGAGCCACCAATTTCCAGTGGTTTACCTGTTACTATACCAAGTACAGAGTGTCCAACGTTCATGGAATAGGTATCCATATACCAGGACATTACCTGTGCATTGGTATTAACATCAGGTGCGGGGATGTCCTTGTTTTCGCCAAGTATTACCTGTATTTCTGAGAAGAAACGTCTGGACAATCTTTCCAATTCACCTTCAGTTAGTTTTGATGGATCAACTGCTATACCGCCTTTCCCTCCACCGTAGGGAATTCCAACAACAGCAGATTTCCATGTCATCCAGAATGCAAGTGCTTTGACTTCATCCAGAGTCACATCTGCATGATATCTGATACCGCCCTTTGCAGGACCTCTTGCAATGTTGTGCTGTACTCTATGACCTGTGAAGACCTTTATACTGCCGTCATCCATTCTTACAGGACAGTTTACAGTTAATTCTCGTTTAGGATAGGAAAGAACCTCCACAAGTGAAGGATCAAGCTCCATTATTTCTGTAGCCTTTCGAAACTGTCTTAACGCATTTTGATATAGGCTTACATCGGCCACTAAAAACCCTCCTCTACTAAAGTTTGTGCTTTCAGATTAATTGTAATCTTACTTAAGTTTGTGAACAAACCCACAAAATTGACAAAAGACGCATTTATTTGTAGTTAGTATTAATAATGTCCTTTATTCGACTATGGGCAGCGTTAAATTTATTAGTTGTACCCTCATTTTATTAATAATTGCTCGATCATGATTTAAAGAATAAAATAAATAAGCGCGGGTAGCCCGCGCTTTCCTGGTACCCCCGGAAGGAATCGAACCTTCATTTGCGGATTAGGAATCCACCGTTCTATCCGTTGAACTACGGGGGCACACGCGCAAAATTATATCACCGGCTATTTAGCTTTTCAAGTTAGTTATCTGGTAAAATAATTAGTGTCTACCAGTTAGGAGAATACTATGTTTCCGATTAAGGATAGCATAAAAAGTTCAAAACCTCCCTACGTACTTTATGCGATTATCGCTCTAAATGTGGCAATTTTTGTTTATGAGATCAGCCTTAACAGGTCTGATCTGGTTATTTTTGTTCATAGGTTTGGGCTTGTTCCTTCTCGTTACACTGAAGGCAGAATTATAGTACAGGGAAGCTACGAAATGACTGTAAAACAACTAAACTTCATTCCTTTTCTTAGTTCTACCTTTATGCATGGTGGATGGCTGCATATTATCACCAATATGTGGACCCTATTTGTGTTTGGAGATAATGTCGAGAGCAAGCTTGGACACATAAGGTTTTTGATTTACTATTTGACTTGGGGTGTGCTGGCAAATGTCATTCAATTTTCTTTTATGTCAAACTCAAATATTGCGATTTTAGGTGCTTCGGGTTGTGTGGCAGGGGTAATGGGTGCCTATCTATATTATTTCCCCTGGAGCAGGATTTTGACGCTAGTACCTATTTTCTTTTTTCCACTTCTTTTTGAAGTTCCTGCATACTTTTATCTCGTTTTATGGTTTTTCTTACAGTTCTTTAATGGGATATTTAAAGTTACCTCGGCAGGTTCAGCAGGCGTTGCCTGGTGGGCTCATATAGGCGGGTTTATTTTCGGACTCTTAATGGCATGGTCTCTGGCCAGACGAAGAGGTGAAACATGATGGGTAATATTGTGGCTCTTGAAAGCACTGTAATAGCGAAGGGTCTTCCCGGTCCATTCAATATTGAAACAGCTTTAGAAATGGAAGAAATTATTACAAGAAATAAAGCAATACCAAAAACTGTTGGAATTATTTCTGGAAAAGTAAAAATCGGTTTAACAAAAGAAGAAATTGAGTTTCTTGCAAATGATAAGAATGTTGTTAAGGTTGGAGCAGCTGAGATAGCTTCAGCGATTGTTGGAAAGAAAAATGCGGCGACGACGGTTAGTGCCACAATGGCACTTGCAAAAAAGGCTAGAATAGATGTTTTTGCTACCGGTGGAATAGGAGGTGTACATAGAGACAGAACCTGGGATATCTCTCAGGATATTGTTGAGCTTTCACGGGATTCGATGATAGTTGTTTGTTCAGGCTTTAAGAGCATTCTTGATATTGAAAGAACAATTGAATTGCTTGAAACCAAGCAAATTACTACAGTAGGTTTCAATACCGAAGTATTTCCTTTATTTCATTCTCGAACCAGTAATTACAGACTCAATTTTTCTACGGATGATCCAACAGAAATCAGGGATATTTTTCTTAAGAAAAAGGAACTTGGATTACCGGGTGCCGTTTTGGTTTTAAATCCTGTTCCAGAAGAAGATGAAATAAGTTATGAAAAACTTAATGGCTGGATAAAAAAGGCCGTGAATAATGCGGAAAAAAAGAGTATTAAGGGAAAGGAATTAACACCCTTTTTATTATCTGAGCTGGCAAATTATTCCAATGGAGAAACCATAAGAACCAACGTTTCTTTGTTGAAAAATAATGCTAAAATTGCAGCAAAAATTGCCTGTACTTTCTCCTAAGAGACCAGTTATAAAGACATTCACAGCGGTTTTCATGTTTTTCGATGCAGCCATTTGGCAAGATATATAAATGGTGTATCAAATATGGCAACGAACCATTTGAATACATATGTTGTGAGAACCACCTGCCACCAAACATTTAAATCAAGGGTTCCCCAAAAAGCAATAAAAACAAATATAACTGAATCAAGAAATTGACTTACCATTGTTGAAAGGTTATTTCGTAACCAGAGATGTTTTCCCTTTGTTAACCTTTTCCAGAAGTCAAATGCCCATACATCATGAAGCTGTGAAATTAGATACGCAACAAGACTACCTGCAGCTATCCGGGGTAATATTCCAAAGATTGTGCTGAGTGCTTTGTGAGCTTTTAGTGATTCTTCAATTGCTGAAGGAGTGAACCTGATGGCGAACTGCATATACAATGTTGCAATCATGAGTGTAACAAATCCCAAAATTACTCCTTTACGAGCTTCTTTTTTTCCATAAAGCTCATTTAATAGATCTGTAGAAAAGAATATTGAACCGTAAACAATATTTCCCAGTGTTGCGGTTATACCAAAAAGTTCCACCAGTTTGATTACCTGTATGTTAGCTATTATAATGTTTGCGATGATCATCATGAATAAACCTTCACGCTTGAATAATCTAAAAACTATAACTGCTATCGATAGATCAACTATCATGAAAATCAACCACAATAATTCATTACTGATGTCTGCAAACATCTGTTCACTCTCCAAAAATTCTTTTGCCTTCAAAATTTGATTGTATCATTATAGATTAATAATATCATTAAAAAAAGCGGCTTTCGCCGCTATGGTGGGCTCGGGTGGATTCGAACCACCGACCGCCCGGTTATGAGCCGGAAGCTCTAACCAAACTGAGCTACGAGCCCGACTTTAACGATTATAATACGCATGATATCCTCTGTCAACAACAAATAACGTCAATAGTGAGATATTAACTAGAGTTTCTCGATTTTAGATATGCAGAAAGGTTCATAATATCAGAAGGAGTAATACCCGGTATTCTTGTCGCCTGCCCAATGGATCGTGGCTTCAATCTCTTAAGTTTATCTCTGGCTTCAGTAGATAAATTGGGTACTTCATCGTAATTGATATCGATAGGAATCTTTTCCTGTTCCAGCCGTTCAAACTGACTAACTTCTCTTTCCAGGCGATTGATATAACCCTGATATTTCACAACCGTTTCTATCTGTTCTTTGATATTATGGTCCTTAATTGGGTCAGGGTCAAATTCAACAAGTAAAGAATAATCAACTTCTGGTCTTTTTAATAACTGAATCATTCTTGTTGATTGATATATCGCAGATGATCCGATTTTCAACAATTTATTGTTTAGTTTGTTGGAAGGTTTTACTACAACCTCGTTTAACCTTTCTATTTCCTTTTCAACTGTTTCGTTTAGTGAGCTGACTTTTTCATAGAACCACTTTGGTATTAGTCCGTACTTATAACCATATTGTGTCAACCTTAGGTGTGCATTATCGTGTCTGAGAAGCAACCTGTATTCCGCTCTTGAAGTCAATAAACGGTATGGTTCATCGACCCCTTTTGTGACCAGATCATCTATCATAACTCCTATATATGCTTCAGATCGTTTCAAAACAAGAGGTTCTTCACCGCGAATTTTTGCAACAGCGTTTATTCCTGCGATTAGGCCCTGTCCCGCTGCCTCTTCATAGCCACTTGTTCCGTTAACCTGACCGGCGAAATAAAGGTTTTCAACTTTCTTTGATTCTAGTGTTGGATAAAGCTGATTGGGTTCAATGTAATCGTATTCCACAGCATAGGCAGGTCTAATTATTACTGCATTTTCCAGCCCTTCGATTGTATGGATCATTTCATTCTGTGTTTTAAGTGGAAGGCTTGTAGATAAACCATTCAAATAGAATTCTCTGGTTTTTTTGCCTTCAGGTTCAACAAACAATTGATGACTGTCCTTTGATGAAAATTTCATTACTTTGTCTTCTATAGAAGGACAGTATCTGGGTCCCTTTGAATGTATAAGCTTTATTTCTCCGTAAAGAGGTGAAAAGCTAATATCTCTTCTTATAATCGAGTGTGTTTTACTGTTAGTGTATGTTAACCAGCATGGGTAATCTTTCTCCAGTACGTAGGGTTCAGAGAAAAATGAAAAGGCAAGAGGTTCGTCTGATGTTTCCTGTCTATCCATTTTTTCATAATCAATAGTATCTCCATGAATTCTGGCGGGGGTACCCGTTTTAAAACGTCTCAGGACAAAACCAAGGTCTTTAAGGGATTTACTAAGTTTTTTGGAAGGGAACTCTCCCAATCTTCCAGCTTCAAAGTAATCCTGACCGATAAAGATTCGACCTCCAAGGAATGTTCCTGTTGCGATAATCACTGAATTACATGAGTAAATTCCTTTAAAGTGAGTTTTTACGCCTGTAACCTTTCCTTGTTCTGTTAAGATTTCTGTGGCAATAGCACTTTTTATGTCAAGGTTTTCCTGCATCTCAAGCACATTTTTCATTTCCTGGCTATAATTTAGTTTGTCTATCTGGGAACGTAATGCTCTTACTGCCGGTCCCTTTTTGGTATTCAACATGCGTATATTGATTGAGGTTTTATCAGCTGTTTTTGCCATTTGACCACCAAGAGAATCAATTTCCCTTACAACAACACCTTTGGCAGGACCTCCGATAGCAGGATTACATGGAGCCCAACCCACAGTATCAAGATTGATGGAAAGAAGCAGGGTTTTTGATCCCATGCGTGCTGGAGCCAGAGCTGCTTCGATACCAGCATGTCCAGATCCTATTACAACAACATCATATTTGTAATTACTATTCAACATAATCCCTCCCCGGTATGTAATATAATTTTACAACAGAGAGGGGAATTGTTACATGAGTAAAGTTGGTTTTGTTGATACATCCTTTAGAGATGCACATCAATCTTTGCTCGCAACACGGATCACAACTGATGAGCTTGTTGAAATTGCTGATACTGTGGATCAGATAGGTTATGATGCTGTAGAAATGTGGGGTGGAGCAACCTTTGATTCTTGTGTACGATACCTAAAAGAAAATCCCTGGGAACGCATAGATAGATTAAGAGAACACTTCAAAAATACCGAAATGCAAATGCTTCTTAGAGGACAAAATCTTGTTGGTTACAGGCACTATGCAGATGATGCAGTTGAACTTTTTATAAAAACAATGGCCAGACATGGAATAAATAGAGTGAGAGTATTTGATGCTTTGAACGACTTCAGAAACTTAGAAAAATCCTGCGAGGAAATCAAAAAGAATGGTATGCATCTTCAGATAGCCATTGCATATACAATTAGTCCGGTTCATAATGTTGATCTTTTTGTAGAGTATGCCAGATCTGCAGAGAAAATTGGAGCGGATTCTCTTTGCATAAAGGATATGGCCGGACTGTTGACGCCGGAAAAAGCCTTTGAACTTGTTTCAAGGATAAAGAAAGAAACGTCTTTGCCCATTGATGTTCATTCACATTTTACTTCAGGACTCGCTGACTTAACTTATTTGAAATCTGTAGAAGCGGGAGCAAATCTTATAGACACAGCCATTTCTTCTCTTGCGTCAGGTACTTCTCAACCGCCAGTTGAAAGTTTATGGATCGCATTGAATGATCTTGGTTACGCAAATAAAGCTGATCTGAGAAAATTGAAGAAGATCAGGGATTATTTTAGCAAGATTCGGAAAAACCATGAAGACACAGATATTAATATGAAAACTGTGAATCCCGAAATACTAATAAATCAGATACCTGGCGGAATGATGTCCAATCTGGTTAATCAATTGAGAGAACAGAAAGCCTTGCATAGACTTGAAGATGTTTTAAATGAAATTCCAAAGGTTAGAAAAGAATTGGGATACCCCCCGCTTGTCACTCCGAGTTCTCAGATTGTTGGTGTACAATCAGCTGTAAATGTACTTTCTGGTGAACGATATAAAATAATTACCAATGAAACCACAAAGTATATAAAAGGCTTATACGGTAGACCTCCCGGTGAAATTTCTGGAAGCTTAAAAAAAGCCGTACTAAAGAATGAAGAACCTCTAACAAATAGACCGGCAGACTATCTTAAATCAGAAATTGAAGATGCAAGAAAAGAATTAGGTTTGCTGGCAAATAATGATGAAGAGCTTTTAATCTATATCCTATTAGGAGATACTGGAAGAGACTATCTGTTAAGTGAATATGAAAAAAACCTTAATATCGATTTTAAACTGGCGGACACATATTCAGACAGGATAGCTGTATATCCAATTTAAAAGCATGAATGAGAAAAACAAAGCTTATTAATTATAATCACCTTTAAGAACTACTGATATGTTTTAGTTATTACTACTAAGAAACGCGATTTATAAAAAATCAATGTTAAAACTGTTAAAATTATAATATGTACATAAGAACACATTTTTTAAAAGGGAGGTTGGTCAAATGAGAAAATTAGTATTATTCTTGTTTGTCGTATTTGCACTTGTTAGTACGCTTAATGCTGCCATTACAGTCTGGACATCTGAAGTTCAGGTACCTGTTCTTCAGAAGATTGGAGCGGACTTTGAAAAGAACTATGGCATTGAAGTAAAAGTAGAGCAGGTTAATTTTGGTGACATTAAATCGAAATTTCTTACCGCAGCACCATCTGGCGAAGGTCCAGACATAATTGTGGGTGCTCATGACTGGGTAGGTGAACTGGTAGAGAACGGTGTTATTGAAGCAATTCCTTTCTTACCAGAAAGAGACCAGTTTTATGAATCTGCACTTAATGCTTTTTCATACGAAGGAAAATTGTATGGTGTACCTTACGCTATTGAATCTCTTGGAATACTTTACAACAAAGACCTTGTAGATAAAAAGCCTGAAACAATTGAAGAATTAGAAACAATTGCCACAGAAGTATCTGACGATGAGGTTGTAGGTTTCATTTATCCAGCATCTGATTTCTATTTCTCCTATCCGTTTATAGCTGGATTTGGTGGTTATGTATTTAACCTTACTGATGAAGGTTATGATGTAACAGATATAGGACTTGATAACGAAGGAGCCATAAGAGGCGGAAAACTTATTAAGAGTTGGTTTGATTCTGGGTTGATCCCTCAGGGAGCCAATTATTCTCTCATGGATTCTTTATTCAGGGATGGATTAGCTGCATTTATAGTAAACGGTCCCTGGTCAACATCAGGTTACCAGGAAGCCGGTATTGATTACGATATCCTCCCATTTAGCGAAATAAATCTTCCTAATGGAGAAAACCCGGTACCATTTGTTGGTGTTCAGGCCTTTATGGTCAATTCAAGATCAGGCAACAAATTGGAGGCTATGGAATTTGTTGCGAGTTATTGCAGTACCTTTGAAACGCAATACGAATTGTTCCTGAATGATAAAAGAGGTCCAGTTAGAGAAGATGTTTTTGAATATGTTGAAGAAACAGGCGGACAGGAAGTCTATGATATATTGCAATTTTCAAAAAGCGCATCTATAGGCGATCCTATGCCCAACGTTCCCGAAATGGCACCTGTCTGGGGCTCAATGCAGGATGCTCTGGGTTTGGTCATCAACGGAGAAGACACAGTAGAAAGTGCTTTCGAAACAGCAGTTGAAAAGATTAAAACTTCTATTGGAATGTAATTTCCGTTTGAAATTGAAATCGCGGAGCCCACGGGCTCCGCGATTACTTATCCTTTACCTTTGGAGGTTGTAAAAGGTGTCTGGCAAAAAGTTTTTCATGTATCTCGCAGCAATGTTTTTTCTTGCAATTTATAACGCTTTTGTTATCTGGGGCGTTTTTGTTTTATGGATCAATGCTCGATATGGACTAGCAATAATTCTTGCTGTATTAGCGCTGATAATTGATTATATTTCTTTCAGCCGAAAGGGTTATCCATACAGGTACATGATACCTGCTTTAATTTTGCTTTTTGTTCTAACCATTTACCCAATGTACTACACCTTTGATGCAGCGTTTTCAAATTATGGAACGGGACATCTTTTTACCAGGCCTCAAATTGTTCAGAAGCTTTTGAATGAATATTTTTATGTGCCCGATGATCCAGTAGAATATAATTTTTGGGTTTTTGTTAAGTTAGAAGATTATAAACCTACCAATGATTTTATCATGATATTTGAAGAGGAAAGTTCAGAAAAGCGATTTATTGCTCCAAAACCGGATGTAATATCACGTGATAGTGAGGGAAATATAACACTTGCTCGTTCTGAGATGTTCAGAGTGGACAATAATAATGCAAATATTAACGGAGTTAAACATACGATAATTGTCTCAAAGAAAGATGACAGTTATTTATCAATAAACAACGAACTTGGTGAAAATTATGTATATTTTTACTCTCCAAATGATCCTTCAACGAGAGCTAATGCTGCATATTTCCTTGGTGAAATAAGAAGTAACTGGTTGAAAAATGCAGAGTTTATTAATCCCCAGGACTATCAGGTGAGATTAAATCCAAAAAAGCTTTACAGGAATTTTGCTACAGTTGAAAGGCAGTATGGAATGAAAACTGTTACAAGTCTTGATGCTGGTTATGCCAGACAGAAACAGATCTTATATAACAGACGGACTGGAAGAAATCTGATTGAAAAAGATGGATATTTTTATGATGTCAAGGAAAACGGAGAAGAAACCCGTTTAGATGGATACATTTCTGGAGTAGGGTTTGACAATTTCATGAAGATGCTCTCTGACCCGAGGGTAAGAGGACCTTTCTTCCAGATATTTGTATGGACCTTTACCTGGGCAGGACTCAGTGTTGTCTTCTGTTTTACGATTGGTCTGGCCTTGGCAATGGTGCTGAATGACAGAAAATTAAGAGGAACAAAGATTTACAGAACGCTTCTGATTATCCCCTGGGCTATACCGGCCTTCATTTCTGTGCTTGTATGGAGAAATGGGATGTTCAATGAAACCTACGGTATATTAAATCGTTTCCTTTTCCAGGGACTTTTAGGTTTTGAAAATCCCATCAGGTGGTTAAGTGATCCTTTCTGGGCAAAGGTTTCTGTTTTAACTGTGAACACATGGCTGGGTTTTCCGTACATGATGACAGTTTCGCTTGGAGCTCTTCAAAGCATACCGGGTGAACTTTACGAGGCAGCCTCAATTGATGGGGCAAGACGCTGGCAAAAATTCTGGAAAATAACCTTTCCCCTGTTATTGGTCACTGTAGCTCCATTGTTGGTTGGAACCTTTGCATTTAACTTCAACAATTTTGTAGGTATATATTTGCTTACTGAAGGAGGTCCAGCAATTCCGGGAAGTACAACTCCTGCAGGTGCAACAGATATCTTGATCTCATATACATATAAACTTGCCTTCTACGGGAGAGGTCAGGACTTTGGATTTGCAAGCGCCATCTCAATAATTATATTTGGTCTTGTTGCAGGATTCAGCTGGTTGAATTTCAAATTATCAGGAGCCTTTGAAGAGGTGAGAAGGTAATGGCCATTGAGAAAAAACGATACTGGTTAAGACACTTAATATTGATTATTGTATTGGCCATTGTACTATTCCCGATGGTATGGGTTGTTAGTACTTCCATCAGACGGGACGAAGCAGCATTTTCTCCAAAACTTTTTTCTACCCGTGTAACGTTACAGCATTATCAAAATCTATTGTTCCCAAAGAAGAGTATGTCCCGGGTTATTCTATCCATGCAACAGGCTGTGCAGGGACTTGGTGATTATAGAGAAACTGGTGAAGAAAAGACAAAGAAAGAGATTAACGATCTATCCAAAATGTTCGACAATTATATCGAAGAATCTACGACGCTGGTTAACAGTATAGAAGCAAAATTTGAAAAAATGAATGAATTCGTAAGACAGAAAAATGATGAAGTAGTCTCAGGAATTAATAATGTTAGGAAACAAGATCTTGAAATGATCAATGAACGGCTTAATGAACTGCAGGATAAAAAAGACACAGACATATATCAGGCTGGATTATTGAAGATTATTGATACAAATGATTTTTCAGCTGAGCATTACTATCGATATTATATTGAACAGCTCAATATAGAACCCGCTGAAGAACTTGTTAGAGAAATTGATAATTATATAAGTCAGTATAATGACATTTTGGAACTTAACAGTGAACTAATCAATCTGATATCTTCATATGAATTTGAAGGGAAAGAAGATGTTCATGATTCGCTAAGCAAAATATCTGAATATATTTCGTTAGAAAATATCTCATATTCGCAGTGGAGAAGTGATCACTGGTTAAAAGTAATCAATAGAAATTTAAAAAATATCGGAGATTTTATAGAACAGGAAAAAGCTGAAGTTATTGTAAAGAAAAAAGACCAATTATATGAAACATTTAAGGCAGCAGACGCAACATGGGATAAAATGAAGGAATTGCACAGTAACCTGATTGGGAAGATTGGAGAAGTAACGGGCAATGCATTGTCAAAATATAAATATGTTGAGTATTTAGATGCTCAAAGCAATTTAAACACTGTCGAAAATAAGATCTCTCAGATAAATAACAGAATAGATAGTTTGGATGAAGCAATTCCAGAAATCAAGGAATCTTTGAATGTTGCCGGGTTGGTACTTGTTCCAGAAATAACAAAGATGGATAGAGCCAGAGAAACCCTGGAAACATTTTTAAGTTCCGATAAGGCAAAAGAAGAAGCAGACAGAGCTTTTCCGGTAAGGATTTTGGGAAACATAGAATCACTTATGAATAACCTCTCACCTATAAAGGATAAATTATCAACCATTGATGGAGATCTTGATGTTTATATGCATTTAAAAGAAGCAATAAATGTAATGAATTGGTTTGTAGATAAGAAAGAATTGATAGTTGTCAATCAGGATAATCCAGATGTTGAAAATGTTATCAATATTCTTGAAGTGAGCTATTCAAATATATCAAGGGTTACTGGAGATCTTACTGAATATACCGATCAGTATGTTGACATGATTGTTGAACGTGAAGAGAAGAACACAGAGCTTTCAAATTTATTGAACGAGAAGGACGAACTTCAATCATTCATGGTAGAAACGAAATCACAATATGAAAATGCCATCCACCATTTAAACGGCAATATCGAAATAGCAGAACTGAATTTTTTAAAGAATTTTGCTCAGGAAGATATCCAAAATCTTGAAGATGCAAAGAGTTATTATAACACTGTTAGCAGATTAATGAAAAAGTATTTTCAAATTAAGGCAAATACGAGATATAGATCGTACACATGGTATAGCGATTTTAATAATGCATATATTGAAATTACCCGGGCAACAGCTGTTATAAGATCCATTATTGATAAAATGACAAGTATGAAGCGGGATCTTGATGGAAAAATGACAAATTATGTTGAGTTAAGATTTTTAGGAGCTTCAATAGATGTTGCTGTTTTTGACGAAATGACAGAGTTATTCAACAGGGAATTTCAAAATTTTAACGCCAGCTATAAAAGAGCTCAAAGATTAATAGGTGACATGATTGATTTCAATACAGCATACTCCGGAGAGCATAAAGGTAAACTGCGAGAGGTTGATAGGTCAATTTTCAGAATCAGTCAGATATGGACCAGAAAAGAAAGCACCTACTTCTATTTCATGAAATGGTTATTCAATTCAATCCTAATAGCTCTTTCAGTGGCAATAATAAGTGTTCTTGTAGCAGCATTTGCAGCATATCCTTTCAGCAGGATGAGATTCTTTGGTAGAAGTCAGGGTTTATTATTTCTTTTGTTGATACAGATGTTTCCCACGGTAATGTTTATGATTGCAATATATTCTCTTTTACAGTTCCTTGGTAATTACGTGCCATTTTTAGGGCTGGATACAATAACTGGAATGATTTTTATCTACTGTGGTAATATTGCCTTTAATATATGGTTGATAAAGGGTTATTTTGATACGATACCTGATTCGCTTGAAGAATCAGCTTTGATAGATGGAGCTAACAGACTTCAAACGTTCTGGAAAATTGTGCTCCCTCTGGCAAGACCAATACTTGCAGTTATTGCCATTCTAACATTTATGAATGTTTTCAATGAATTTGTAATGGCGAGTATAATATTACAGAGTATAGATAAGTGGACATACGCAGTTGGTTTACAGCAGTTTTCAGGCAGATTTGAAGCTAGCTGGGGACCGTTTACTGCTGCAGCTCTCATAGGTGCAATACCGATGCTTACATTCTTCCTGTTACTGCAAGATCAAATTGTAGGAGGGCTGACCAAAGGTTCAGTAAAGGGTTAGTGAGAAGGATGGATAAATGTGTTTGAATTGTTGCCGAATTATGATGATGGCTCAATTCCCAATTTTAGTTCAGGTCTTGTTAAGCATTTTGGGATTAAGCCTCCCGGTAAACCAATAGATTTTAAGTCTAGAGAAATAAATCTTGATGGAATTGATAAAATTGTAGTCTTTCTTCTTGATGCATTAAGCTATAGCACAGTGGAAAAATTGATCACTGAACCGGGTGGTTTTTCACATATCGGTTCATATGCGCTCAAGCATATGACTTCTGTATTTCCATCCACCACAACAAGTGCTCTTACAAGTCTTTATACATGTGTTCCACCGATCTATCATGGCATGCTTGGTTATACCCTTTACCTTAAAGAATACGGTGGACTTTCCAACATGATTGAGCTTACACCCTATGGGCAGGAAAGGGATGGACTTCAAAAGATCGGAATGGACCCTCTGAAATTTTTGGAAGTACCAACGATTTTTGAAACCTTATATGATGGTGGCATAAAGGGTTATCATATTACTTCCAAGTCCTTTGTGAATACAGGCTTAAGTAGAATGCATACCAAAGGTGGATATGTAAAGGGTATATACGGTTATGGAGACATGATAGAGGAGATTACCGACATTCTAAGGAACGAAGAAAATCAGAGTCTTATTTTTGCTTATTGGGGTTTAATTGATACCTTTGGGCATAGATATGGGTCAAGCAGTCAGGCATATGAGATGGAAGCGTACTGGATTTTAAGAATGATTGATGATTTCTTCAGACGAGTAGCAAAAAGCAATACAGCTTTCTTTATAACGGCTGATCATGGTCAGAAAGAAACCCCCTGGGAAAAAGAAATCTGGTGGTCAAAAAACGATTATCTTTACAATTACCTTTATTCTTTACCTGCAGGAGAACACAGAGCGTGTTATCTTCATACAATTGATGTTGAAAAAACTAAAGAGATCTTAACTAATAATTGGGGAGATAAACTGTTAATTCTAGAACGTGACGAAGCGATAAAAAGGGGTTTATTTGGATCAGGAAATAACAAAAAATACATTGATCGAATCGGCGAACTCGTTGTTATACCTAGAGATAATTATTCTTTCTGCTTTAAATATTCAGGACAGGAAAATTCCATGAAAGCAAGGCATGGAGGGTTAACAGAGGATGAAATGAAGGTTCCTCTAATCTTTTTAAGAAAGTGACTCCGGGCAATCATCTTTCATAAGACATTTTTTACACTGCGGGACTTTTTTGCAAATGTTTTTGCTGTGTTCCACTATAAGAGCATGAAATTCAGCGTAAATTTCTTTGTCTTTAGGAAGCGCACTCTGGAAAAAGAGCTGCAATTCGTCATATTTTCTTCTGTTGGTTATTTTTAAGCGTTTAACCAACCTTTTTGTATATGCATCTATTACAAAGACAGGACGGTTGTATGCGTAAAGAAGTATTGAATCAGCTGTTTCCGGTCCCACACCTTTAATTTGAAGTAACTTTTGTCTGAGAGTACTGGTTGGCATTTCGTTAATGTTGTTATTATTAATAAAATCAGTAACTCTTCTGAGAGTTGATTCCTTAGCATTATAAAATCCTGTGGGTTTTATAAGTTTCTTTAGCTTGCCGGGTGACTTTTCGAGGATCTTACACGGAGATAAGATATTTTCTTTTTTTAAATTATCGATTGCTCTTTCAACATTGTTCCAATTTGTGTTTTGTGTCAACACAGCTCCAACGATTACTTCATATGTAGATTCTGCAGGCCACCAGTTTTGTGAACCGTAATAAGTCTTAAGTCTTTTGAATAGTTCATAGGGAGTCATTTTTATCATTATGTTTTTTCTCCCAGTTTATTTCCGCAATGGATTTTTGCATGTAGAGTGGTTTTAATTCTATTACGTTGACCAAATTATCAGAATTATAGTGACTGCTGGTAATTTCTGTTAGCACCTCAAAAGAGGGTTCGGGTGATATTATTATCCTGTATTTTTGAAATGAACTACTATCTTTCTCATTTTCGAAAATGAGTATAAGATCCTTTTCTAAGATTCTGTGTAATTCTTCAATACTGTTGAAACATGTATTTCCAATTTTATTAATTTTATTGTACCTCTGCCAGTAAAAATAACCTTTTCTGCCTTTTCTCAAGACAACATGGTTTTCATTTATTCCTGTTGTTCTGGATAGCATATCCAGCGAATTGAATCCTGCAATAGGTTTTTCCCAGGGTATGGCCAGACCTTTTATTGTTGAGATGCCCACTCTCAAACCAGTTAGTGAACCCGGACCAATTCCACATCCGAGAAAATCCAGATCTTTTACATTAAGTTCTGCGTATTCCAGAACATTGCTGATAGCAGGAGCAAGAAGTTTGCCGTGTTTCCCGGCATTATCTAACAAAATACCTACCTTTGAATTATTGTTTACAGCACAAATCATTAATTTTCTTGTTGAACTGTCCATAGTAAGATATCTCATCCCAAAAACCTCTCATCTAAATACTTTCTAATATAATCTTTTAAACCCCTCTCCAAAAACTTCAGCGTTATTTACAGTTATTGTGAAAGCTTTTGAATCAACATCTCTAATAATTCTTCTTAGTTGACCTATTTCCCGTCTCCTTATTGTTACCATCAATACGGGACGGGTCTCACCTGTAAAACCACCCTGACCTTCGAGAACTGTAACACCGCGTGATAGTTCCTGGAGAATTTTTTCTTTTATTGTTTTATGATTATCGGACATTATATATGCTGTGCGCGTGTGTTCTATACCTTCAAGTATGCTGTCTATAGTCTTACTGGTAGCGAATATTGTTATGATTCCATACATGGCTACGATAGGACCAAAAACCACAAGTGCCAGTATCGTGATTGTTGAATCGATAACCAGTAATCCCGTTCCTGTAGCAATATGAAGATATTTATTGATTATCATTGCCCCAATATCAGTTCCACCGGTTGAAGCACCGCGCCATAAAACTATTCCAATACCGATACCTGCTAGCGCACCACCATATATCGTTGCTAGTAACATACCATCATTGATTTCTGCAGCATTAAAAACGGGAAAATTGATATTTTGAAGAAAGTCAACGAGAAATGATAGTAGCACAGCTGAGTAAATGGATTTGATGCCAAAGCCAATGCCAAGAATGATAAAGGCTACAGTGAAAAGTACAATATTGTAAAGAAGCATCTGGGCTCCTACCCACCAGCCCAATGTTCGGTAAAGTATTATAGCTAAACCGCTTACACCACCAGCTACGATATTGTTTGGAACAAGAAAAGCCACCAGAGCGATGGCCGTTATTGATGAACCAAAAGTAACATAGAAATAATCAAGTATATTTTTTCTCAATTTCATTTTCTTCATCTATCTTTTTTTCTGCTTTTTGCAATTTCTTCAAGTAATTTTTTCTCTTTCCTTGACGGTTTTGGTATATCAACCCTAACCGTAACAAGAATATCCCCTCGACGATTGCTTGACATTTGTGGTAATCCATATCCTTTTAACCGGAAGGTTGTACCTGGATTTGTTCCAGGCGGAATTTTCAAATTTTCATAACCGCCTTCTGGAAGTCCTATCCTGATAACGGTTCCCAATGATGCGTCAAGATAATCTATCTTTTTTTCTACAAGGAGTTCGTTACCCCTTCTGGCATACTGAGGAGGCATGTTAACGCGTACCTGGACATAAAGATCACCGGCAGGCCCACCGTATTTTCCTGCGTGTCCCTGTCTGGGAATCCGTAATGTTGCACCATTTTCTACCCCAGGTGGGATGTTTACCTTTACCCGGTACTTCTTTTTAACGTATCCTGTACCGTTACATTTGGGGCATTTTCTGTCAATTATTCTTCCGGTACCTCCACAGGTTTCACAGGTTCTTGTATTTGTAAAGACGCCAAAAAAAGATCGATGTTGTTCGCGAACTACGCCCGTTCCTTCACAACGTGGACATGTAGTGAAATTTGTACCATTTTCAGCCCCGGTACCATTGCATGAGGAACATTGTACTTTTCTATCATATTCAAGGTATGTTGTTTTTCCGGTTACAACTTCAGACAATTCTACATCTATCCTGGCATGTACATCTTCACCCTTAATACTTTGTTGTCGTGTTCCGGCACCGGTCCTGCTTCTTTGAGTACCGAAGAAAACATCAAATACATCCTGGAAGTCTCCAAAAACGTCATCAAAGAAACCTCCAGTACCTCCTGTTGTTCTTCCGCTACCTGAAGGTTGATATGACTGATCTCCAACATAACCGAATTTATCGTACATCGCTTTCTTTTTAGGATTACTCAGTACTTCATAGGCTTCCTGGATTTCTTTGAATTTATTTTCAGCATCCTTTCTAGCTTTATCATCTTTGTGCCTGTCAGGATGCCATTTTCTTACAAGCTGTCTATACGCTTTTCTTATTTCTTCCTGTGATGCGTCTTTTGATACACCCAGAATTTCATAATAGTCTTTGCGTGCAGCCAAAAAAATCACCTACCGTTGTTTTCGTTTTTTGTATCCTGAGGGTTATCTTTTTGTTCTGAATCATTTTCGCCTTCAGTGTTAACTTTATTTTCAGCCGCATCGCTATTTTCATTCGGGTTTATAGCGACTATTACCTTGGGTGATTTCAGTATTTTTTTCCCAAATTTATAACCTTTTTCCTGAACTTCAATTATTTCCATTTCTTCACGATTGTCTGATACACGTGTTTCTGCAACCTCATCCCGGAACGGATCGAATAGTTCACCAATGGAAGGCAATATTTCCTCGACACCCTCTTCTACAAGGACTGTTTTGAACTGTTTATATATCATCCTGATTCCAATTAACAGGTTTTCGGAGGCTTTATCGCTATGATTAAGAGCACGTTCAAAGTCCTCGAATAGTGAAATCAATTTAAATATGATGTTTTCCTTCTCTCTTTTTACGCGTTCATTGTATTCTCTTTCCAGTGCTTTACGATAATTATGAAACTCTGCTTTTACTCTCATCAGTTCTGATTCGAGTTGCTTTATTTCCTTGCTTTTTTCTTCCAGTTCTTTTTCTTTTTCCATGAGAATATCTTCCTGTTTATTTTTACTTTTTTCTTTTTCTTCTAACTCTTCAGAATTCTCCTGATTTATTTTATCCTTTTCGTTAAATTGGTTTTTCTTTTTATTTTCTGACATCTACTTCACCTCCATTTATCGATTACTTAATATTTCTGAAAGCCTGTTTACACCGAATTTCAAATAGCCGAGTATTCTCTCGTATTCGACAATTTTTGGTGCAATTACTACAACCGTTCCTAGCTTCAACTTTTGATTGCCATATGGCGAACTGAGGAAAGAGAAGCTCTTAAGATCATTTTTTCCGATTTCACTACCTATCAAAGCAATTTCTCCATCTGAGCTGGTTAATTCTATCAATAGGTCCTCAAGTCTTCTGGAGTTCTCAACGTATTTTGCTATGGCAACCATATCTTTTACGCTCAATCTGTCAGATCCAAGTATATATTCCAGCCCGTATTTTTCATATCTATCAAGATTTTCATTTTCGAATACACTTTCCATGAAGTGAAAAAGTCTTTCAAATCTTTCGCTATACCATGAATCGTTGTCAAAGGTTACATTTCGTAATCCTTCCTTTATTTCCTGTATCTTTTTGCCAACAACAATCTCGTTTACCCTTCGTTCAAATTCATCCAATTCAGCATAATCAAATGAAGCATTGACAGCTGAATTTTTCGTTACACCAAGTTCTGTGATAACAGTTACGTTTAAATAATGATCAGTTATTGGAGAAATAGTAATATGCTTGATCCTGAGTTTGTCAAGATCGGGTTTTTCAGCGATAACAAGACACTTTGTTAGTCCTGCGAGCAATCTTGTTGTTCCTGCAAGAAGTCTATCAATATCAGCTATTATTGCAACTCTTCTCAAAGAAATTTCAGCACTTTCTTCTTTTGTTTCACTGGAAAGCTTTTCTATTGATTCATAATAGAAACGTAATCCCTTATCCGTGGGTATTCTTCCAGCTGATATATGAGGCTGATGTATGTAGTTTAGAAATTCAAGTTTTCTCATATCGTTCCTGATTGTTGCAGAACTGTAGTCAAGATTCGAATATTCAAGCACCTGGTTGGAACTCACTGGTTTACTGTTCTCTATAAATTGCTTAACAACACAATACAGGACTTTTAATTGTCTATCATTCAAGTCCGGTCCTATTATATTTTTCCGGTTCATTAGCACTCACCTCATTAGACTGCTAATTAATCTTAGCATGACCTTTCTTAGTTGTCAAGGGAAATATAGAGTGATAAAATAGCTTAAAGAAGGGGGGGGGAAGCTGTGAGAGTATCCCGAATTGTTAAGCTCCTTAACAAAGATGTAGTTGAAATTGTGAACATGAATGGACTTGACCCTGAAATTAATGGTATAACGCATAACTCTCGAAACTTCACTCCTGGAGGTATTTTTATATGCATAAAAGGCACAAATTTCAATTCTCACCTGCTTGCCCATGATCTTCAAGAAAAAGGTGCAAAGGCTTTTGTGGCTGAAGAACCTCTCGATCTTGATGAAATAAAGGTTCCAGTTGTTTATGTGAAAAATTCAAGAAGAGCTGAAGCAATATTACTTATGGAGCTACAAGGACACCCATATAAAAGTCTCGTTACTATAGGCGTTACTGGAACCAATGGAAAAACAACAATAACAACGATGCTGAAACATATACTTGATAGTTTCGAGAAGAAAACATCACTTATTGGAACAGTTAGAAATCATGTGGCAGGAAGGCTTATCAATAATCCTAAAAACACTACTCCGGGTCCTTCAACATTGATAAATTATCTTCAGGAATCGGTTAAAGAAGATTATGAGTACTTTGTTATGGAAGTCTCATCACATGCACTTGCCATGTATCGTGTTGAAGCAATACGATTTGATATCGCTGTACTGACAAATGTAACCCGTGACCATCTGGATTTTCATTGCAGTTTTGAAGAATACTACAGGACAAAATTAAAACTTTTTGAGTTATTGAAACCAAATGGTAAAGCGGTTGTAAATGGTGACAGGATAAATGTATGTGATGTTGAGGTACCAAAAGATAGGCTTGTGACCTATGGGTTTGGTGATGAATCTCACTACAAAATCAAGGATCTCGAGATGCTTCGCACAGGAATGTTTTTCACGATTGAAACACCGTATGGCTCTTCTCACAAGATTTATACAAGGCTTGTTGGACAGCATAATGCGTATAATGTTGCTGCATGTGTTACTATATTGGATTCACTCAACTATGATGTTGAACATATTGCTGATGCGATTTCAAATTTCACCGGCGTACCCGGGAGATTTGAATTTGTTGAGGAAGCAACTAAATATGGATTTGAAGTGGTAATTGATTTTGCACATACCCCTGATGCACTGGAAAAACTTCTGGTTACTGCCGGAAAACTTACCGAAGGCCGGCTTATTACCGTTTTTGGAGCAGGGGGCAATGCTGACAAAGGGAAAAGACCTCTAATGGGTCAGGTGGCTTCAAAGTTTTCCGATGTAATTGTACTCACCTCAGATGATCCAAAAAGAGAAGACCCGCACGAGATACTAACAGACATAGAGGCAGGAGTGAATAAGTTCAAACCTTACCTTATAATACCCGAAAGAAGAGAAGCAATAAGTGTTGCGCTTACCCTGGCAAATCGACAGGATATGGTCATAATTGCAGGTAGAGGACATGAAGCTTACCAGTTGATAGGTGATAACGCTCTTCCTTTCAATGACAAAAATGTAGTTAAAGAGATTTTAGAAACAAAATTCCGGAGGAATATGAAAAAGTGAATCCCGTTTCAGTGGGAGAATTTATTGAAAAATCCAAAGGTAAAAGATTGGTTATAGATTCAAGAAAAATCAGAAACGGAGACATATTTGTTGCTCTTAAAGGTGAAAGGTTTGACGGAAATGAATATGTAGAGGATGCAGTTGAAAGAGGAGCTTCCTATGTTATTACCAGGAAAGTTTCAGAGGATTCAAGATATTTTACAACAGAAGATTCAATTGAATTACTAAAAACAGCGGCTAAAATTGTGTTAAACCAGTCTCTCGCACAAAACAGAATAGCAATAACCGGCTCTAATGGAAAAACCACCACCAAAATATGCCTGGCTTCTATGCTTTCAGATATGGGTAGTGTTTATTTTACTGAAAAGAATTATAATACAGAGATTGGTGTTCCACTTTCCATATTAAATAACAGAGAACAACTGAAATCTGCCAAATGGGTAATATTTGAATGCGGGACAAATTCTTCGGGTGACATTAAAGAACTGGTTGATTTAATAAAACCCGATGTTTCAGTACTGCTGAATGTGGGAACAGCTCATCTGGGAAAATTTGAAGATAGAGAAGCCCTTCTTGAGGAAAAACTTGGTATTTTTTCAGAGCTTAAAAGTGAAGATATTGCTGTTGCGTACTCTGATGACAAAGATATAGTAAGCTTTGTAGAGAAACTCTCCTGCAAAAAATATTATTTTGGCATTGAAACTGGAAATCAAAGGCTTGTGGAATTTTATTATGATAATAATTTTACCTTTGGTGTTTTCGAAAACTCATCGGGGAGATACATGCTGAGGTTCAAGAACATCTGGCATAGAGGACAGCTACTTGATTTTCTGGCTGCAAGTACCGTTCTTCTCGCTCTAGGTATTGAAGGATTTGAGATTTCTGCGACACAAATTGAGCTTCCCTTTAAAGACAGATTTAGTTTTGTGAAAAAAAGAGGCATAACAATAATAAACGATTGTTATAACAGCAGTCTGGAATCTGTTCGAGCAGCAATTGAAACCATCAAAAGAATGAGTCCAGGAAAAACAATAGCTGTTGTGGGATCCATTCTAGAACAGGGAACACATTCTGAAAATACTCATGAACAGTTAGGTAAGGAACTGAGAAAATTTGACTGTGTTTTACTTTACACAAAGGACAGACAAATAAAATATGCTGAAAAAAGTATTTCACCTGATATTGTTACAGATGAAATCAATAAGATAGTCGATTGGCTTTCAAATAATGCCCATTCTGGAACAATTGTTTACTTCAAAGCTTCTAGAGGAATCGAAATGGAAAACCTGGTGAACAGTTTTCTAAAAAGGATAAGTTGATATGGAAAGAATGGTGTTAATCATATCGTTTATGCTTACCTTTGTTCTTTTGAAACCTTTTATCGAAATGCAAAGGAAAAAGAAGATCGGACAGTTTATAAGAGAAGAAGGGCCCGATTTACACAATCACAAAACAGGGACACCTACCTCAGGCGGTATCGTATTCATTTTTGTTGGACTTATTGTAGCGCTTATCTGGAATTTCAATATAGAAAACCTTATTATTTTTGTTTCGGGAATCCTCTTTAGTACTACTGGATTTCTTGATGACTATTTAAAATACAAAAAGAAAAATGCTGCCGGTCTCAGCGCAATATTAAAATTATGTATTCAGTTTGTGTCTGCAACAATTATTATTTTGTTAATTTATTCGTATTTTCCACATACAGAATTTGTCGTGCCTTTTGTAGGTCCTGTAGATATTGGATTTCTTTATTTTCCAATGTCAATAATTATTGTTGTAGGAACAAGTAATGCAGTAAACCTTACCGATGGGGTTGATGGTCTCGCGGCTTCCGTTTTTGTTGCATCAGTTGTTCCCTTGGTGGTTGTTGGATATTTCAATGTTTTGTTCCTTTCACTTATTGGCGCTGTGCTTGGTTTTATCTGGTATAATTGGCATCCAGCAAGGATTTTTATGGGAGATACCGGATCACTCGCTTTAGGTGGAATCCTTGCAACAGCACTGGCATTAAAAGGACTTGATTTGTTTATAATTTTCTTTGGTTCAGTATTTGTAGCGGAAATGCTCAGCGTGATTATACAGGTATTTTCTTACAAGTGTTTTGGTAAAAGAGTTTTCAAGATGTCACCTGTCCATCATCATTTTGAGATGAATGGATGGAGTGAAACAAAAATAACTGTTAGCTTTTCTGCAGTTGCATTATTATTATCTTTTATCGGTTTGTTAGTCTGGGGGAGGTTGTAGTTGGAATTACTCAGTGGAAAAATTGGTATAGTTGGGTTTGGTTCTTCAAATTATGAGTTATTGAAATATCTGCTAGAAATAGAGGGTTATGAACCTTCCAGTTTTTTTGTCTCCGAAAAAAAGATGCTTGATAAGAAGAAACGTGATTACCTCGAAGAAAAAAACATCAAATACGAGGAAAATGCTCACACAAAAAAACTTTTTCTGTGTGATTCCTTTGCAGTCAGCCCGGGAATATCACCAAACAGCAGTATGGGCAGGAAGATTCGAAAGTCTGGAAAATCCTTTGGCACAGAGCAAGAGATAGCATTAAACATATTAAAAGACAGGAATTATGGTGTGCTTATTGGTATTACTGGTACTAACGGAAAATCAACTACAGTTACAATGGTTGAACACATACTTAGAAAAAAACACGATGCTGTTTTCGCAGGGGGTAATTTGGGTACACCTCTTACATCAGCGTTAAGGGAAAAGATAGATTTTTATGTGGTTGAGGTTAGTTCATTTCAGTTGAGCTGGTTTAGAAAGAGAGAACCTTACTTCCATATCTCTGCTTTGCTTAATATTGAAGAGGATCATCTCGACTACCACCTTTCCTTTGAAGAATATATATGGTCAAAAATGATTCTCCCGGAAATAACAGATGGTTATTCAATCATTAAAAAAGAGATAGTAGAGAAAAAACATAGGCTTTTAAGTGCTGAAACTTTGAAAAAAGTGGTTGAATTTAGTCAGGGAAAGGGTTCATTTTTTGATCTTGAAAACGGTATATTGCGTTTTCACAAAATGGAACTCCCCTTCAATGGATTTCCACTAAAGGAAACTCACAACAAAGAGAATGCTTCGATTGCTATTGCGCTTGCATATTTAATTGGAATTAATCCAATTGATTCTTTGCAGTCCCTTCTGGACTATAAGGCACTGGAATATAGAATGACTATAGTAGGCACAATAAATGATGTGATGTTTATTAATGACTCCAAAGCTACAAATGCTTACGCTGTTATTTCCGCGCTTAAAAACTTTGATCCCAGTAGAGTTGTGTTAATTCTTGCCGGGAAGGAAAAAAAGGAAAGCTACGATGAGTTGCTTGAAAAACTGTTTTCACTTAAGCGTATAATAATGATAGGCTCTTCCATGAGATCATTGAGAAGAAAACTTGAGGAACATAGAATACCTTTTATAAGCGTAAATAATATGGAAGAAGCTGTAGATAGGGCTTATGAAGAAATTACTATGGGTGATGTTGTTTTATTCAGCCCTGGGGGTTCGAGTTATGATATGTATGAAAGCTATAAACACAGAGGCGATGATTTCACTGATAAAGTGAAACGCCTCAAAGACAGGATTGAAAATAATGACTAGAAGATTAGTTTTATTATCAATATTTACAAGTTTTTTTATAGTGCTTGGCTTTGTGTTTGTTTATAGCGCAGGTTTGAGTATGGAAGCCAGACTACCATATTTGTCAGCAACTGATTTTTTGCTGAAACAGTTGATAGCATTTTGGCTGGGGATAATCGCTGCCATAATTGTCATCTTAATGAAGGCCAAAAGACACTTTCGAAATGCTTTTTACATTTATTATCCAGTAATTATTGGTTTGCTTGCCGTTGTACTTTTATCATCCAGTAGGGGTGGTTCTCACAGGTGGATTGATTTTGGTTTTATGACCCTCCAGGTTTCTGAATTTGCTAAAATTATACTTATTCTTGTACTGGCTCGTTATCTAGCAAAAATTGAAGACAAAGAGAAAACAGTGATCAATTTACTTTTAGTGCCCCTATTAATCGTTTCTCCAATAATTGGTTTGACCTTTCTTGAACCGGATCTTTCAACGTCCGGCCTTATGCTAATAATAACCTTTGTGATGCTCTTCATAGGCGGATTAAAATTTCGTCATGTGCTTTTTTTAGCATTGATAATGCTGTTAGTAGTTGTACTGGCGTTCCAGCAGGGATGGATTCAGGAATATCAACTTGAAAGAATCACATCATTCTTTTCTTCTGAAGGCGGGGAAGTTCGCGACCAGATAGATTACAGTTTAATGGCAATATCCAATGGAGAACTCGTCGGAACGGGGCTTGGTCTTGGAATTGTTAAATACTATATACCGGTGAGTTACTCTGATTTTATTTTTGCCACAATTGGTGAAGAGCTTGGATTTATCGGTCTCGTGTTGCTGCTGCTGGCATACCTGGGTTTTCTGAGAATTTTAATAATCATTGCGTTAAAATTGAAAAAAGATATCCAGGGAAGATTGTATATTCTAGGATTTGGTTTCTTTGTTGCAATTCAAGCAAGCATTAATATCGCAGTCAATCTGGGTTTATTTCCGCCCACCGGGCTTACATTACCCTTTGTTAGCTATGGAGGCTCCTCATTGTTGTCATTAATGTTTGGGCTGGGCCTGGTGCTCAGCATAATTTTTGATCAAGAGAAAGAACTCTATGAACGATAGAAACAAAATAAATATAGTTGTTTGTGGAGGAGGAACCGGAGGACATTATTATCCGATAGTAGCTGTAATAAATGCCTTGAAAAAAAAGACTAAACTCGAAGTTTTTTACTATACAGCAGAAGGAAGACTTGATGATAGATGTGCAGAAAGTGATATCCCAAATGTAAAAAGAATTCCTTTGCAAGTTAAAGGGTTAATAAGACCGATCTTTAGTCCGAAAAATGCGGAGGTAATTCTTGATCATCTTTTAACAATGGGAAGGGTTAAAAAGAGTATGTCCGAATTTTCTCCGGATATGGTTTTTTCAACAGGCGGTTACATTTCTTTTCCTGTTGTGAGGGCTGCTGCGAAACTTGGAGTGCCAATTTTTCTTCATGAGCAGAATTCAATTCCCGGCGTTGCTAACAAAAAGCTGGCACGATACGCAAAAAAGATTTTCATAAGTTTTGAAAAGAGCAGAGAATACTTTAGAAAAATTGAAGATGAAAAAATAATATTGACGGGGAACCCTGTTCGAAAAGTCAAAAGAACAAAAAAGGAAATATTTGATAGCCTTGGAATAGCTTTGAATAGAAAATTGGTTGTTGTTTGTGGAGGAAGCCAGGGTTCTGATTATATAAACAGTATTATGATAGAGATTTATGACAGTATAAAAGATTACAAATTTTTCTTTTATCATATAACAGGTGATACGGATTTAGGAATAAAAAATTATCCTTTTGTAAAGTTTCAGGAATTTGAGCCCCAGCTTCATGAATATATTTCTTTTGCAGACACTGTTGTAGCTCGTGGTGGCGCAACAACTGTCGCTGAATTAGTGAAATACGGGACGCCAGGAGTAATAATTCCATGGTCAAAATCTACAGAAAATCATCAATATTTCAATGCTTTGATATTGCAAGAAATGGGACAGGGTTGTGTTATACTTGAAAATGCAGTAACCTCCAGTGGTTTGTTAGAAACTATCAACAAGATTTCAACAAGTTACAGACCAGAGTTGCGTTTTGAAAATGATCCAGCCGAAACGATTACAAGGCATTTACTACAGGAGGAATAGTTTTGAAATATCATTTTATAGGTATCGGCGGGATCGGTATGAGTGGTCTCGCACTTCATTTAGCGGCTGAGGGAAACGAAGTTTACGGTTCAAATGTAGAGGTTAATGAACGCGTTGAATACCTTAAAGAAAACGGTATTAACGTTTTTTCTTCTCATTCAAGTGAAAACTGGAAAGATCCCAGCGTTGTAATCAAAACAACTGCAATACCACAGGGCAATCCTGAACTGGAAAAAGCCTTAAGTGAATCTGTTCCCACCTATTATCGAATGGAAATGCTTAAAAAAATCATCTCATTATATGAGAATTCTTTTTGTGTTACTGGAACTGATGGAAAAACTACAACGACTGCGCTTCTATCAAAGATTTTTATCGATGCAAAGAAAGACCCTACTGTACTCCTTGGTGGGCTATCACCTCACCTTTCACAGGGAAATTATCATAGAGGAAGCAGAAATACCGTAATAACGGAACTTGATGAAAGCGATGGTTTCTTCGCATCCTTTATACCTTTGAATGTGATTGTTACCAACGTAAGACATGATCATCTTGAACATTACGTTAGTTCTGAGCGAAACCTTATCAATCATTTTGCATATTTTGGCAAAAAAATCAAAGGTCTGCTGGTTCACAATGCTGATGATCCAAATAGCAGAAAGGCCTTTGGTAATAGAGGAATAACCTTTGGAAAATATAAAGGTAAGTATACCTTTGGTAATCGAAAAGCTGGTTTGATTCAAAGTTTCGATGTATTCAAAGATGGCGAACTGTTGGGCAACTTTTCTGTTGGTTTACCAGGTGAGCATAACGCATATAATGCTACAGCTGCCATTGCACTTGCGGTTGAACTAGGAATAAGTGTTAAAGTTATTCAAGAATCATTAATAAGTTATATATCTGTTGACAGACGATTTTCCATAAGGGGCATCGATAAATCAAGAGACCTGTATCTTATCGATGATTATGCGCACACACCTGAAGAAATTATAACAACGATTAAGGGAACCAGAGAAAGCTATCCTGAAAGTGAGATTCTCGTCGTTTTTCAACCTCACAGATATTCAAGATTGGCGCGAGAAAATGGTCGTTTTGCCAATTCCCTGAAAGAGGCAGATGAAGTATGTGTATATAAGTTATACGATGCTTATGAAAAGGGAATGTATGCGCTGGATGAAACAGAAGTACTTAAAGGACTTCACCTTCATGGTGTTCCTGCATATCATGCGACAGATTACGATGAAGTTCTTAAGTGGATTGATTCCAAGAAACGTTCGGTTATCTTATTTTTAGGAGCCGGTGATATTACCAGAATAGCCCGACTCAGTGTTTCCAGGTTTTGTCCAGTCGGTTAGTTACGTTTAGCGAATAGCAAACTCCGCACGAACTGCATGTTCCATTACGGCAATCTTCAGTGGTTAAACCTTTAAGAGATCTAAAATATTCGCTTTTGAGAAATTCCTCATCAATGCCAATGGAAATCTGGCTCCAGGGAAAAATTTCATCTGTTTTTCTTTCTTTTGAATAGTTTAATATATCAAGCCTATTTACTTTAAAGGCTTCCAACCAGGTATCATATGAGAATTCTTCTGACCATTCGTCGAAAAAAGAACCTTTTCTGTAAGCATTATATATAACATTTGCAATTTCGCGACCTCCACGCGAGAGTGCTCCATCGATGTAGCTTCTGTACGGATCGGAGAACTGCAATTTGCCAAATCGTCTTATTCTTTTTAGTTGATCGTACCTTTTCCAGGCCTCATCAGGGGTAATCTGTGCGGCATATTGAAAGGGTGTTTGTGGTTTTGGTATAAAGGTTGCCACTGAAACTGTAATGTCTCTTAAACCCAGATTTTTTATATCAGAACATAATTTAACGATACCTTCCAGATCCTCCGTTGTTTCCGTGGGAAGACCGATCATGAAGTAAAGTTTCAATCTTTTCCAGCCGTTACTTACGGCATTTTTTATAGCAGCGAAGATATCCCTTTCATCAATGTTTTTGTTAATCACATTACGAAGTCTCTGTGTTCCCGCTTCAGGTGCAAAGGTAAGTCCCGTTTTTCTTATAGAGGAGATTTTAGTTGCCATATCCACACTGAAGGCATCTACTCTTGAAGACGGGAGAGAAAGACCTATTTTTTTCTCGTTTTGGAAAGGCAGAAGTTTTTCGCTCAATTCTTCTATGGCAGAGTAATCCATGGTGCTTAAGGATAGCAGGGATAGTTCATCATAACCCGTATTTTTGATGATGTCTTCAATGCTTTCAACTATTTCATTATGATTCCTTTCTCGAACAGGTCTGTAAAACATTCCTGCCTGACAGAATCTGCATCCTCTGTTACAACCTCTCATAAGTTCAATGTTTGCTCTGTCATGAACCGTTACCATAAATGGCACAAGCGGTTTTCTATTAATGGGATAATCTTCAAGGTTATCAATGACAGCTTTTTTAACACTTTTCTTACCGAGTGACGGTACGTATACTCCCTGAATATCCGACAATTTGATCAGTAATTGTTTCCTTTTTTCCTGCTGAAGTAATTCAAGATTGTTCCAGACTATCCTTGATATTTCGACAGATGCGTATTCACCATCGCCTATCAGTAACAGATCAAAAAAATCTGCCACGGGCTCCGGATTGGCAGTACAGGGACCTCCACCTATGATTAGCGGTTCTGAGGTTCTTTCACTTTGCCATATGGGGATATCTGCAGCTTCAAGCGCTGCTAAGACATTTGTGTAACTCAGTTCGTACTGAAGGGTTATTCCAATAATATGAAAATCCCTTGCAGGTGAATATGTTTCATAGGAATAAAGGGGTATTTCTGCCTTTTTCATTTCAGCAAGCATATCTTTCCAGGGTAGATAAGAACGTTCAGCAAAAATGAAATCTTCTTCATTGAGGTATCTGTAGAGGATTTTTAACCCCAAATGTGACATGCCAATTTCATATGTATCGGGAAAAAGGAGTAAGAACCTCAATTTTTCGGATGTTTCCTTTTTTATTGCGTTTAATTCTTTTGCAATATATCGCGAAGGTTTGGTTATTTTATTCAATACCCCTGAATTAGACAGCCATCTATAAATCTCACTCATAATATCCCTGATTAGAAAGAGTAAATGATTTCCATTGCTAGTTTGTAAAGGTTTTCGTAATCTTCAAATGACATATATTCCACTTCTGAATGAAGGTACTTTATTGCAAGACTCAACGGGACAGTCTTGACACCCTTTTGCATGAAGGGAATTCCGTCTGTTCCACCGCCTGTTACGCCTATTTGAAGGGGAATATCCTTTGACCTGGCCAGTTTTATGATATCTTTTCCAGTATTATATGAAGCCACCGATCTACTGTCTGCCATTCTAAGCACCGGACCATTTCCAACTTTTACTGAACCGGTCATCTTAGAACAACAGGCAAAACTGTCAACAGGAAAGAATAGCTCAGGTGAATAATGACTCGAAAGGGCCTGACCACCAACCAATCCAATTTCCTCCTGTACTGTCCAGGCAATTATTAATTTGCCATTTATTTTCTCTGGATTTAAGTTATCAAGCAAATCCAGCAGAAGCGAACAACCAAAACGATCATCGAGGGATCTGGCAGCAATGTATTTATCATTAAGGATTGAAATATGTTTTTTAATAACAGCATAATCCAGAACTTCAATGCCCAACTCCGCCAGCTCTTTTTCATTTTCTGCTCCTACATCTATACAGAGCTCATTCTGGTGTTTGTTATCAGCTCTTAAGTGGGGTGGCGCGATTCCGATAACTCCATCGAGCAAATCGCCCTGAGAACTCACTACATCGAGATGTCTACCAGGAAGTGTTTCATCGGGAATACCACCGAGTTTTTTAAAATTAAGCGTTCCATCTTTATTAGAACCGGTGATTAATAAACCAATTTCATCCATGTGGGCAGCTAAACCAATAATAGGTTCTCCTTCACCAATTTCGATAATTATATTTCCCAGATCGTCTATTTTGTAATCATATTTGACTGAATCAGAAATGTATCCGGTAATCAATTCACGCACCATTTCTTCTCTCCCGGGGATACCCGGAGTGATAATAAGCTCTGTTAGTCTATCTATATCCATTTTTACACCTCCACTTCAATCAATTATAACGTAAAGTTACCTGCGTGGCCTGCGTTTTCTGATAAATTAATTTTGTGGTATTAAAAGAATTTCAGTGGTTTTTACTGTAGAAATCTGAACTATATGTAATAATAAATGTGTATGAAATATAATTAATAAGGTGTATTCATTAATATTTTATAGTTTTTCAGAACGGGAGGGATTTTACGTGTTTGATAAAGAAGAACTTGAACAGATCAAGAAGCAACGCAAAGAATGGGAAGAGAACGTTGTAGAACCAACTGTTAAGAGATTTCCCGAACGCAAAGAAGGATTTAAAACGTCATCCTCTTACGAAATCAAAAAAATCTATACACCTCTTGATATTGAAGATCTAGAATACGAGAAAGATCTAGGTTTCCCTGGAATGCCTCCATACACAAGAGGGGTTCAACCCACAATGTACAGGGGAAAACTATGGACAATGAGACAGTATGCTGGCTTTGGGTCAGCTGAAGAGTCGAATAAACGCTTTCATTATTTAATGTCACAGGGGCAAACAGGACTTTCAGTGGCTTTTGACCTGCCAACGCAAATTGGATATGATTCAGATGATTCAATGGCAGAAGGTGAAGTCGGAAGAGTAGGTGTTGCAATAGATTCTTTGGAGGATATGGAAACATTATTCAGGGGAATTCCCCTTGACAAAGTGAGCACATCGATGACTATCAATTCGACAGCTGCTATTCTATTGGCCATGTACATTGCTCTTGCTGAAAAACAAGGCGTATCACCGGATAAACTTAAAGGAACTATACAGAACGACATACTGAAGGAATATATTGCAAGAGGTACATATATTTTCCCTCCTAAACCTTCTATGAAGATAATTACAGACATTTTTGAATATTGTTCTAAAAACCTGCCCGGTTTCAATACAATAAGCATAAGCGGTTACCATATAAGAGAGGCTGGAGCCAACGCCGTTCAGGAGATAGCTTTTACCCTTGCGGATGGCATAGCCTACGTTGAAGCTGCTATAGATGCAGGTCTGGATCCAAACGTCTTTGGTAAAAGACTTTCCTTTTTCTTTAATGCGCATAATAACTTTTTTGAAGAGATTGCAAAATTCCGTGCTGCAAGGCGACTGTGGGCCAGAATAATGAAAGAACGGTTTAGCGTGGAAAACAACAAAGCGTTAAGATTACGCTTCCATACCCAGACAGGCGGTTCAACGCTTACAGCCCAGCAGCCTTTAAATAACATTGCAAGAGTAGCATATCAGGCATTGGCAGCTGTTCTTGGCGGTACTCAGTCATTGCACACAAATTCCTACGATGAAGCACTTGGTTTGCCAACAGAAGAATCTGTTACAGCGGCATTGAGAACCCAGCAAATAATTGCCCATGAAACCGGAGTGACTGACACTGTAGATCCTTTTGGAGGATCTTATTATATCGAACGACTCACATCAGATATTGAAAAGGCAGTAAAGGAATACCTTTCTAAAATCGATGATCTTGGTGGAATGGTAAAAGCTATAGAAAAGGGTTACATACAAAAAGAGATTCTAAATACCGCATATGAATATCAACTGAATGTTGAAAACCAAAAAGAGATTGTAGTTGGTGTGAATAAATATCAAACAGAAGAAGAAGCTGAAAAAGAATTACTTGAATTCGATCCTGAGATTGAAGACAGACAGAGAGAAAAGATCAGATCTGTAAAGGAAAAGCGCGATCAAAATGCGGTGAAAGAGGCGCTTGAAGAATTGAAAACAGCAGCAAAAAAAGGCGATAATATTATGCCTTATGTTCTTGGCGCTGTTAAGAGTTATGCTACTGTTGGGGAGATTTCATCAGCGCTTAGAGATGTATTCGGAGAATATACCGAAGCTATCATACTCTAGGGAGGGACATGAAAAATGGAAACTAAAATAAAGGTACTTGTAGCCAAACCGGGGCTTGACGGACATGATAGAGGAGCAAAAATAGTAGCTATGGCTCTACGCGATGCCGGTATGGAGGTTATTTATACCGGGTTAAGGCAATCACCTGAAGAAATAGTAAGGGCTGCATTGCAGGAGAATGTTGACATCGTTGGTCTATCTATTCTTTCAGGAGCTCATCTAAAATTGTGCGAACGAATTCTGAAATTAATGGAAGAATCAAACATTGAAGATAAACCGGTATTTGTGGGCGGTATAATTCCTGGTAAAGACATGAAAAAACTTAAGAAAATGGGAATTTACGAGGTATTTGGCCCGGGAGTACCTCTCAAGAAAATTGTTGAACAGGTAAAAGAAGCAGTGAAATGATTTCGGAAAAAGATGTAGCGAAAACGTTAACCCTGATAGAAAGAGATCCATTAAAAGCAAAGGGGATCGTTTCGAAATATCCCGAAAGAGACTATTTTGTTGTTGGTATCACTGGCAGCCCTGGTTCGGGAAAATCGACCATGACCGACAAACTTGCAGAATTGTTTGCAGCTGAAAAGGACGTAGCCATAATAGCTGTTGATCCTACCAGTGCTTTCACAGGTGGAGCTTTTTTGGGAGACAGAATAAGAATGAGGCGTTCGGCAGGTCGAAAGAATATATTCATCCGTTCCATGGCCAGCAGAGGAGCTGTTGGAGGTTTAAGTCCGGGAATATACGATGCCGTACAGTTTCTTGGAAGGGTCGGTTATGATATCATTTTCGTTGAGACAGTTGGTGTGGGACAAGCTGAGACGGATATAGTAAACCTTGCAGATCTGGTTTTATTGGTTCTCGCTCCCGGATCCGGTGATGATGTGCAGATGCTAAAGGCAGGTATTATGGAGATTGGTGATGTCTATGTCGTCAACAAAATGGATCTGGATGAGTCTGAGAAACTTCTGGCGAATATAGAAGCAACATTGAAACTCAATGGCGTCGACAGAGATATAGTGTCGATAAACAGTATAACCGGTGAGAATATTGATAATCTTAAAGAGATTGTTCAGAGCCATCTGAGTGTTTTGATTCAAACTGAAAAACTGAAAGAAAACAGGAAAGACAGATATAGATTCAACCTTTTAAATACATTGTTTTCTATTCTGAGGACCAGGTATAAAAAAACAGAAGATATTGAAAAGATAATCCGTATATATTCAAAAGAGGAGGGAGAAGACGATGAAAGCAGAAAAAATTGACCATATAGGGATTGCTGTAAAATCGATAGAAGAACACAAGAAGATCTATGTTGATTATCTTGGCTTTAAGCTTGAAAAAATAGAAACGTTACAGGATAGAGGGTTGAAGGTTGCATTTTTAGATACAGGGAATACAAGGATTGAGTTGCTGGAATCCATAAATCCTGATAGTACAATTGCAAGATTTATTGAAAAAAGAGGTGAAGGTATTCACCATATAGCAATCTCTGTCGACAGCGCACTTGAAGGCATTGAAAAGGCGAAAAGAATGAATTTAAAGCCGTTAAATGAAACTCCACGGGAAGGTGCCGGAGGAATGAAGACGGTTTTCCTTCATCCAAAGACCACAAAGGGTGTTCTTATAGAACTCGTTGAAGGTGAGCACTAAAACTGGAGGTGTTGGTTTTGAGTGACAATATTGAAGAACTCCGAAGACGCAGTGAAAAGATTGAAAAGGGTGGCGGTGACGAAAAAATAGAAAAACAGCATTCCCGCAATAAATTGACTGCGAGAGAACGTATCACTCTGTTGTGTGATGAGGGAAGTTTTGAAGAATACGATAAGTTTGTTCAACATAGATCGGTGAACTTCGGACTTGAAAAAAAAGAATTCCCTTGTGATGGCGTTATAACCGGGGTTGGCAGAATAGAAGGCAAAAATGTTGCTATTTTTTCTCAGGACTTTACCGTCCAGGGCGGATCACTGGGAGAAATGCATGCAAAAAAGATAATGAAGATACAGGATGTAGCAGTGAAAATGGGTATCCCTATTATTGGTATTAACGATTCCGGGGGTGCTCGAATCCAGGAGGGTGTGGATTCTCTTTATGGATATGGTGGAATCTTTTACAGAAACACTCTGGCTTCTGGTGTTATACCGCAAATCACGGTAATTTCAGGTCCCTGCGCTGGAGGAGCTGTATATTCTCCAGCGATAACAGATTTTACTTTCATGGTGGAAGAGATTTCTCAGATGTTCATCACCGGTCCACAAGTTATTAAAGCGGTTACAGGAGAAGATATTGGGAAGAATGAACTTGGCGGTGCTTCTGTTCATAATACAAAAAGTGGTGTGGCACACTTTTCTGCTGAAGATGATGAAACTATTTTGAAAATGGTCAGAGAGCTTATATCATATATACCTCAGAATAATGCAGAAGAACCTGAAATAAAAGAATCACAACCGCTTGCAAAAAACGAAATACTAAATGAAATAGTACCAGAAAATCCTAAACAATCATATGATGTCCATCGGGTAATTGAACAAATCGTTGATGATGGGCATTTTTTTGAGGTACACAAAGATTATGCAAGAAATATGGTGGTAGGTTTCGCCAGAATAAACGGACAATCTGTGGGCATTGTTGCAAATCAACCATCTGTTTTTGCTGGTGCCCTTGATATTGATGCTTCAGATAAAGCTGCGAGGTTTATACGTTTTCTGGACAGCTTTAATATACCCATCCTGACCTTTGTTGACACCCCGGGTTTTCTTCCAGGTATCGCTCAGGAACATGGTGGGATAATAAGGCACGGAGCTAAACTTCTGTATGCATACAGTGAAGCCACCGTTCCAAGTATCACTGTTATTATAAGAAAAGCTTATGGTGGCGCATATATTGCCATGGGCAGTCAACATCTAGGAGCAGATATTGTTTATGCCTGGCCAGGAGCAGAAATTGCTGTTATGGGACCTGAAGGGGCTGCAAATATCATATTTAGAAAAGAAATTAAAAATTCCGATAAACCGGAACAAACCAGAAAAGAGAAGATAGATGAATACAGGGAAGCCTTTGGGAACCCTTATAGAGCAGCTGCCAGAGGGTATATTGAAGGTGTCATTGAACCAGCAGAAAGTAAAATGAAGATTGCAGCAGCTCTTTCGATTACAAAGAGCAAGGTTCAGGGATATCCGAACAAAAAGCACGGAAATATTCCTCTTTGAGGTGATTTAATGTCTGAAACCTTACAGGTTACACTACTTGGACTTATTGTAGTTTTCAGTGTTTTAACTATTCTTGCAATTCTGTTCGTATTAATGGGCAAATTTCTCTCTAAAGATAAAAAAGAACCGGGAGAAATTTCCAAAAAAAAGAGTGAAAAAAAGACTGCTGTAGATGAAAGTGAAAAAAAAGATGTTAAGAGATCTGGCGAGCTAACTTCACGAATGGTTGCAGTGATTACTTCAGCGGTAGCACAGTATATGGGACATGGGGATTTTGTAATAAAATCTGTCAAGAATGAAAAAACAGCAAGTCGCTGGAAACAAAGAAAACCTTTAACATTCTGGAAAACAGGGAGGCAGAGTGATGCAACGAACCTTCAAAGTAACCGTGGATGGCAAAGAATACATCGTTGAAGTTGAAGAAATAAAAGATAAATCAAAAACCACAGATGAAAAATCACAAAAACAAACAGCAGTAAAAAAGCAGGTTCAAACACAGGAAAAGCAAAAAGAATCTGCTGAAAGGCTAAAAAAGGATAACGTTAAAAATAATAATGAAAAACCTTCGACTGAAAAAAGAACAGGAGAAAGTGATAATGGAGAAGGTACAGAAATAACCTCTCCAATGACAGGGGTAGTTCTTGATATTTATGTATCTCCGGGAGATAAAATTAATCGTGGTGACAAAGTAATACTCATGGAAGCGATGAAAATGGAAAACACGGTACTTTCAGATTATGACGGAACGATCAAAACTGTAAAGGTGAACAAAGGAGACAATGTCGATGCAGGAGACGTGATTGTTGTTCTGGAATAGCTTTTTGTTAAATATTTTGTTCGTGTAAAGTCAAAATATAATTCAGATAATTAGATAAACTGAAACTTTTAAATGTGTGAATAATATTAATCAAACCAGTTTCTTTTTCAGAAAGTCTATGATTCTTATCGCTGCTTTCCCATCACCAAAGGGATTCATTGTTTTAGCCATTCGTTCATATTTTTTACTGTTATGAAGTAATTCTGTCGTTTCTTCAACTATCTTTTTGATTGAGGTTCCTACCAGTTTGGCAGTTTCCGATTCTATCGCTTCAGGCCTTTCAGTGGTTTCTCTTAATACAAGAACAGGTTTTCCAAGAGCAGGACCTTCTTCTTGAATGCCTCCAGAATCAGTTAAAATTATCTTTGATCCTTCCATTACTGAAACGAAAGGTAGATAATCAAGAGGATCCAGTAAGATTGCTCTCTCTTCTTCATTAAGCTCTTCAAAAACTACTTCACGGACAGATGGGTTAAGATGAACAGGAAAAACTACATGTAAATCTTTTTCCTGGTTGAGCAGCTCTCTTACAGCTTTCATGATGTTTCTCATGGGTTTACCCCAGCTTTCACGTCTGTGGGTAGTCAGGAGAATATATTTTTTATCTAAAAGGTCAAAATTCTTTCTTATACGCTTCATATCGTAATCTTTGTTATTTATTACCCACTTTAGTGCATCAATAACAGTATTTCCGGTTACTAGTATCCTTTCATTGGAAATACCTTCATTGAGTAGATTGTTTCTTGCTTTATTTGTTGGAGGAAAGTGATAATTTGCAAGCGTTGAGGATAATCTGCGGTTAATTTCTTCAGGAAAAGGGCTGAAAATATTATTCGTTCTTAACCCGGCTTCGATGTGTCCAACAGGACATTTATGAAAAAAAGCCACAAGGGCTCCTGTAAAGGTTGAAGTAGTGTCACCCTGTACCAGAGCCGTATCAAACTTTTCTTCTTTAAATACACTGTCAATTGAAGAGATTAGCCTTGAGGTGAGACTGGAAAGTGATTGCTTATCTCTCATAATATTTAGATCGTAATCAGGTGAAATATCAAATAATTTTAGAACCTGATCGAGCATTTCCCTGTGCTGGGCAGTGGCAATAATAACGGGTTTGAAATCAGTTTTTTTCATTGCCAGATAAACAGGAGCCATTTTTATTGCCTCGGGCCTTGTACCGAAAATCATCGCTATCTTTTTCATTATTTATACCTCCAGTTCAATTACAAAAGAGATTTTATCATAACAGAAAACTTTCACCTTTTTGTAAGTTCGTGCTATTCTTTAAGTATGGATGAAGAGCATAAAAAATTAAGATTCCTTGTTAGAACGCTGGCTGCAGAAGAGTTTGGCCTGTTTTTCGATTTGCCAATAAAACTAAATAGCAGACTAAAAAGAACACTAGGTCGTATCGTTTACAAAAAAGACAGAGAAAAAATTATGCCATTACGCATGGAACTTTCTCCTGTTTTGCTTGACGATTCAACAAGATTGAGAAAAACAATTCTTCATGAACTTGCTCACTGGTATTTGATGATAAATGGCAAGGATTACAAACATCGTTCTGCTGAATTTAAAAATCTTTCTAACAAATACGAATTTGACAGAGATTAGGAGGAAATAATCAAATGTATGACAGCTATGATGCAAGGTATGCAAAATTTAGTCGAATGATATCTGATATATTCCCATATGTTTTGATTTCAAGAGAAGAGCTAAAGCAATGGGATTTTTTTTATGTGAGCAAAGAAAAAAACGCAAATAAGTCCCCAAAAAAAATAGAGATTGGAGAAAGATGGAGCACCAGTTATAAATCTGTGATATTTATTAAAAATGTCAAAATACCGGTTATAGGGAATAATGAAATTGTCAGTTTAAGAGCGTGGTTTGGTGGAGAGAGCCTTGTTTATATTGATGGAGAACCTTTTGGTGAAATAAATGAGCATCACAAAGAACTTGATCTATCATCATTTAGTGATGGCAATGAACATATAATTGAGGTAAGCACCGTACCTCATGGTTTACTCGGTCAGAGGGTAAAAAAACCGGTTTTTGAAAAAGCAGAGTTGGTCATCGAAAACAAATTAATAAAAAGAAACATTCGTGGTTTTTACCTGGCAAACGAGTTGATGAAAGAAATGGAAAATAAATACCTAAAGGATTTGCTTTCGAATGTGCTGGATAAAACGCTCAGAAAAATCGAAATTCCACGGGATACTGAAAACTACTTTAATAGCGTCTATGATAATTCTGAAGTATTAGAGGAAGTATCCTGGGTCTGGAATGCAGAGGATTTTAGACCTGCAATGGGCAACCACTTCTCTGAAGAACTTATGGAAAGTATTGTTGATGCAGGAAAAACATTTAACGATGAGATGACTACCATAAAAGAGAAATTTCCTCCACTGGGCAAGATCAATTTGATAGGTCATGCACATATTGATTATGCCTGGTTATGGCCCATTAGCGAAACGAAAAACAAAATTATCAGAACATTTTCAAATGCTCTCAGAATGATCGATAAATACAATGACTTCAAGTATATTCAGTCTTCAGCAAAAATGTATGCTGATCTTAAAGAAATATCTCCAGAACTTTTTAAGAAGGTTCAGGAAGAGGTGAATAACGGAAGCTGGTTGATAACAGGTGGGATGTGGGTGGAAAGTGATTGTAATATTCCTTCGCCTGAATCTTTGATAAGACAGCTTCTTTACGGACAGCACTTTTTTAAGAGACATTTTAATAAAAAATGCGAAGTAGCCTGGTTACCTGATGTTTTTGGCTTTTCTTGGTTGCTTCCCCAGATACTCTCTGATGCAGGAATACAGTATTTTTTCACAACAAAACTTACATGGAACGAGAAGAACAAATTCCCCTATGATATCTGTATCTGGAGAGGGCTGGATGGCTCGGAAGTCATTTATCATAGTTTTGAAAACCCCAATGAGGGATACAACGGAAAAATTATCCCGAAAGATATTTTTGATACCTGGAAGAATTACCGTCAAAAGGCGACATTTTCCGAAACACTTTTTACCTTTGGATATGGAGATGGTGGAGGAGGCCCAACCGATGAGATGTTTGAGAATTTTCTTCATATGAGAAATTTTCCCGGTATTCCTGATCTATCAAATGAAGACCCTCTTAATTTTTATAAACGAGCAGAAAAGTTGAAGGATAATCTTCCTGTTTGGGATGGAGAGCTCTACCTTGAATTACATAGAGGAACACTAACTACACAGTCAAGGACAAAAATGCTGCATAAAAAGGCAGAAGATGAAATCTATCTTGCTGAAATATTCTCATTATTTATTGATAATAAAACAGTTCAGAATAAACTTGATGATTTGTGGAAAACCTTGCTTCATAACGAATTTCATGATATTTTACCCGGATCATCAATAAAAGAAGTTTATGAAACTGCTGAAAAAGAATTGACTGAAGTAATAGAAAAGGCTGAAGAGATTAAGAATACTGGATTTTCAAAATTTGTAGATAATGATGAAAAAACAATAACAATTTTCAATCCTGGTTCATATTCACGCCCTCTTCTTTTTGAATTGGGTATTGATTATAAAAGACTGATCACAGAAAAGGGACAAGCGTTAAAAAAACAAAAAACTGGAGACGGATGGTTGTATTCCGGAGATGAAATGATTGAACCCTTTTCTTCGATAAAGCTATTAATAAATGAAGAAGCGGAACCTGAAAAAATTGGAGATTACCCTTTTGATGAACGCATTCTTGAAAATTACTTCATTAAGGTTTTTGTCAATGAGGATGGAACTATCAAAATGTATGATAAAGAACTTGACAGGCAAGTATTTGAAGATTCAGGGAACAAGTTATTCATATATGATGATGTCCCACCGAAATGGGATGCCTGGGACATCGATGTTGATTACGAAAAAAGTGGGAGACAGCTTAAAGCTCAGGAAATTAAAAGAGTAGAAAACGGTGAAATAAGGCAATCAGTTAAAGTGAAATACAGGATAAAAAACTCAGAAATCATTCAGGAATATACACTTGACCGAAATTCAAAAAGGCTCGATATAAAAACAGATATTGATTGGCATCATCGAAAGTGCCTTCTTAGAGCAATTTTTCCGGTGAATGTTCTTTCAAGAAAAGCGAAGTATGATATCGGTACAGGTTACATTGAAAGACCAACCCATAAAAATACAGATTTTGAAAAAGCCCGTTTTGAAACAGTTGCACATCGATGGGCAAATCTTTCTGAAAAAGGTTTTGGAGTAAGTTTACTCAATAATGGAAAATATGGACATAGCTGTTCAAGAAATGTCATGGGAATAAGTTTATTGAGATCGCCCGTGTTTCCACATTTTTTTGCAGATGAAGGAAAACATAACTTTACATATTCAGTTTATCCTCATAATAGAAAAAATGTATTAAGCACAATGGAACAGGCTGAACAGTTGAACAAATCTTTAGTAGTTATGGAAGGGAGTCCACAAAATGATGAGCGCTTAATTGATCTTGGTGAAGAGAATTTTAGAGTACTAGCTTTGAAGCGTGGTGAAAAAGGTGGGTTTATTCTACGTATTGCTGAAACATTGGGAGCGAGAGGTAGAGTTAATATAAAGCTAAACAACTTTGAATTTAAGAAAGTCTGGCTGGCAAATATCATTGAGGAAAAGGAAAAAGAACTGATATTAGAGGAAAAGAAGATTGAAATTGAGTACGAACCGTTCAAAATATACACGTTTATCTTTGAGTAAAACATAAAAAAATGGAGGAGAAATTTTCTCCTCCACTGGTGGGTGCGGTAGGGATTGAACCTACGGCTTCTTCCTCGTCAAGGAAGCGCTCTCCCACTGAGCTACGCACCCGACAAAAAGAATTCTATCACCGTGTCCGGAGCTTGTCAAGTTTCATGGTTTTTTCTACCGCGCTAGAAAATTCTGATAACGTAAACTTGGAACCGTTTTGAATTTTCAGAGATATAGGTTATAATATTTTGTGTGACTTTATTGAAAATTTATCTTTGCTAAGGGGGTGTTTTTGTGAAAAAGGTACTTTTAGTACTACTTGCGGTATTAGTTGCAGTTTGGGCTTTTGCCGAAGTTGAAAATCCAGATACGTTTATTAATTTGACTATTGGTGAACCTGAAACACTTGACCCACACTGGATGTATGACACAGCCAGCGGTGAGGTTGTATTGAATGCTTACGATAACCTTATAAGGTACGATGGAGAATCATTGACAGATTTCCTTCCAATGATCTCAACAGAGGTACCAACAGTTGATAACGGACTTATTAAGGATGGAGGTACCACTTACATATTCCCTATCAGAAAGGGAATCAAATTCCATTCAGGAAATGAACTTACACCTTATGACGTTGAGTATTCCTTCGAAAGAGGTATGATACAGGATAGGGCTGGTGGACCTCAGTGGATGATCATTGAAGCTCTTTCCGGTGGCGATTACAGCTCTATAGAAACCTGGTTCGAAGACTACAGTGGAATGGCTTATTCTGATGCTGTTAATGCAGATAAAGAAGCAGTAAGCGAAGAAGCGGCAAACAAACTTGTTGCTTTCTTTAATGAAGTTATTGATCCACTTGTCGAAGTTGATGGAGATAATGTAGTATTCAACATGAAGGGTCCTTTTGCACCATTCATGCAGATTATTGCACATTATGCTGGTTGGTCAGCAATTCTTGATTCCCAGTATGTAGCAGAACTCGGTGGCTGGGACGGTAACCCTTCTGGCTGGTGGAAATACCATGATCCATCACAGGGAGATACAGTTATACATAACCAGGATGCAGGTTCAGGTGCGTACAAGGTAGTTAATTGGGATCGAACACAGCAGAGAATAACGCTCGAGCGATTTGATGACTACTGGATGGGACCAGCACCACTTGAGAACGTAATTATTTGGGGTATTGATGAATACTCCACAAGAAAGGCCATGCTTGAGGCTGGGGACGCTGACATAGTTTATGTCCCTGTGCAGTACAGAGATCAGGTTATAGCTCTTGAAGACGTTAGAGTTATCGAGGGTTATCCAAATGCACAGACAACAACCTTCTTTATGAACTGGGAAGTTGCAGAAGATAGTGAATATCTTGGAAGCGGAAAACTCGATGGAAAAGGCATTCCAAGAGACTTCTTCGGCGACATTCACGTAAGAAGAGCCTTCAGACATTGCTTTAATGCCCAGGTACTAATTGATGAAGTGCTTTACGGACTTGGAGACCCAATTCCAACAGATCTTCCAATTGGTTATCTAGGATACAGTGAAGAATTACCAATTCCGGAATTTAGCTTAAGAAGGGCAACAGAAGAATTCAAGAAAGCCTTTGATGGCGAGCTCTGGGAAAATGGATTTGAAATCACATTACTCTACAATACAGGTAACGACATCAGACAGACAGTTTGCGAAATGTTTAAATTCTATATTGAGCAGATCAATCCAAAATTCAAGGTCAACGTAAACGGTGTGCAGTGGCCAACGTTCTTAGCTGCATCACTTAGGGGAAAATGGCACCTGTACCGAAGGCCCTCCCCCGTTTTTCACCTGTGAAAACCCACGGAGCTCCTCCACGGTATCCGTCATGCACTCTGCCACCAACTGAACGGAGGCAGCAATTGATTTATAGGGCTCTTCTATGGGGGCCTCGGCCAGGATCCTGGCGAAG
>JAWODV010000002.1:0-4447 GCA_046483075.1 Kosmotogaceae bacterium | reverse complement strand
TGTGGTCTATAACACTTACTATTTTTGATCCTTTATCTCTTTCAACAAGGGCATATGGATATTGTTTTTCTGTTAGGCCCGAAAGCAAAGTAATATCGCATTCTTTCAATTTGTGAGTGGAAATAATACCTGCAATAGAAGCCTCACGTATTAAAACAGTATCTGCATACATCACCAAAAGATCTTCGTTTGTATCAATTTCATCCAGTGCGATTCTCAAAGCATCCGCTGTTCCTAAAGCTTCAGGTTGAATAACAAACCTAATGTTTTTTCTATTTGAAAACGCATCTTCAATGGGTTTCCTATTGTCCTCATTCACTACAACAACAATTTCTGTATCTCTAATCACATTCCTTAGCTTATTGACTATAAGCTTTATCATAGGTTTTCCATTCACTTCAGCAAGTGGTTTAGTAACATTTGATTTTCCTAGAGTTCCCTTACCGGCAGCAAGGATTAAAACTTTCATAATTAAATCACACCTTATATATTAGTTTCTTGCATATAGACACTTAAAAATTATATATTGATATAGGGTGATATACATTGTAATCAATAAACTATTATCTCAGAGGAACCAAGAAGTCACAATGTCAGTATATAGAAAAGAGTATTCAGGTGAATTTACTGATTACGTTATTATTGAGTTTCCAATTGGAAAAGAGATTTCGTCATTCTTCTCAAGATTAAGTAAACATAGCTTTTTAGAGATTTTTAATCTAGCTGAAAATTATATATCTAAACATGTTCAAACCGATTATAGTTTTGCTTTAATTGATCCAACCTGTTTAAATGACTTACCTTTTTATCATAAAACTTCTGATGGAGAAGTACTTTTAGATGTAAAATCAAGAGCCATGTATCATCTAAATTTACTTTCTAATAAAGGAGAAATCTATTATAAAAATAAGAAGTTTATTAGCGCTAAGGATAAAGATGTTGAAGCTTTTCTTGATCAAATGATCCAGAAAAATTCGATTTTAGTACACGAGGGCGAAAATCACAGTGTAGTATTTCTTGTAGCGGATCCCTCATTAGGAATATTAAGTGAGTACGTATCACCAAATAATATCGTTATAAACTCTCATTTTTTTCTTATGGAAATGTTTGAGTTAAAGTCTTACCATTCTTGCCTTGGACAACCTTATGGGGGCCTTTTAATAGATGGAAAAATAATAAATCCACCGTTATATGAAAGGCCAGCGCTTTTCATTAGTAAAGATGGCAAATCATATATAGAGACCCTATCAATAGAAGATTTTGAAGTAATTATAGACAATACAAAATACTCACATGGTCAGGACGCTAAATATTATAGAAGGCCAGAATACTCAATTTCGCCAAATAACAAAGGTACTGATTTAGTAATAATAAATAATAAAATTATGGGATACAAATATGGAGGAGAAACATATATTCCAGAAGCTGGATACATATTACATGTTAATGAAAAGGTAGAACCATCTAATAGGGAAATAAAATATTCTTATGATGATAACTTGCAATTTCTTATACAAGTGGGACCTGCTTTGATTAAAGATGGTGAAATGATAAATAAGATTAATGGAGAATTTTATTGGGATCGGGTTAAAAGAGATAAGAATTGTCCATATTTCCCTCCAGTAGTATTTGAAACTGAGTGGGAAGAAGCTAGTGCTGCAAGAATGGCACTTGGGATAAAGGAAAGTGAAATATTAATTTTGTGGGCAAGTGGATGTAATTCTGAAAAATACATTCCTGGATATGATAGTAAAGGTTTTACTTTTAGTGAAATTACAGAAATTTTTTATGATGAACAGGTAGAAAATGCTATAAGTCTAGACGGAGGAGGTAGCGCTCAATTACTTACAATGGGAGGAAAAGCTTTAAAACTAAGTGACAGACGTGGCCATTTTGGAATTGAATATGAAAGACCCACACCGATGGGTCTTAAAATCACAATATAGGAGGGTAGAAAATGAAAAAACTGCTTATTAGTTTATTAGTTGTTGTCATGGTTGGGGTGGCAGTTCAGGCTATTACATTGGATTATTGGATGTGGGATCCTGAATTGAAGCAAAGAACGGAAAAACTAATAGATAAATTCGAAAGTGAAAATCCCGAAATAGAGGTTAACTTAACCGTAATGGACCCTAGTGATTACTGGACAAAAATTAGGATTATGGCAATGACTGACAAGTTGCCAGATGTTTTTAACATGAGTTCTGGATACATTGAAGAATGGTCAGCAAATGGTTTCTTAAAAGATTTGACAGAGTATGTAGAAACTGATATCAATCCTGACAGATTCTTTATAAACCTATTCGAAGCAGGAAGTAAGATTGCTAACACGGAAAAAGTCTATGCTGTTCCTTTTGCATTAGTAGTTACAGTTTTATATTACAACAAAGGCATGTTCGATGAAGCCGGATTACAGTATCCTGATTCTACTTGGGACTGGTTTGACTTTCTAAACGCTGCTGAAAAGTTAACCATTGATAAAGATGGTGACAACAAAATTGATCAATGGGGTTTCTGGTTGTATGGAAGATATGCACATATTGAACCATGGATTTACAGAAATGGTGGAAGACTCATCGATCGCAGTAAAATGAATTTTGATCCTGATGCAAATGCGATTGAAGCACTTAGTTTTTTGTGTAGGCTTGTTACCGAATTCCATGTAGCCCCCGCTCCAAAGGATATGGAAGGTGTAAGACAACAAGACGTATTCCCCAGAGGATTGGCTGCAATGTGGATTGATGGTTCCTGGAATATTGATAACAATAGAACAATTGGTAGTGAAGATATGAACTGGGGAATTGCTGAAATCCCAGTAGGACCTCATGGCTCAGCAGATTCTGCATACGGATGGCCAGATTTTATTGCAATGTCTGCAAAAGCGGATAATCCTGATGCTGCATGGAAATTTATAAAATTTGCTGCTGGAGAAGGATTAACTATGGATATGTATATGGCAGGAAAAATCCCATCTTACAAACCATTAGCATATTCTGAAAATTTTTATGATGAAACAGAATTGCCAGAAGAAATGCCTTTGCTTCTCAACATTGCATCTAAAAGCATGCGTACATCTTTTACAAATTCCTGGAGTGAATGGCGAGGATATGGTCCTGCAGAATCTATGGGATTAAATGCTATTATAGATGAGATACTAAATGGTGATATAGCATTTAAAGAAGGATTGAGAAAAGCTGACGAAAACATCAACAAGATCCTTGACAGAGTTTACGAATGATTTGAATGCCTGACAAAGGGAGGGCTAATCCCCTCCCTTTTTCTTAATACGGAGGTGTAGCCTAGTGACTAAAAATCATTTGTCTTGGTATAAAGCATGGCATGCTTGGATTTTTCTAATTCCTACTTTGCTAGGATTATTTGTCTTTAGGCTTGGACCTATTTTTTTCTCGCTAATAATGAGCTTTACAAGATGGAATATTTTGACTACACCTAGATGGATCGGATTAACCAATTATAAGGAATTATTCTCAGACCCCGTTTTTGGTCAGATTTTGGGGAATACAATAATCTTCTCAACGATTTATGTAAGTGGTGTGATGGTATTTGGTTTATTGCTAGCCGTATTAGTAAATACAAAAGTTAAGGGGATTAGCTTTTTTAGAGCTGCCTATTTTGTACCTGTTGTAACTTCTGCTGTGGCTATTGGAATAATTTGGAACTGGATACTCAGCCCAAAATATGGACTTGTCAATAACATATTAGAGAATTATTTAAATATAACAGGACCTTCCTGGTTAGGTAGCAAAAACCTTGCTCTAATAGTTGTTTCATTAGTACAAATGTGGAAAATGACAGGTTACTATATGGTTTTATTTCTAGCAGGACTTCAATCAATTCCTAGAGTATATTATGAGGCAGCGACAATAGATGGTGCTTCAAGATGGGACAAATTTTGGAAAATAACACTTCCTCTTCTTTCTCCTACAACATTTTTCGTTCTTATAATTTCTGTTATTGATTCTTTCAGGAATTTTGAAATAATATATACCATGACTCAAGGCGGACCTTCAAATGCAACAAATACACTGGTTTATTCGGTTTATGTGAATGGTTTTGTATTTTATAGGATGGGATATGCATCAGCTATAGCTTATATTCTGCTGGCTTTTGTTGGAGCAATTACTATATTGAATTTCCTGGCAAAAAAATACTGGGTAAAATATCAGTACTGAGGGTGTGATCAAGTAATGACGAAAAGCAGAAAAACAGCAATTTATATAGTTCTTTTATTAGTAGCCTGTATAACCATATTTCCATTCATCTGGATGGTTATAAATAGTTTCAATACTGAAGAAAATATCTTTAGAGTCCCCCCGAGTTTTATTCCTGATAAGCTGTTTGAAAAAGATATGTTTGAGAACTATCTTGTAGTTCTAAGGGATTATCATTTTTTGAGGTATACATTTAACAGTCTTTTTGTTGCAAC
>JAWODV010000070.1:0-2521 GCA_046483075.1 Kosmotogaceae bacterium | reverse complement strand
AGAAAAGGTGTTTCTATATCCAAAAATCCTTCCTTGTCCAGGAAATTGCGAATAGCTTGACCTACTTTATGGCGTGTAATAATGTTTTTTTTCATATCCGGTTTTCTAAGGTCCAGATAGCGATATTTTAAACGGAGGTCTTCACCGATTTCTGAATATTCATCAACACTGAAGGGAAGTGGTTCTGACTGGTTCAAAATATTAATTTGATTTACCTTTACCTCAATTTCTCCGGTTTTTAGATTTGGATTAACAACATCTTCTCCTCTTGGTATCACTTCTCCCCTGACAGCAATCACATATTCGTTTCTGATTTTATGTGCCGTATTATGGGCTTCTTTAGATATTTTAGGATCAAAAACAACTTGTGTTTTTCCTTCACGATCTCTAAGGTCAACAAAGATTAATCCACCGTGATCTCTGCGGGAATTAACCCAGCCCATCAAGGCAACCGATTGATTGATATTCTTACTGCTTAGTTCACCACAGTTATGGGTTCTTTTCCGTATTTCCTGGTTATTTTTTATTAGTTCGGTCATGATAATCTTTTTTGCACACTCCTTCTTATAAAAATAGTATAACGTATACCGTATTACGTATAACGTTAAAATACAAATACAGTTTTCTGTTCTTGGTTTTCAGTTTACAGTTAAAACAGGAACCAGTATTCAGATACTGTGTCAAAAATCAACTCACAAACTCCCAAAAGACACATTAACTAAAAACCATAAACAAAAAACTTTCAGTCAATGACTAAGTAAACATCGTACCCGCAAAAGGGGTAGCTTTAAGAACCTCTAAAAGAGGTGTGCCTTTTTCCTGGTTATTTCTGGTTTTGCTTTTTTCTGATATTTTAACTGAATATTTTTATGCATGAGCACTCTTTGGAATTCAGGTGAAAAATGTTCATATTGTTTATCTTGCTATTTTTATGGTAAAACCTTTTATTTAACCATGACCACCTTCTAAGAAGGTGTTTTTCACGGTTAAATAAAAATAAAAACATATTGCGTCGTGCGTATTGCGTACAAATTTCTACAATTCAACACATTTCCAACGACCATTATGTCTTTGAACCAATAAACCAATGAACTAATGAACCAAATACCAGCGACTAACGACTTTTACCTTTCAAATATTCCCACAGTATTCACGGTATACGTAATACGGTATACGTTATACAGTTTTATTTATGGATAGATCTTATTCAACATTCGGGGGAAAGGTATGGTTTCCCGGATATGCGGAAGATTACATATCCAGGCGACTGTTCGCTCAATACCTAAGCCAAAACCTGAATGTGGAACAGAGCCAAATTTTCTCAAATCTATGTACCACTGATAATCTTCTTCCGGCAAATTATATTCATGGATGCGGTCTTTGATTAATTGATAATCATCAATTCTCTGTCCACCTCCGATAATTTCTCCAAATCCTTCCGGTGCAATCAAGTCAGCACCCAATACTGTCTCCGGCCTCTCTGGATCCGGTTTCATATAGAAAGCTTTACATTTTGCAGGGAAGTGATGGATAAAAATCGGATTTTGATATTGTTGAGATATTATAGTTTCATCTTCTCCACCCAGATCTTCACCCCATTGAGTTTGACTTCCTTCCTTTTGGATTAGCTTAATGGCATCATCATAAGAAATGTAAGGAAAGGGTGATTGTATTTTTTCCAAAAACGTGGTATCTCTCTCCAGTATTTGAAGCTCCAGAGAACAATGTTCTAAGATATGTTTAACAATGGTAACAATCATCTCTTCCTGCAATTGATTATTATCCTGAAAGTCAAAATAAGCAGCCTCAGGCTCAACCATCCAGAATTCCATCAAATGCCTTCTGGTTTTTGATTTTTCTGCTCTGAAAGTGGGTACAAAACAATAAACCTTACCAAACGCAATAGCAGAGGCTTCATTGTATAGTTGTCCACTTTGGGTTAGATATGCTTTATCTCCAAAATAATCAGTTTCAAATAGAGTGGTAGTTCCCTCACATGCTGCCGGTGTAAGTATAGGAGACTCAATCAAGTAAAAACCTTTTTTATCTAAAAAGTGATGAATTACTTTAACAATTTCGGCACGTATTCTGAGAACGGCATTCTGTCTTTGTGTTCTCATCCAAAGATGTCTGTAATTCATTAAAAACCCAACTCCGTGTTTCTTTAGAGAAATGGGGTAGTCTCTTTCTGCATTGTGTACTACCTTAATGCTTTTAACTAACATTTCATAACCGCTTGGTGCTCTTTTTTCACTCTTAATTACCCCTTCTGCAATAATAGAAGACTCATAATTCAGTTCATCTAGAATGTTAAAATATTTTTCTTCCATCTCATTTTTTACCAGAGTTCCCTGTAAAAAGCCGGATCCGTCTCGTATTATCATAAATTTTACTTTACCACTTGATCGCTGATTGTAAAGCCATCCCTTTATGGTTACATGTTTAGCTTCATATTTTTCAACTTCTGATATACTGATATTGGGCATCGGCCAGCCTTACTCTTTATGATAAATAAATTCAT
>JAWODV010000083.1:0-2569 GCA_046483075.1 Kosmotogaceae bacterium | reverse complement strand
TTTCTTGAAAGTGCGCTTCTGTATTACAACTATACAGACAGGATACCAAAGGCTTGGCAGATAGCTGTTGACCGAAATAGTGAAAAAAGTAAATATAAGATTGATTACCCACTAATTGAACCTTACTATCAGGATCCTAAATATCTAAATATAGGTGTCTCAACATTTCAAGTTCAAGGGTTCGACATTAGAATCTTTGATCGAGATCGTACCATGTGTGATATTATGCGCTATGAGAAAAAAATTGAAAAAGAAGTGTTTACGAATGCAGTGATGAGATACATAAAAGATCCAAGAAAGAACATCAGATATCTGTTTGAATACGCAGAAGTGTTTAATATTACCAAAAAAGTTCAATCACAGATTGGGAAGTGGTTATGATAAATAACCTAAGTGCATCTATACTAGCTAGATTAAAAAGTAAAGCAAAGGACGAGGGGATTGCTTTTCAGCAGCTATTAAACTTATTCTTTCAAGAAGAATTCATAAGAAGGTTGGCTCAAAGTAATTATCGAGAGCATCTCATTCTTAAGGGTGGATTTCTTTTATACGCAATCAGTGACTTCAAAACAAGACCTACGGTTGACGCAGACTATTTGCTAAAAAATTACTCAAACGAACTGGATTCAGTAGAAAGATTGGTTCGTTCAATCATAGATCAAAAGAGTGAAAATGATTATATGGATATTGATATGCGTGGCATTGAGGCAGCTAGTGAAATGAGAGAGTATCAAGGAATTCGAGTAAATCTAATAGGAAGTTTGGGAAAAACGAGAACTCCATTTAGCATCGATTTCGGTGTAGGGGATGCGATTTTTCCAAAGGCATTAATAAGAACTTTACCTGTGTTATTAGATGGGTTAGAAAAACCAACAGTTCTCACCTATTCTTTAGAATCAATAATTTCAGAAAAGCTTGATGCAATCATTCGCTTTATGGAAGTAACCGGCCGGATGAAAGATTATTATGATATTTATTTTCTTGCGACTTCATTTGAATTTGAAGGTAGAAAACTTCGAGAAGCAATACACGAAACATTTTCAACAAGGGGAACACCTTTTGAAAAAGATTCAGTTTTAGTTATTGAGAGATTAATTGCAAACGAGGATTTTATGACTAGATGGAATAACTTTTGTAAAAAGGTATTAAAATATGAATTAAGTTTTAGCGAAGTTGTTCAACTGATTGTTTCGTTTTTAGAACCGCCGTTTCAAGCTATTATTAATAAGGAGGAATTATACAAGAACTGGAATTCAGATAAAAAACGATATCAATAGATATGTGCTCTATGCTAAGCTTTTACCAGACATTTAGATGAAAAGATCACCTGACACTGAGCAAGAAGCTGAAAAAAATATTCAGGAAGTAATTAAGGAATGCCTTGAGGTTCGTGCAGAAAAAGGAGTGCCACTTACTGTTGCAGTTAAGCAAGTAGAGGTAGCTCTATAATGCCGCCTGTCCCATTATTAAAACCATCGCAAGTTGTGAAAGCATTTGAGATTTTACATTTGACTTGCTGTAAAAGAGTATTATAATGATATTGCAGTTGAGAGGGCCGCATCAGACGGTTCGCTAGGCATAAGCCTACTCTGCTGCATATTTATTTGGGGGTAGAAGATGCATCTATTATACTTTGATGATTCTGGTTCTGTGCATAACAAAGCTGAACCAAAATGATTTTTGCTGACAGCTATTATAGTATATATAAAAAAGGAAACATAGAATGCTGAATGAATAGACACAATAGGCGCGCCAGTAGAAGACTTTATGTTAGAGAACAGTTAACCGGTTATGGGTCAGTACCAGATCAGGAAATACCCTACAGCGATCAGTATACACAGTTTATGGTGATCGAGTGTAACTATAGACCGGCCACTGCGAAAATCAATCTGGACATGGTTAAGGAGTTCCACCGGTTTTTAAAGCTTGAATATGGCCTGGACAGATTTGATCCTTTGCAAATTGAGCCAAGCCATGTGCGTCGTTACCTGGTTTATCTAAACAATGAGCTGAATAATTCTCCGGGTACCCGAAATCGTAAGCTGTCTGCTTTAGGTAGCTATTACTTGTTTCTGGAGTGCTTCGAATATATCGACGAAGATCAAAATCCAATTTCATTAATTAGTAGAGCTAAAACTTCCAGGTCGCTTCCAGTTGTTTTAAACCTGGAAGAAGCACAATCAATATTAAGGGTATCAAGTTATGGACTCCACGGCGAACGGAATCTGGCGATAATGAGAGTAATGCTACAAACAGCTCTCCGTGTTGAAGAACTTGTAAAGCTTACTAAATCTGATCTAGATTTAGAAGAAAAAATACTGAAAGTGAAAGACGATGAAATAAAAGATGCCCGGATACAGCAGGAATTAAACATCGAGGTCAAAGAACAACTAACGTATCGGGAAAAGAACGACAGTCTTCTCGCCATCGCTCTGGACAGCGCCAACGAGTTCCTGGGCTTTGTGAAGCTGGCGCAGGGCACGGTCAACAGGGCGGCTGTCTACCCCCGGGCACTGGTCTCCTTCCTGCTGGTGGAGACGAACGCCACTGCCGTTGTTCTGGCCCACAA
>JAWODV010000078.1:0-19401 GCA_046483075.1 Kosmotogaceae bacterium | reverse complement strand
CTTGCAGGAACTGAAATAGATAACTTTTTAAGAAAGCAATTTGAAACTATACTTAAAGACAAACCTGTTTCTTCTGTAAAAAACTCAGTTAATACGATTGTTGAATCACTTGAAAAGCTTCTTATTTATCTTGAAAAGACATATCCCTCAATGGTAATTAAACCAGAGCCCTTCAGAATCGCAATATTAGAATACTTGAAAGATGAGTTGCCAGAGGGTTCTAGAGTAATTGATGTTATCGATGAGGCTTTGGATAGAAGTAAATTGAGTTCCAAAACACTGGCAATTATGCATCCTGTAATTTTTAAAGAATTTTTGAGAGAGTTGCATATTTTGCTGAAAGCGACACTTGAAGACCAGCTGTGGATTGTTCAAAAAAAGAAAAAAGTTCTTATGCCAAAGCGAAATGCTGGCGAGTTATATAATTATATGGCTATTCTTGCAAAACCCCAAATAGACATCGAAAAAAACGCTGTAATAAAAACTGAAAAAGAAGAGATTGAGGTACTTTCCGAAGGATTTGAGTTCCAAAAGATGTTCAAAAATGATTTAATACCCTACAGTAACCTTTCGATGGAAGAAGAGCTTGTTGAATTATCTTCAATAGCATTCACGCCATCTTCAAACAAGAACCCATCAGGATTCAAATGGAAAATTCAGAAAGAAGACGATGATGAAAGTCAGCGCAGGAGTAAAAATTTCAAAGTGCCTGTCTATAAGCTTTTGCATGTAAAAATATATAACAATGAAGAGCTTCTATTGGAATCACTGGTTGAAAATGCAGATCAGGAAGCCCGGAACAGAATACATAAAATTGAGAGATTGATCAATAAATGGGAGAATATCAGGAATAGAATTGACAGCATGATGAGCAACAAACCTGTGGAGAAAGAAACCACAAAGCCGGTTTCAACCAGTGAGAAATTAGCTGATGATCTTTATGAAAAGGTTTCACCAATGGTTAGTGAGGTTATTAAAGAAAAAGAATCATCCAAAAGCAAAGAAAAAAAGGCAACTACAAATGAACCTGTTACAAAGAAAAAACGTCAGTCAGATGAGGATAGAATAATGAACTACTTTTACGGTGTTATAGAAAATCTCTCTAAAGAAGAAAAAGAAGCTGTTTACGAGATTTTATCACTGGAGCCTGGTAAGCTTCATTCCCTTGATAACATATCCATTGATAAACTTCAACTGATGTCTCTGGCAGCAAAACTATCCTTTGAGCAGAAATCGCTAATAGAGATTGTTAGTAAGGGAGGATATCAGATAGTCTGGGGCAGAAAATTCCCCGAAGCTTTGCATAAACGAATAAAGAGTGAGCTTAATGAATGAATTTGGTGAGGTTTCAATGGATAATAAAATCGAAGAAAAATATCAACGCATCTTCGATGGAGAGTGGGAACGGTATAAAAAATTTGCCCAGAAACTTGCAAGAAAAGGTGGCGTTTTGCCATCCGGTACCTGGAATAAAACAACCAAAGGCGTCGTTAAGTATCTATATATAAAACACATAGAACAAATAATGCCAGATGCAGCGGAAATAGCAAATCAACTAAAAATAAGCGAATCGACACTATTACAGTCAGTGAAATTTATGGAAGATAGAGTATCGTATTTTCTAAAATCGGTTGACAAAAAAATACAAATGTATGTAAAGCTTTTCAAAACAGCGATGGAACAAACAAAAATACTTTGTGACAAAAAGTATATAACCATAAAAGAGTTTTTGAATTATACAAAACATCTATGCCTTTTCTGGAGCACAAATCCGCCAAAAGAGATGGAGAAGTTCTTTTCCAGATATTTCTATCTCACGGGTTTTAGGGCCAAAAGCGGGCGTACCGCATCTGAAGGTATAGAGTTGTATGTAACCCCAACGACCAGAAGTAGATGCGTTTTAATTCAGGTTAGAGGTGATTCAGATGGACTATAGACCAATGTTTGATGCGATAAGAGCGGGAGTAGCAATTCCCGAACAATACGCGTTCAACATGATTATTGGACGGGATAATGAAAAAAAGCTTATTGAAAATGATATTGATTACATATCTCAAACGAATATGAGCAAAATAAGAATCTTTATGGGTGACTACGGATATGGAAAAACTACACTTGCCAAATATGCAATAAGTGTAGCAAGCCAGAAGGCATTCCTTTATTCGTTGCTGACAGAAAAGGATTATAAGGGGATATATAAGCAGGATGAATTTTTTAAAACTATAATGAGGAACCTTAAATTTGCTGGATTTGATGATAATCCGCTTGAATTCATAATGAATACCTGGGCTGAAAAAATGGAAGAAAAACACGGTGAAAACATAAAGGATTTCAACATAGAACAGATAGGAAAGCATTTAAAGAACGAAGAGAAAATAAGCGGTGGATTTCTAATAGACATATGTGCTGCATACCTTTATAACTTTATTAACAAGAAAAACAATAATCACCTGCTGGCCTACCTTTATGGAGACAAGATTGAAAAGAGAGAGTTAAGACACTATGGGATAACCCATTTCCTGGAAGACGATGGCTGGAACTTTCTGGACAATTTCATGAGCCTTATGAGAAGTTTGGGCGTTATTCAGGGATTGCTTCTTGTAATGGACGAGCTTGAGAATTTAAGGCAGTGTAGATCGGATATCAGGGGTAAAACGTATAATCACTTGAGGGATATCTTGGATAAGCTTCCAGGCGGTGAGATAAAGGGTATCTACAGTATATGGCTGGGTACAATGGACTGGTTGGAGGATGCCAGCAAAGGCATTAAATCATATTCCGCTTTGTATGACAGAATAAAAAGCGAAACTCAGGTTCAAACAAGTGAATCGATAGTAATAGAGATGGGTTATTTGAAGCCAAAGGACGTTAAGGAAGTTGTGGAGAAGTTTACTTCGCTGTATGAAGAATCCTATTCCGCAAACATCGGTTCTGAAAAGCTAAAACAGATACAAAACCATGCTGTTAACAAATTTTCAGACTCGCAGGGAGAAATATCCATAGCGCCAAGAAGAATAATAAAATGGCTTGTTGAAGTGCTTGATAGGCTTAAAGATTCACCTGGAGCGATTGATGAAGTTCTTGAACAGGTCCCGGTGGCATTAACCACTGGTGAAGACAGTGGAACTAACTACGATGAGTTATTTGATGGAGAAGAGGAAGATGAGTAAAAATCTTGACGGTAAGGTTGAAAATTTCATTAAAAACGATCTTAGATGGCTGAGTTTTACCGAGGTTCAGAAAAAAGCTATACCTCAAATACTTGAGGGTAACAATGTTCTCATTGAATCGGGAACAGCTTCGGGAAAAACAGAAGCTGCAATGATTCCAATACTTGACCTTATGATGAAAGATAAAGTACCGGGAATCCGCTGTATATATTTTGCTCCATTGAAGGCTCTTATAAATGATATAACAAGCAGACTGATGGATATATTCAAACCCTTCGGTTTCGAAGTTGCCCGATGGCATGGAGAAGTATCTTTAACAGATAAAAAGCATGCAATTTCAAAGGCTTCCATACTTGTTACCACTCCTGAATCAATGGAAGGTATGCTCACATCTAAAAATGTTTCAGCAGAGACCTTTAAAAATCTCAGATTTGTGGTAGCCGATGAAGTCCATAATTTTGCCGCCGGTCCCAGAGGTAGCCAGATGGTTTGCCTTTTTGAAAGACTACAGCTATATACAGAATATAAACTGCAACGGATAGCCATGTCTGCTACGGTTGGCAGTATTCAGGAAATACTTGACTGGTTTGTCGGGGGTAGTGAATTACCTTCGGTCATAATATCCAATTCAAAACAACGAACAAGAAGCATCCATGTCTTACATGAAGATGAAATAGATATAACAAAACTTGTGATACATCTTCAGAAAAAAGGCAACAGGAAGATAATCATTTTTACTGATTCAAGAAAAAACGTAGAGAAATACTCAAGAATTCTTAACGACAATGGTGTACACGCTCTGACTCACCACAGTTCAGTTTCAAAAGAACTTAGAGAACATGTGGAGAGTAGATTTAAAGCAAAAAGAAAAACCATGGTAATTATTGCTACATCCACTCTTGAAATGGGAATAGATATCGGTGATATAGATCTGGTGCTATTCCTGGACGTTCCATATACAAACGCCTCCTTTGTTCAGAAAATTGGAAGAGCTGGTCGTAAGAGCTCACACACAAAAGCATGGGCTATAGCCAGAGATTACGACAGTCAAATGAGACTGCTGGGGGTTTCTCAAATGCTTGAAGATGATATAGTCGAAGGGATCTTTCCGCTGGATTATTATCCCCAGCTTCTTGCGCACCAGCTCATATCTTTTTCCTATGAACGAGGAAGGTTAAAGAAGGAAGAACTGGCCCAATTACTTAAAGCCAGACCTTTTAAGAAAATAGAGAAAGATGACTTTAAGGCAGTGATAGACTTTCTGGTAGAAAAGGGATATTTGTTCAGAAATCCGTCTGGTGAATTACTGCCCGGAGATAAAACAAACGAGGTTATCGAAATTGGAGCCAGAAAAATGGGTTTTGTCGTTCTTTTCCCTGGTTGCATGGAATATCAGGTGGTACATAGAGGTACAGAGATAGGCACTTTACAACCAATTTTCATTCAGGTTCTCAAACAGGAAAGAGAGAGCAAAGGTGAAGCGATTTTCAATCTGGCTAATCATGGCTGGAAGGTTACCCGAATTGATGACTCTAAATTGAATGTAATAGTTGAAGAAGCACATAGCACCCGCGTCCCCGACTGGATGAGCCTCGGATCAAGAATTGAATACGATTTTGCCCAGGCCATCAGGAAGGCAATAATATCTCGAAAAATTCCTGAAACGGTTATATGTTCGCGTTCATTGAAGGAGCAGCTTCAACATATCATTGACCAGGAGTCCGATACGATAAGTAAGACACCGATAAAATGTTGTGAATACGATCCTGAGAAAAAAGGAACTACTTTATACACGTATTTTGGTGATCTGGGGAATCTTTTTGCCTCAATATTGCTGAACATTCAGGGCGTGAAAAGTGTAAGAAGAGATTGGCGAATGGTGTTTATAAAGGGTAAAAAGGATCCTGAGTATTACCTCGAGTTAATGAAAGAGATTGCAGGTAAAGACAGAGAAGAACTTTCTCATCTCATCACCATGCACATCATGGACAATCCCAAGACCATGAAATACCTGTACAATCAGCTGGGAGATTCATTGAAGGATTACGCTGACGATCATATTATCGCAAAATCACAGGCAGAATTTATAATTGACGAAAGGGTCTGTCAGAATATTATTGATTCCTAGAATATAGATCCATTCCCATTTTAATTTCAGATAGTAGTAATAATTTATCTACTATCTGTCAGGAAATACAGTAAATCCTTTGCAGCTTCTAAAGGGCCCTTTTCTTCATAGCCATCAATTCCTAACTGAGTTTTCAACTCACCTACAAATATGTTGTTCTCAAACATTTTATGAATAAAATCCCTGGCAATTTTATCGTGCTTTTCTTTTCTTTGTACTGCTCCAAAGGGATTTGCAAAATAACTTCTGGTCAGTCCTTCCTCAGATGTTGTCCCTTTAGCTTTTCTTATACCGCTTGAAAGCACTTCGTACGCCTCTTTTTCTGAATCAAAAGAAGTGAGTGCTTTTTGGTCTTTACCTTTCTTTTCATAATTATTTGCATAAAGGAAAAGATCAATCTTTGTAGGTTTTATTATCTCCTCATAGTTAGAATAAGGCACTATAACACGGGCGTTGTGTTCTTCGGGGTTCATGAAAATACTTCTATCCATTGCTGAATACGCATAGCCTGGCTGTAGATCATCAAGCCTGACAAATGCACCTGTTTCGGTTCCAAAGGCAACGACTTTATCTTCGATAATCTCCAGTGATCCCATATCGTCTATTACAATCTCTACATCAGAAACGTGTTCGCCAAGCCTGTTCAACGCATCGATAGTTTCAGATTTACCAGCTCCGCTATCGCCCATGATCATAACATTGAACTGTTTTTCATTCTTGAGTTTTATTTTCGCCAGAGCCCCGTGAACTGGTAGATGTCCTTCATCAATGACAATCAAATTGTGAAGCGTTAGAATGATCTTTTTCATATATCCGAAGTAATCAGTATAATTGTATCTGCCTACCAAACCAATATATGTTCCATCTTCTTCTTTATAAATTATTCCGTTAGCCTCTTCTTCATTATTAAAGAATTCGTTTTCCATACCAAAGAAATAGATAGCCTGAGCCTTAATTTTCTTTAGCCTTTCAAGATCTCCCAGTTCGAATAAATTGCAAAGACCTGCAGTGTGTGAAAGGTAATCCTTATAAGTGACAACATAAATCAGTTTCTTCCCAACAAATATTGGCAACACATACCAATCCTTTGGCTTTCGAAGCTTCAGGTTTTTCATAATGGGCTTATCTACTACTTTGAAAAGCCCACTTCTTTTATTTGATTTGGTATGAAATACAACCGGTGGTTGAAAAACAGCGCTCCAGATGAACTTCATTTTCTTAAGCTGGGAGCATTTTTCGATAATATTCTTATCAAAAAGTTTCAATGTATCCACGAGAAAACCAGCCTGAGCTCCTCCTGGGAGCTGTCTGAGAATCTTTAACCTCTCGTCAGAAACATTTCTGAGAATTTGTCTGTAAGTAGATAGTACAAGATTCTTTAGCTCAGAATTACTTTCAGCTAGCATCATCTGCTTGTAGTACTTTGATTCTCCTTCAGTATATTTTTCATACTTGATCATAAAACGGTGTTTTGTTCTCCAGGCATTGTAAAGTTTTTCCACGAAAATAGCCAGGGATTCTTTATAGTCTTTCACATCGGGAAAGTTGTAATAACTGGATGTGTCAACATACTCCAGCTTATTCATGAATAAAGACTGCATTAAATGCATAATGGAGTAAATGTCATATTTTCTTCCTTTATTCTTGAATTTATTCAAAAATGGCATAAGTTCGCAATTTCTCTTTACACAGTCATCAATTATTTCCTCTATTAATCCCTTCAAAACCTTTGAATTTAGTATTTGAGAAACAGCTTTATATGAAATATTCCCATCCAAAATTATTGTTCTCAATTTAGATCACCACTTTATTAACAGAATTTTGAACTATTATATCACCACAAATATCCAGAGTAAAAAAATTCTATTGTGAAAATAGGTTTTTTCCAGCAAGAAATATATATGTAACTAAATTAAGAAAAGTGAAATATACTTATCATATAATGCACATATGTGCTGCACAAATGTGAGGAGGTTATCAAATGTCAGGAAAAATAATAAGAATGAACAGAATTTTTGATAAGGATGGTAAAAGTGTTGTTATTGCTATAGACCATGGACAATTTCAAGGAGCAATTGATGGTATTAAAGATATGCCCGAAACCTTGAAAAACATAACAGCAGGTAATCCTGATGCAATAATAATTAACCCCGGTGTTCTAGAAAAACATTGTGACCTTATCCCAAAGAATGTAAGTGTCATCTTAAGAATAACTGGAGCTTCAACAAATTACAGCACACAATTTGACTACCATAGGCAAACAACTTCAGTTAGCCACGCTCTCGAGTTAGGTGCTGACGCTGTTATTGTAATGGGGTTTATTGCTGGAGACGGAGAAAATAAGTCTTTGTGTTTGATTGGTGAAATTGCTCAAGAATGTAACAGAAAGGGTGTTCCGCTTGTGGTAGAAATGCTGCCTCAAGACATGGAGCATTTTACTGACCCAAAATATATAGGTCTTGGAGCTAGATCTGCTTATGAATTGGGTGCCGATGTTATCAAAATATATTACACAGGAAAAGAATCATTTCAAGAAATCACTTCTTCTGTTCCAATTCCAGTATTAGTAGCTGGAGGGCCGAAAGATAAAGAAGCTTTCGAAACTGCAAAAGAATCAATAAATAGTGGCGCGAAAGGTATTGCTTTTGGCAGGAATTGCTTTCAGGCAGAAGAACCATGCAATTATGTAAAGAAACTAGTAGAAATAGTACACAGAAAATAATGGAGGTTTTCAAAATGAGAAAAACACTATTAGTGTTTTTAGCATTATTATTTAGCTTAGTGTTATTTGGCTTTGAAGGAACTGTTTTCATTGATGAAAATCAAAACGAGGTTAAAGAAACTGATGAGATAGTTTTGGAGGGTGTACTTGTTTCAGATGGAAAAACAATAGTGGAAACAAATAATCAAGGTATCTATAGTTTGGATACTGAAGAGCCATTTATATTCATAATTATGCCTAATGGTTATAGATCAGAGAAATGGTATTTATCAACAAAATCGAACAGGTACGACTTTCCACTTATTGAAACAAACAATGATAATGATTTTTTTGCTGTAGCCAGTGATATTCATTATGCCAAAAATGAAGAGGACTTTTCTGAGGCATTAAATGATCGATGGATGGAATATGATCCAAACATCTACATAAAAAAGCTTAAGCAAAAACTGGAAAACATCAAACCTTCATTTGTAATAGCCCTGGGTGATATTGGTGCAAGTATTCGAGATATTGAAAATGAAAAAGGCGTTGAGCAACTTGAGACCGTGAAAAATTATTTAGATATTGAAGGGGCTGACATTTATTACGCTGTGGGTAACCATGAAGTTGACAAAACAGACCCAAATCCAACAGGAGTTTATCAAAAAGTCTTTGGCCCAAGGTATTACTCTTTTAACAGAAATGAAGTTCATTTTATAGTGCTTGATTTGCACGAAATTATCAATAATGATTTTACATATACAATTGATGAAAAACAACTAAAATGGCTGGAAGCAGAACTTAAATATGTTGATAAAAGAACTCCAATTGTTGTTTTTTCCCATGAACCTATCTGTGATATTGAGAATACTCCCAATAATAAAAAATTAATGGAATTGCTTACCACCTTAAAAATAAATGCCCACATTTCAGGACACTTACATCACATGGCTGTTCTTCAGGAAGAACCTTTTCCGGTTATTACTTGCGGTGCGGTTTGCGGTGCCTGGTGGGAAGGTCCTTCTCCAACTGGTGAGGAATTTGGATATACATTATTTACTCTGGATAGAGGTGTACCTAATTATGGTTATTTCCTGCTAGATAAAGAACCTTCTATCTGGTTTGATTTACCCTTGGAAGGAATGCTTTCTGGCATTATTAATCTTCGAGTAACAACTTTAAAAGAATATTTGTCGCCATCATTATTTCTGGATGGAATTAAACTTGATAACAAACCTACTATATTACGAAGAGGATGCTGGTATGAATACTTATATCGGCTAAATGTATCCGGACTTAAAGATGGAGAGCATTTGATTGCTTTCGGTAACGAAGATATGGAACAAAGTAAGAGAATATGGGTTAGTAATCAAAATGTGACAATAAAACAGTTAAAGAATTATCCCGAAGCTTTCGAAGGCAGAAATGTAAACATCTTAAATGCCAAACCAAAAGTAGTTTGGGGGTCTAATATTTCTTTTGATGACGGAACAGATTTATTTATGACAAAACTCAGTAACTTAGAACTTACTTTTGAAATAAACAGGTCTAGGTATTATCACCTAAACGGAATATATAGAAATAGCTTCAGAGTAGCAGATCCTTTAAGAATTTATCTGGACGAGGGAGTCGTCCAAAAAATAGATAAGGAGGAATAAGAATGAAGAAGATTACGATTTTTCTCATGGTTTTTTTGTTAAGCGTGGGTGGTGCAATATTTGCAGCAGATGATGATACTCTGCTTATTTCCGGTCAAATAGCCCTAACCAACACTGAAGAAGGTTTTTCTATCACATTAGCTGACATTAAGAGTATGATAGGAACCACATTTGTAGTTAATGATCCGTGGATGGGTGAAAATTTCTATCAGGGGATTAGACTTATTGATTTATTGGAGTATGTTGGCTATCCTGCAAATGCTGAACAAATAGTACTTGTATGTTCTGATGAAAAAGAATTTGTAGTAAAAGTCAAAGATGCGGAAAACTACCCCATTATGCTTGCTTATGCGACAAAAGGAAGAGACCTTCCTAAAAATCAAGGCGGTCCTTTGAAATTAGTATACCCAATTAATTCTTTTCCTGAAATTGAAGAAATTTATCCTGCAGATAATTGGGCATGGTATGTAGTTGAGTTAAGGGTCGAGATGTAATTTTATCAGGGGAACTTAAAGTTCCCCTTTTTCCATTTATTTTTAGAACTGGAGGCGAGTAATATGAAAGCAGCTATCTATAAAGGTATTGGCAAAATTGAGGTATCAGATATTAAAAAGCCAGAAATTGATGAAAAAAGTGCAATAGTAAAAATAAACACAGTTGGAATTTGTGGAACAGATTTGAAAACATTTAAGCGTGGACACCCTATGTTCAAGCCTCCATGTATTTTGGGACATGAATTTGTGGGAACAGTCGAACAAGTAGGAAAAGAGCTTGACGAAAACCTGATTGGTAAAACTTTTGTGATAGCTCCATATCTTGAATGTGGAAGATGTAATTTTTGTAGAAATGGAAAGCCTGTACACTGTAAGAACAAAATTTGGATAGAAGGCACATTAACCGAGTATGTAAAGGTACCAGGAGAATTAATGTCTCGTGGTGCAATAGAAATTCCCAATAACGTAGATAGAAAAACTGCCACACTAACCGAACCTCTTGCATGTGCTATTCACGGAATTGAGAGAATTGACCCAAAAAGTGGAGAAAAATTATTAATAATTGGAGCAGGTCCAATGGGCCTCTTGTTAGCTATAACGCTTAGGAATAGAGGTTGTCAGGTTACAATAGTTGAAATCAATGATAAAAGATTAAATATAATAAAGGAAAACGATTTTGAAGCCATTGATGCAAAAGAAACCAGTATTCCATCATTAATTGAAAACAGAGGAAAATTTGACCATGCAATTCTTGCTACTGATGCTTCAAGCGTTGTATCAGATTTACTAGGGAGTATTAGTCCTGGTGGAAAACTTCAGTTGTTTGGTGGAATGCCCAAAACAACACGTCTCGAAATTGATCCATATTACATTCATTATAAAGAAATTGATCTTATTGGAAGTTTTGGTTTTTCAGAAAGACATTTTAAAATTGCATTTGATGAGATTGCTAGCGACGTTTCTTCTTACTCAAAATTAATTACAGAAGGAAAAAATCTAAATGAAATAGAAAAGGCGTTCTCAGCTGCTATGAAGCCTGAAAATATAAAAGTTGTAGTGAATGTATCTATGTAGCTTAATTTTTGCTTAAGGAGGTACAAATATGAAGAGAGCCTTTATGATTACATTTTTCATAACTTTTTTTGTGAGCATATTCTTTAGTGTGAATTTAAAGTTTTATTGCTTAACATGGCAGCCCCAGGCAGCCAACAAAGCATGGGATATTGTAGATGATTGGAATTTTACACACCCTGATATCCAGGTTGAAATAATCTGGGGAACATGGGAATCTTCAGATCAATACTTGTTAACCAGTTTTGACGGAGGGGAAGGTCCAGACATATTTCATACAGATGCTGAAAAGTTTCGTGAATATGGAGTGATGGGATATGCAGAACCTCTGGATCGTTTTATAACAGAAGATATGATAAAAGATATCCCTGCAAATGTTTGGGAAGACAGTAAAGATTTTCAGGGAAATACCTATGGAGTGCCATGGTGTCAGGAAAGCCAGGTAATATTTTTCAACGAAACTTTATTTGAAGAGCACAATATAGAATTACCTGAAGATAGAATCGTCACCTGGGAAAGACTTCTTGAAATTGCGAATGAAATAACTGATATTGAGGGTGATAAAAAAACTTGGGGTTTACTTGCTCCACTGATGGAACGCTTTGAATGGACACTTATAAAACAGAACAACGGAAAAGTTTTGCATCAAGATGATAGAGGAAGATGGGAAGTAAGAATAACTGAAGAAGCGAAAGAAGCAATTAATTTTTATATATCTTTGATTACGGAGCATAAAGTAATGCCTGCAGATGTAATTAGTATTGATTACACTTCGTTGATGCAAGGATTCCTAAATAAGAAATACGCTATGGTTACTTTCGGTTGCTGGAATAGAAGATTTCTAAAACAAATGGGTTCAGATTTTGATTGGGGTATGATGTGGATTAAAAAGAATGGAAATAAAACAAACGCATCTGATCCTCAGGCTCTAGGTATATCTGTTTTTTCTAAACACAAAGAAGAAGCTTTTGAATTTATCAAGTATTTCACCAATAAGAAGAACTCAGCAGATATAAGTTATAATGATTGGTTATTCCCGGTCAGAGAAAGCGCTTTAGAAGACCCGCGATTCTCAACCGAGGAAAATGAATGGAATTATGCATATGAATGGCTTAAGAATGCTAAAAATGTAAAACCAGGAATGCCTGGCTTTTATACATTTGAGTGGAAGATTTTTGTGCCTATGCTGGAAAAGGTTATATTGGGAGACTTTACTCTTGATAAGGCATACGAAAAAATTGAAGCTGACGGGAATGTACTTTTAAGAAAACTTGGGTTAAGATAACAGATAACACTTTCAGGGAGTGATTACAATCCTTCATAGAAGTGAGACAAAAAAAGCAATTCCATATTTAATTCCCATTTTGATTGCAATTGCAGTGATAAGCGTATATCCATTTGTGAACGGAATTACAAATAGTATGTATTCAAAAGGACTTCTGAGTCGTGTGAAAACCTTCGTAGGTTTTCAGAATTTTGTTGATCTATTTAGTGATAGTTTATTCTGGCTTAGTTTGAAAAATAACATAATATGGATGTTTAGTTGTGTTGGAGTAGAATTTGTCTTAGGAATGGCAATAGCATTACTCCTTAACCTTCAATATATCAAATTCAGAAATGTATACAGAGCCCTGGTTTTACTTCCCTGGGCTACGCCACCTGTTGTTGCAGGTTTGATATGGAGGTACATTTTGGGTACTTCCGGACCGCTAAATACCATTCTACAAAACACTGGACTCGTAAAAAATCCTCCATCCTGGTTGATAACGCCGGGTTACTCGTTGGGTGCATGCATTATTACTAATATATGGATAGGTTTGCCGTTCATGATAGTAATGCTTCTTGCTGGATTGCAGGCTATTCCCAAAGATGTTTATGAAGCAGCTGAAATTGACGGGGCAAATGTTTTCAGGAGATTGTTTTCAATAACTCTACCAATGATGAAAAATATTATTGCCATAGTACTAACACTAATGTGTATCTGGACCTTTAATATGTTTGATATTGTCTATGTCATGACCAATGGTGGACCGGGTAATTCTTCTTTAATTCTCTCTTTATACGGTTATCAAAATGCTTTTGCCTACCACCAGAGAGGTTATGGTGCAGCTATTGGTGTGATTTCGCTACTTGTCTTACTATTGCCAGTTACTATGTACATAAAGGAGGTAAGTAAAAGTCGTGAAGCCTAAAAAAAGTGTTGTAATAACAATGAATATAATAAGTGTTCTTGTAGTTCTGGCAATCTTATCTCCTCTAGTACTATTATTTGTTAACGGGTTTAGACAAACGCCAGAAATACTAAAAAACCCAATAAAATTTCCTGAAGGACTTTATCTGGATAATTTTGTAAATGTCTTTTCTAATACTACGTTCTTGAACAATATGAAAAACAGTTTCATTATAACTGCAAGTACAGTTTTTCTTTGTATACTGGTAACTGCTCCCGCTGGGTATGCTTTATCAAGATTCCGCTTTATTGGAAAAAGATTATTAGTAACCTGGTTACTCGCTTCTCAAGCATTTCCGGCAATTCTAATGGCTGTAGGATTCTTTAGTGTGTTGAACAGGCTTAATTTATTGAACAGACTTCCGGGTTTAATAATACTATATACAACGTTTACCATTCCATTTTGTTGTTGGCTTTTAAAGGGATATTTTGACGAAATACCGATATCTATTGAAGAAGCAGCCATGGTTGATGGGTGTAACAGATCACAGGCTTTTGTTAGAGTCGTTATGCCTATTGCCATACCTGGACTTATTGCTGTAGGTACGTTTGCATTTATGTTGGCCTGGAATGAATTCTTTTTTGCATTGGTTGTAATGCGAGATAATGCACACTATACTCTTCCGGTATTTCTTTCAAGATTTGTTGGAACTGGAGGAGCTGTAGAATGGGGTAATTTATCTGCTGGAGGGATGTTAACTGCCCTTCCGCCTGTAATAATATTTTTAATTTTTCAAAAGTATTTGATAAGTGGATTGACTAAAGGAGCAATTAAATGAAAATAGGAGTTATTGGTGCAGCGGTTTGGGACCATTACATAGTTATTAAAGATTTTCCAGAAGAAGATGCAATGGTGTTCGCAGAAAATGAATTTAAGCATATTGGAGGTAGCGGAGCCAATATTGCTATCAATTTGGGTTTACATCAAATCAACCCCCATCTTTTTTTTGGTACAGGAGATGATGATGAAGGGGAATTTTTGAGGGAAATATTGAAAAGATATGGTGTTGCTGTTCATTCGACTATAGAAGGCAAAACGTGCAAAACTTTAATTTTGCTAGATGAAAAAGGCCAGAGAAGAATTATTTCTTTGGGCGGGAATGCTTTATTCAAGTTAAATAATGAAAAATTTGATGATTTTGGGATAATATGTATTTCCGATGTTTTTCCAGATGTTGCAGAAAGAGTATTCAAAAATAAAACCAGTTTAAAGATATATGTTCCTGGAGGTTTTGGTATATACTGCGGTGTTGACAAGATAAGAAAAATTTCCCGATTAGCAAATATTACTATTTTATCTGAAAAAGAAGCAGAACAAATTAAAGATTATAGTTCTTTGTGTAATATAGTTATTGTGACCAGGGGAAGAAAAAACACTCAATTATTTTCTAACAACTCTTATAAAGAATTTGTAGTTAACAATGTTGATGATGTAGTTGATACTACTGGTGCGGGAGATGCATTTGTAAGTGGACTGGTTTACTATTTAAGTAATTCAAGAGATATAATCGGAGCTATACAATACGGTCAAAAATGGGCGTCCAGGGTAATTCAAAAAACGGGTGCCAATTTGTTATCTCATGAGGAAAAGGAGTGAATTATTCTGAATTCCTCGAAAAATCAGAGAGAAAGAATGATCAGAATATGTAAGCTTTATTATCTTGAAAATTATACCCAATCCCAAATCTCCAAAATGGTTGGAATTTCTCGTTCTCAAGTCTCAAGATTATTGAATGAAGCTAGAAAACAAGGTCTAGTAGAAATAAAGATCCATGAAAACACAATTTCCGCTTCGGAGCTGGAGAAATTAGTTAAGAAGAAGTTCAATCTAGCGAATGTCATTATTGCCGAAAGCATTTCAGGAAATTATTTAGATGACATATCAAATGTTGCTTCTGATTTTTTAGCCAACTATATTGAAGATGGGATGATAATAGGTATCTCCTGGGGTAGAACACTGGCAAGAACAATAGATGGAATAATCACATCAAAGAAACTTAGAAATACACTATTTTTGCCTTTATTGGGTGGTGTTGGGCAAATGAAGTATGAATTCCAGATGAATACACTTGTCGAAAAGATTTCGAACACTTTTAGTGCTTCCAGTTTTTATCTCCACGCTCCTGCGTTTTTTGAAGATAAAAAGGCTCTTGAATTTATGATAAAGGATGGGTCCATCCAGATAGTAACGGAATTATGGGAAAAGCTGGATATGGCTATAGTCGGAATAGGTGAGCCCATTTCGCTTTCAAATGCTTTCAAACCGATTTTTAGTCCTGATTTTTTATCCATGTTATTGAAACAATCAGCAGTTGGAGATATTGCTGCGAGATTCTTTACCAAAGATGGTAAACCCTGTGATCTTGGGAAATATTCAAAACATATTCTTGGAATTACGCTTGAGCAGTTGAAAAAGGTTCCACAGGTGATAGGTATTGCAGGAGGAAATGAAAAAATAAGTGCAATTAGAGCTGCAATAAAAGGTAAATTCATCAATTCATTGATTACGGATATATCGACTGCTAGAGAGTTAGTTAAGGAAGGAAGTAAAGAGTGAATATTGGTATAGTTTTTAATCCCAGTTCTGGTGATCAAGATAAACAAAAACTAATTCTTGATGATTTGAAAAATGTATTAAAAGAACACAAAGTCTATTGCACTAAATCTACTCAATATTTTATATCAGAGTATCTTACCTGTGATATTGTACCCGATGTGTTTGATGTTGGGTGCACTATAAATCATTCAGTAAAAGCAGGAATGGCTTTAAAAAATATCGAGCTTGTGCTCGTGCTTGGAGGAGATGGAACTGTAAGTGACGTAGTTTATGGTCAAAGGCTGGTAGATAATCTAATACCTATTTTGGGTATTGCATGTGGTACAGTAAATGCTGGTCCGCTAATATCTTTTAGCACTACTGAAGAACTAAAAGAAAATTCAATTATTGAGGGTGCCCCTAAATACATTATGGGTATTGATGCCTACGATATAGAAGGAAGATTACTTGGGACTGCGTTTAATGACATTGTTTTTAGTGATAGTATTGTGACTACTAAAAATAAAAAAGTGGAAACAGTAAATGCTGAGAAATTTATTCTTGGAGAGAAAATTCCTTCTACACCTTATAATGTAGGCAAAAAAAACACAGAAATTGATATAAACGGAAATAAAATAGATCCCGAACACAATATAGGACAGATAATTGTGTCTGCAGTAATCAATTCTGAATACTACAAAGCTAAGGCGATAACTGGAAAGCTTTGTTGGATACCCTACACAGAAAAAAAAGCAATCATGGTTATCTCAAAACAACCTATCATAAAGATTGCAAAGCCAGAAGATTACAATCCGATAGAACCTCTCTTACTCAGTCAATATCTTTTCGGAAGTGAAGATACAGTAAGGATCAGTAAAACTAAAGGTTACTTAATAATTGATGGTAATCCAAAATTATCTATGGATAATAACGAGTGTTTCTTGAAATTAAACAAAAAAGCTGCGTTAAAATACGATTTTTAGCTGGAGGAATTAATGATGAATTTTTTTGAACAAGTCCTTGAAGCGTTTGCAGTTGGTGATGCTATGGGAATGCCAACAGAATTTATGGAACAAAACGAAATAAAGAGAAAATTTGGTTTTGTTGATAAATTGTTGGATACACAGTTATCACATATACACAAAAATCTCAAAAAAGGTCAGTTCACAGATGATACAGAACAAAATATCTTTCTGATAAAAAGTTACTATGAAAATGGTAAAGTCGATGTTGAAAGTACAATTAAAGGCTTACAGACGTGGATAGATGAAACTCATCCTGATGAAAAAGGTTACATTGGTCCCAGTACACTTAAAGCTTTTGAAAGAATAAGTAAAGGCGAAGATATCAACGAAGTTGGAACAAGAGGAACCACGTGCGGTGCTGCAATGAGATCACTTGCGCCTGCTTTATGCACAAAAAAGGGACAAATTACATCACTCAAAGAAGCTATATTGTGCTGTTCCATTCCCACCCATAACACAAATATAGCACTTGAAGCAGCAATGGCTCTAGGATTTGGTTATCATCACGCTGCAACTGGATCTTCTTATGATGAAATTATTGAATCTATGGTTCTGGGTGCTGAAATAGGAAGAAATAGTGGTAAAGGGAAATTTGTAGGTGCTTCAACAGGAAGTAGAATAAAGTTTGCGGTCACTCAAGTTCAGAAAATGCAAACACCTGATGAAGTGCTTAATTTCATCTATGATGTTATTGGTACAACGATGGAATCAAATGAAGTTGTCCCTGCTGCAGTAGCTATTTTTGCATATACAATGGAGAATACCTGGTTGTCAATAAAAATGGGTGCCTCTGTTGGGGGTGATACTGATACAATTGCAGCTATAGCAGGAGCTTTATCCTGTTTGTACGCACGCAGTCATTCTCTGCCAGAAAAAATACTGAAGAAAGTAAAAGAAGTTAATAAGATAGATCTAGAAAAGTACGCGCAAATGGCTTCCGTTATGTTCGGTGATGAATAATGCTAACCATAATTACCGGAACGGCAAGTATAGGAGTCCTATACGGAATAGTTAATTTATTGCTCATACCTTTTTTGTCAGGAAAGTTTGGTAGTTCAGAAATCCCCGGTCAACTTATATCTATTGGAATGCTTTCAACTATCCTTGTAGGACCTGCAATTGGAATTCTAAGTGATAAACTGAAAAAAAGAACTCCTTTCATTCTGGCAATTTCGATTATAGCAAGTTTGGGCATATTTGGATTGATGGCACCATCGAAAATCTTAAGCGCTATTGCAGCAGTAATAGTTGTTTCATGTGCTTTTAGTTACTTAACTCCTTATGGAGCATTAATAAGCGATTATACTTCCGATGATAGGAAAGACAGCAATTTTGGTTTTGTAATGGGCGTAGTTAATATAACCACATTTTTAGCCTCGATTTTGATTAATTTTACTTATGAGATTAACAGCAGACTGACTTTTTTTATTTTAGCTATTTTTGTAATTATAGCGATAGTCCCTATGTTGATTTACACAAAAAAGAATCCAGCTACAATAACAAAAACAAGCAAAAATAGTGAAAGTAATTTGAATCTCATTTTATTTTTAAAGAACAATCCTCTTCTTATAATCTGCCTTTTTATGCAATTTGGTTTCTGGTTTTCTTTTGGAGGTTTACTTCCATATCTCACATCATTCTTGAGCTCTACTTCATCAATGAATCTGGGAACAGCTTCAACCTGGGTTGGAGCTTCTACTTTGATCAGCGGGATATTTGCCTTCTTAACTGGATATTTGAGTAACAAATTTGGACAGAGAAAGCTATTCACTCTTTCGATTATCGCAATTACTATATTGGCTCTCTTTATTACTATTGCCTTTAATTTTGTTATGGAAGATTCCGTGTTCTCGATCTTTTGGATAATAGCATTTTTTTCTTTCTCCATATTTGCTGGTTTTCTTTATTCTCTGACAACCTCTATACTTTCGTCAACAGTGTCTCGCGGTGAACAGGGGAGAGCATTTGGAATCAATAATATTGTGATGATCGTTTCAGAGTCTATATCAGTTTCTTTAATAGGTTTCTTGATTCCGTCAACAGGTTACAGAGGAATGTTCACAGCAGTTTTAGCAGGATTTGCAATCACGCTTGTAAGTTCGGTAATTCTTTTTGAAAAAAGGAGGACATAAAAAAGATGATAAACCAAAACATTGTAGTAAATAGTCCCTCAAAAGTTGTATTTGGTTTTAACAGTTTTGAGCAGTTATTAGAAGAATTGACTAAATCAAATAAAAGAGTTGCAATAATTGCTGATAGAGTGTTCAGAAAAAACAAGAAAACAAATAGTATTTTGGAGATTTTAGAACCATTCTATCCTTCTCCAGAAGAACCAGTGCTGGAAAAAGTAGTTGAATTAAGTAGAGAAGTAAATGAATTTAATCCAGA
>JAWODV010000108.1:0-13629 GCA_046483075.1 Kosmotogaceae bacterium | reverse complement strand
CCTAGCTGGGGTTGTTTAAGAAGCCGATCGAAGAGAGAGGCTTGATCTGATGGTACAAGCCGCTCCTAGAGAGCCGCTTGAAGTAAAGCAGTTGCTAATCAAAAAACATAAGCCGATCGAAGAGAGAGGCTTGATCTGATGGTACAAGCCGCTCCTAGAGAGCCGCTTGAAGTAAAGCAAATGCAGTAAGAAAACACAAGTGTCTATCTCCGAGCATCTTAAGTGGTCTAGTCGGTTCACTGTTCACGTGTTTTAAGTTAGTATTTTTGTACCAGTCGATGGACGAAGCGCCGCGTTCAGCAAGCGATGGACGAAACGTCAGTGATGGACGATGGACGTGTTCTAGTATCTAACTCTCGGACTCTCGGTCTCTCGTCACCTAGGTGTTTCACGGTTTCTCGTTATTACATTCTCCTCTCAGAGAGGAGTACCGCGAAGCGGGGAGGTGTGTATGTTTTGATCTTTTTTTGCTAGACCCTAAAACCTAGAACCCAGACCCGATTTTTGATGTTTATCCGCCGTAGGCGCAAATCCATGCTTTTACCTGGCATGCATATCCGTCCGTTCTTTGGACGCATATCCGCCTGTCCCCCAAGGCGCATAACAGTGGTTTCAAGAACATTCTCGGACTCTCGGATTCTCGTCTTTTCGGTTCTTCTCGTGTTTGAAGGTATTTGCTCTGTCTGAGCCTCTTTGAGCATAGCAACTCCAAGCGTCGTGAGCATCCAAAGGATGCGTCTCCAAGCGTCACTCTCCGAGCGTCAGATGGTTTATCGATGGACTAAACGGAGTGTTGGACGTGTTTTTATCTCTTACAAAACCCCAGACCCCAGAACCGTCTTTTTGAGGTTTTAACCGCGAAGCGCATATCCGAATTGTTTCTCAAATTCGCATATCCTGAGCTCTGCTCAGCACATCCGTGTGTTTTCCAACACGCATATCAACGGTTTTTGAACTTTCTCGTTTTCTAAAATATGTGCTCTCCGAACGTCTATTAATTAACTAGTAGTTCTCGGATCAAGGGTATCTCTCAGGCCATCACCAATAATATTTAGACTAAGTACTATTACTGCTATTATCAAACCAGGAAAAAGGGTAACCCAGGGAGCACTCAGTAGATAATCACTACCCTGTCCAACCATTCCTCCTAATGTAGGTTCTGGTGGTGGAACACCAAGTCCAAGAAATCCCAGAGTTGCTTCTGAAAGCAATGCGGTGGAAAAATTAGTGGTGAAGGTAACTATTAAAATGGAAAATATATTGGGAAGAACATCTATTAAAATTGAACGCAGATTACTTTTTCCAAGGGCTTTACCTGCTTTCACATATAATTGTTCTTTGATAGATATTGTTGAACCTCTCATAATCCTTGCAAATATGGGGGTATAAACTATGCCTATTGCAATAATCAGATTGGTAATACTGGCTCCAAACAACGCTATAATAAAAAGTGCCAGAATGACCGAGGGGAATGCAAACATGGCATCGACAATTCTCATTATAATCATATCTACAATTTTTCCAAAATAACCTGCCACTAAACCCAAAGATGTTCCTAAAAGACTTGCCAGCACAACGGCCATTGATGCAATAATCATGCTTTTTTGTACCCCAAATATTATTCTTGAAAGTACATCTCTTCCGAATTGATCAGTACCAAACCAGTGTTGCTGATTTGGTGGACTCATCATATATTCAAAATCCATTTCAAGTGGATTGTACGGGGAGAAAAAAGCAGGGAAAAGAGACAAAATAACAATTATTATTAGCACGATAAGGCTGATAATATTTAAAGGATTTGTTTTGAATTTTCTCATAGCTTTTCTAAATTCCATAATCCTATCTCTCCCTAACCGTTAAGTTAGCTCAATTCTTGGGTCAATGACGCTGTACAAGATGTCTACAAGAATATTTAATATAACTATTGAAATGCCAAAAATCACAATGATTCCCTGAACAACGGGATAATCTCTCTGCTCAACTGCCTGAAGAAGCAATCTACCCATACCTGGAATCGCAAACATACTTTCAATTACTATCGTTCCACCTATCAAATAACCCAGCTGAATTCCTGCGGTTGTAATAACAGGAATCGTTGCATTTCTTAATGCGTGTTTAAAAATTATTGTTTTTCTTTTCACACCCTTGGATCTCGCTACCCTTATATAATCTTGCGACATAACATCCAACATGGAGTTTCTGGTCATTCTCATAATCTGTGCTGCAACCATTATCCCGAGGGTTATAGCTGGAACAAGCATTATTTGAATATTTCTAAACGGATTCGCCAAAAAGGATACATACCCAAAAAGCGGATAGTTTGAGAATAGACTGGAAATAAAAACAATAAATATTGCTCCTATCCAGAAAACCGGCGCAGACAGTCCTATAAGACCGAATACCCTCACTGTATAATCCAATTTCGAATTTCTCTTAACAGATGAAATAACGCCAAGAGGAACACCTATGAGCATACTGAAAGTGATCGATAGAAGTGCAAGCTCAAAAGTTATAGGAAACCTGTCTTTTATCATTGAAATAACTGGCTTAGTAGTTCTCAAGGATATACCTAAATCAAGAGTAACTACTCCCTTTAACCAGTTAAAATATTGAATGATAAGTGGTTTATCTAGTCCAAGATCTTCATAAAGTTTCTGAACTTGCTCTTCATCCAAATAATTTTGAGTTCCCAGCATGATATCAACAACATCCCCAGGAACCAGATGTATCGCGATAAATACGATAAATGTAAGTATTAACAGAGTAGGTATTGCTGAGAGTATTCGTCCAATTATATAAGAGAGTTTCATACTATTACCCCTTGTAATTAGTAAAATGGTCCCTGATTTCAGTGAAATCAAGGACCATGAAATGCATAAAAATTACTTGTTTTTCTGTGTGAATCTCAGAGAAATTAGACTTTCATTACTCATTGTTTCAAAACCTGTCACAGCATTGCTAGATGCAAAGAGTATATTAGGTGAATAAAGGAAAAGAATTGGTGACTGATCAACAAGTATTTGCTGAAGTTCGTTGTATATATCTTTTCTTTCTTCATAATCGGTCACTTTTCTGCCTTCTTCCAACAATTCGTCTACTTTTTCATTGGAGAAATTGAATTTGTTCGTTGAGCCCTCTGTATGGAATGTTCTGTAAAGCTGAAGATCAGGACTCACAGAACCACTATTCAAAGAAATGAACGATTCAAAGTCAATATTAATCCACTTGTTGATAAATATACCCCATTCAACCAGATCAATCTTAACCTTTACACCAATAATGGAAAGCTGTGCCTGAATAACCTGTGCTATCTTATCAAAGTTGTATCTTGAAGCGGTGGTTATAGAGAATTCAAAACCATCTGGATAACCTGCTTCTTCAAGTAACATGGTTGCTTTGTGTGGGTCATAGTCATATTCAGGAAATTCTGATGGAGGAACGGCCCATGCTTTTACAGTCGGATTCATTATTCCTGTTACGCTTCCTTCACCAAATGAAACTGCCTTAATAATCTGTTCACGATCTACAGCATAACTAAGTGCTCTTCTTACTCTGGGATCGCTCAGTGGACCGCTTTCGTTATTTATACCGAGTAGGTAATAACTAAGAACAGGTTGTCTGTAAACCGTGAATCTGTCCTTTGAAAGCATATCCAAACTCAGAGGTTCATTAATAGTTGCAAGATCAACATCGCCGTTACGAAGCGCTGATAGCCTTGAAACTTCTTCCGGAATAATAACAAATACTATTTCATCCAGTCGAGGTAGACCATCAATGAAGTATTTATCGTTCTTTGTCAGTGTAATGTGATCCCCTGAAACATATGCTGTAATTTCAAAAGGTCCTGTTCCATTGGTTTCAACCTGCATGTTGGCTCCGCTTTCGACAAATTCTTTGGATACTATGGAACTATTCACACCTGCAAAGTTGTGTAACAACGTATTGACCATTGGTGTAGAAAGTTTGAATTCTACTTTATTGTCTCCAATAGCTTCTATTGAAGTTACATTCTCATAGTACGATGCGGCAGGTGAACCAAAATCGGGGTCTCTTATTCTGTCAAATGTAAAAAGAACATCCTCAACAGTCATTTTTTCACCATTGTGGAAATAAACATTATCCCTTAATGTGAAAATTACTGTATAAGGATCAGGTGTTTCATAATCCTTTGCGAGATCAGGTACAAGATTCATCTCTGTGTCGTATCTCAGCAAACCATCGTATACATTTTCAAGCGTTCGATGTGATGCAAAGGCAGTAACCAGATTGGGATCCAATCCAACAGGTTCTGTTTCAATTGCAAATCTCAAAATACTGGAAAAACTAAACACTGTCAATAAAACAAATAGAACTACCAAAAAACGTTTCATATTTTTCCCTCCTAAATAATTTTTGGCACTATTTCAGATAGGTAAAGAATACTTACCAAGTATTACCTTTTTCTCAGCCCCTGTAGCGCTTTTTACATTTGAGAAATGTCCATTAAGGTATTCATTCCCAATGATAGCAAAAGCAGCTGCCTCTTTTGCATCCTGCCACAAAGGACTCATTGTCTCTACTTTCGTAACCTTAAGTTGACTTTCAATCATGCTTAAAAGTGTTTTGTTTTTAGCACCTCCTCCACTCACATATACAATATCTGGAATTTCACCAATTTTCTTATATGAACCAACTATTGTTTCAGATGCAAATCTGGTAATAGTTGCTACAACATCATTCTTATTGATGCTTTTTCTTTGAACAAATTTCTTAATTTTCTTAAAATAGCTTTCATTATATCTGATTTCTTTACCTGTACTTTTTGGTGGAGGCATTTCAAAATAGTCCCTTTCAAGATCCCACAAATATTCCATAAGCTTTGTATTCAATGAACCAGAATTTGCAATATTTCCATTATCATCGTAGGATTTGCCAAAAAACTCATTACATGCCATATCTATTAATACATTTCCCGGTCCTGTATCAAAAGAAATGACCTCATCTATGGAAGAATTTGCCTTCATCAGGGTAACATTTCCTATTCCTCCGATATTTTGTAGACCAACATTTTCTTCTTTTGAATTGAAAAGAACATAATCAGCATATACAACCATGGGAGCTCCCTGACCTCCAGCAGCCATATCCTTCATTCTTACATCGGATAGCACTGGAACTCCTGTCAAATAAGATACATAATCTCCATCCCCAATTTGAAGCGTACATGAGGGATAAAACTCATCATTCTTTTTGTTAGTATCATGAAATATAGTCTGACCATGGCTTACAATCAAATCGATAGTTTTACCAAGTTCGTTTTTACTTATAAAGCTATTGAAATAGCTTGCAAAAACCTTAGCCAGATAAACATTAGCTCTGGCAATTTTCGAAACATTAACATTTCCAGAGGTAAGTTTTCGCAATTGCTCTCTCAATCTTGAGTCGTAACTGAACGATTCAAAGGCTTTTATTTCTAATTTTGTTTGGGTAAAGCTTCCCTGTATATCACAACAACAGATATCAAGACCATCACAAGAAGTCCCCGACATTAATCCAATTATTCTATTCATGATAGAGCCTGCCTTTTTCTCGAATTATCGATTACATCTACCATTTTTCCCGGATTCAAAATATTTTTGGGATCAAACACTCCTTTAATTTTCTTAATTAACTCAATTTGTGTGGAATTAAGCGTCATAGAAAGGTACTTTTTCCGTTTTAGTCCAACACCATGTTCGCCTGTTATACATCCTCCAAGTCTAGAAGTCAATTTGTATAAATCAGTTAAAACATTTTCCAGTTTTGCATTCCAATGTTCCATTCCACGTTCGCCTTTAAGGAAGGTAATGTGGACATTTCCATCTCCTGCGTGACCAAAGGCAATCATATCCAGATCATTCTCTTTAGAAATTTTTTCTGATTCATTGATTAATTCAGCAATGGTTGCCATGGGTACCGATACATCTTCCATACAATGTACGGGACTAAATGCAGAAAGAGCTTCAGCAATAGACTTTCTTGCTTTCCAGAGTTTTTCTCTGGTCGTTCTATTATCAGCAACAAATACTTCCAGGGCTCCTTCTTCAAGGCATTTATCGCCAAGTTGTTCGTATATATCTGCTATTGATTCTTTATCGTTCCCCTCAACTTCTATAATCAAATGAGCACCAGCATCTGAATAGGGAAACTCTGTATTCAGAAATTTGCATGAAGAACGAATTGATGATTTATCCATGAATTCAAGAGAAGAGGGCATTATTCCTGAATGAGTCAGTATTTTCGGAACCACTGCAATAGCTTCCTTTGTCGATTTAAAGGGCGCCAGCAGTGCCACAGTGTATTTCGGCTTTGGTATAAGTCTCAATACAATCTTTGTTACTACACCCAGGATACCCTCTGAACCAATCAATAAATGGATCATATCAAGTCCCGTTACATCTTTAAGTCGTTTTCCCCCATATGTCACTATCTCTCCAGTTGGCAGAACAACTTCAAGACTGTAGACATGATATCCAGTTGGACCATATTTTAGCACTTTGTTTCCACCAGCATTTTCAGCAATATTACCACCTATTGAAGAACTGTCACTGCTGCAGGGGTCCCCTGCATACATAAGATTGTTTTTATCAGCTAATTTCTGGATTTCATCCGTAATAACCCCCGGTTCAACAGTAATCATCATATTATCTCTATCAAATTCAACAATATTGTTCATCTTTTCAAGGGAGAGAACGATACCATCTTTATTAGGAATGGCTCCTCCAGACAAACCTGTACCTGCCCCTCGCGGTGTGACTGAAAATTTATGGATATTTGCCAGTTTTAAGACACTGGATATTTCATCCGCATTCATAGGAAAAACAACAGCTAAAGGTAATTCCCCCTTTAACCCAGCTGTCTCATCATGAGAGTACTTTTCGAGAAAATCCTCCTCGGTTTTCATTCGATTACCAAATATGTTTTTTAGTTTTTCAAAAGGTATATTGCCTGTATCTACTTCAGACATTTTCATGTTCTCCCTTTGAATTCTTAAGCTCTTCAATAAGCTCTTCCAGTATTTGTGTTGCATCACCCACGAGCCCAATATCTGAAAATTCAAAAATAGCAGCATTTTTATCTTTATTTAAGGAAATAATATAATCCGATGTCTGCATACCTGCAACATGTTGAACAGCACCAGATATTCCTGCAGCAATGTAAATATTCGGTTTTACCGTATGACCACTTAAACCAACCTGAGATTCATAATCCATCCATTTTTGATCAACAAGCGGTCTTGAAGCACCTACAGCCCCATTCAACATTGAGGCCAGTTCGTTTATTAAATTAAGGTTATTTATGTTAGAAATCCCTTTACCTGCTGAAACAACAACCTGAGCATCCTGCAAATTCTTTCTCGAATTATCCGCAGGTTTAAAATCCAGGAGTTCCATTTGCTTTTCAGCAAAAGCATCCGAAAAATAAATAATCTCCAATTTCTCCAAACCTTCATAGTCAAATGAAAAAGGAGAAAAGGTCTTTGGCCTAACTGTGGCCATCTGTGGAAAATGATCTGGAGTCTTGATCGTAGCTATAACATTACCACCAATTGCCGGTCTTGTCTGTAATAATGTACCAGTTTCTTCATCAATATCAAGACCGGTACAATCAGCTGTTAGTCCTGTATGCAAAGCAGCAGCAAGTGCCGGCATTATAGTTCTACCAGTTGTTGTAGCAGCTGCAAGGATAATTCCCGGGTTCTCATCCTTTGAGATTTTTTCAAGCGCATGCAAATAGTATGAAAAATTGAATCTCTCGAAATTCTTGTTAACAACTAATAAAACCTTATCTGCACCTGATTTATGTAATAAATCTATTGATGAATCATTAGTCACTTCTGGCGAAAGAACAACTACAGTAACATTAGAATCCTCAATTTTCTCAGACAATTCTCTCGATTTGCCGAGTAATTCCAATGTGCTGGTATGAATTTCACTTTCTCTCATTTCTGCTAATACCATGATATTTGACTTCAATGTTTAACCTCCAGATAGCCTTTTAAAACATTAACAGCTTCCTTGACTCCTTTTTTCAGTTCGGGACCTTCAAACATCTTTACTTCTCTCGAAATCTTTGGCGTCCCGATCTTTACCACACGTGTGGGCGATCCTTTCAAACCTACTTTTTCTGGGTCTATACTTAACCTTTCACAACTGTATTCTTTGATTTTGATTCTTCGCGCTTCTTTTTTTCCTGAAAGTGTTGGAAGCCTTGGCTCATTTGTTTCTTTTGTTATAGTAAGGAGACATGGAAAGAAAACTCTCCAGCTTTCTCTACCGGTTTCAGTTTCCCTTTCTACATCCACATATTCATCTTCAACATCGAGAATTCGAGTCACATAGGATACAACTGGAACCTCCATAAATACACCAACTTCAGGCCCAACCTGTCCTGTTTCTCCATCTATTGCCTTCTCACCTGTCATAATAAGATCAATATTATTGATTGTTCTCAATGCATTAGCCAGTGTTTTAGAAGTTGCGTAAGTATCTGCTCCTGCAAATTTTTTGTCACATAAAAGATAGGTCTCATCAGCTCCCATAGCTTTTGCCTCTCTTAACGCTTCCTCGGATGCTGGGGGGCCCATCGTAATTGCGCTAACAGTAGTTTTATCCTTATTTATTTCTTTTATGCGCAAAGCAGCCTCAAGGGCGTTCAGATCTAAAGGATTGATGATACTTTTTAATCCCTCTCTAATCATAGTTCCCGTTTCAGGATCCAGCTTAATATCATCAGTATCCGGTACTTGCTTAACTAAAACAGCAATATGCAAAAAAATCCCTCCAGTTAATTTTCTTCAAGCGCTCTGTATAGATGTCCTTCTGCATTTTTCAATTTGGTCAGAGCTTCCTCCCTACTTGAACCTGTCAATGCCATGTATATTGCTGCGCGGGGGAGTTTTCCAGATTTTTCATAATAATCTCTTGCTATATCATATTCAAGGTCTGTAGCCAATTCAATGGTTTTTATTGCCCTTTGCTCGAGTTTCTTGTTGGTTACCACAAGATCAACCATAAGGTTCTGGTAAACCTTTCCCATTTCTATCATTGTAACCGTGCTAATCATATTAAGTATCATTTTCTGGGAAGTTCCCGCCTTCATTCGTGTTGATCCCGTTATAACCTCCGGTCCGGTTACAACTTCTATACTTATATCCACAACTTTCCTGACAAGTGGTTTTGAAATATTTGAAATTGCAGCTGTATGTGCACCAATCTCTTTTGCGCGTCTCAAAGCGGCAATCACATATGGTGTTCTTCCACTAGCTGTTATTCCAATTATTGTATCCTTTTCAGTTACCCCAATATTATCTATGTCTTCTCTTCCGTTATTCTCAAGATCCTCAGCATTTTCAATTGGTGTTACAAGTGCTTCAAACCCACCGGCAATTATTCCTTCAAAGGCATTTGCTTCTCCGAAGGTAGGAAAGATCTCTGAAGCATCAACCACACCCATTCTCCCGCTGGTTCCAGCTCCAATATATATTACTTTTCCACTTCGTTTGAGACTCTTCACTGTAAGACCTATTACCTTCTCAATTTCTGGCAAAGCCTTTTCTACAGCATATGGAACAGTTTTGTCTTCATCATTAATCATCCTGAGTTTTTCTCTAACGGGTACACGGTCAATATTTTTAGTTTTTTCATTTGATTTTTCGGTAATAAGTCTTTTAAGCTCTTCCCTCAAAGGATTTCACCTTCTTATTAGTCTGAAGAAACCTATATTAAAGTAGTTATTGCAGTCTATATAAGTTTAGAATTATTATACTCGTAGGAATCTACATGGTGCAAAATTAAATACACAGGAATAAAACTAACTATAGTTGATTATTGATAATAAAAACCAAATTACTATTCATTAAGTATAATCATTCCTTATATGTAATATCATACAACATTTGTTATCATATATCAAAATGTTATGCAATTTCAAATCTAGAAAACTTTAGATTATATAAACATATTTTTTGTTTTTGGAAAGAATTAATTCAGAATATATAAAGCTAACAAGGATGCATAATTGAAAGATCAAACTGCGTTTCTAATCACTCTAAGTTTGTATCTTTCACCTTTATAGATTGATATTACATATTCAATACATTCATCTGAATCTGTATAAGTATATCTATGTCGCAAAATACCATAATCACCAGTCTCACACTCTAAATGCTTTGCTTCCTTCTTCGACATCTGAGCGATTTCAATATATTCAACTGCCCTTTGAAGTCCAATTTCAAATTCTTCTCTTAAAATCTTATAAAGTGATTCTTTGCTCATATCTCTTTGTATGATATTGAGTATCCTTATATCTATAAGAGGATTAAGATAACTCTTCTCAATGGCAAGGGGTTCATCATCCAGAAAGCGGACCCTTTCCAATAGTAATACCATTCCTTTGTGAGGAATATCAAAGGCCTCGATGACTTCTGGAGGGGGAGATATTATTGCATTTCTCAAAACCAGTGAGCTTGCTTTACGTCCCTCTCCTGAAGCTTCCTCTGAAAAGCTACCAAGAGACGTTAATTGTTCTTCTCTTTTGTTTTCAGCTATAAATGTTCCTTTGCCTTTTTTTGCATAAACAATACCTTCTCTTTTCAATTCCTCGAGTGAACGCCTTACCGTCAAACGGCTTACATTGAACTCTTCGCAAAGATCTTTTTCAATAGGAAGACGTTTATCATAAGCACCATCATTAATGCGTTGCTTCAAGACTCTGTATAGTTTTAAGTAAGCCGGTACTGAATTGTTGTTATTCTTTTTGATCACTTTTCTATTCATTTTTATTCCCCTTTATGATACGTTTATATTGTAGACATTTTCATTTGTAATGTCAAAGTCATTATGTATATAATTAATACATAAGAATTATACATAATATCCTGTACAAACTGCAAAAAACGTTTTTATGTCTGTAATTTGTTGTTTTATCATGGATGGAGTGATTACTGTGAATTTGTGGGAGAAAATGAATAGATTGTTAAAAACAGGAATAGAAAAACAAATCTATCCCGGGGCTGCATTGTTAATAGGAAAGGAAAACAAAATTCTTTATTCCAAAGAATACGGTAAGCTTAGTAAAGAAAAAAACTCACCTTATGTAACAACAGAAACAGTTTACGATATTGCCAGTCTTACAAAGATAGTCACAGTGGTCCCGGCTATCATGAATCTCCTGAGCAATGGCGAAATTTCACTGGAAGACCCCGTTTATTTATATCTTGAAGAATTTAACGATCGTGAAGAAATACTTATAATACACCTGTTAACCCATACTTCAGGATTACCTGCTTATACCTTATTGTGGAAAAAGAAAACGGGAAATGAATTACTTGATGAAATCTTAAAAATTCAGCCCGAAGCAAAACCCTATGAAAGATTTGAATATTCCTGTCTAAACTACATTATTTTAAGAGCAATGGTAGAAAGAATCACATCAATGAGTTTTGACAAATACTGCAAACATAATATATTTGAACCGCTTAATATGAAAAACACCACTTTTAACCCAGATCCTTCCACAGAGAATATCGCTCCAACATCTGTCAGAGACGGGAAAACTCTAAAGGGTAATCCTGATGATGAACTTGCCTATTATCTGGGTGGAATTGGTGGTAATGCTGGTTGTTTTTCAAATACTCATGACCTTTTTAACTATTTAATTGGCTTAAAGAAAGGGACACTTGTTCCCGTAAAGATTTTTCAGGAATTTATTTCAAGAATCATTTCAGTTAATAAGGTTGAAACCCATATAGGTTGGCGATCCCCAAAAACTGGTAAAAGTGCAGGTGATTTTTTGCACTCCAGCGCATATGGTCATACTGGTTTCACAGGTACTTCCATTTGGGTTGAACCAGAGAGTGATATAAGCGTTATCCTATTAACTAACAGAACTAATATTGAAAGATGGAGTACCATACCACAAATGCAAAGCATAAGAAGACGTCTGCACAACCTGGTTTTTTCTCATATTAATTAAGGGGTGGAACTATGAAAATAAAAGATCTCGAATTAAAATTAACAGAACACAGTTACAAAAAAGCATTTCATATAGCACACAGCTCAAAAACAATCACAGAAAATATTCTGGTTAAACTCATTTATGACAATGGAATAACTGGTATAGGCGAAGCATCACCTTCATTACGGGTCAATGGTGAAGTAGCTTCAGTATTACCCGGTTATGAAAGACCTCTTAAAGAAATGCTTATGGGAATGGATGGAAGGAAATATGGAATAATCTTTGAAAAAACAGAGTTTCTTTCTAAACCCTCTCCCAGCCTTAAAGCCGCAATACAATACGCTGCGTTAGATGCTTTTTCAAAATACTGCAATACATCCGTTCATGAAATCCTTGGCGGCAAAAAAGAATATGTAGAAACCGATTATACAGTTAGCATTGGCACCTTCGAAGAATCAGCGAAAGAAGCAAAAGAGCTTTCAAAAAATGGATATAAGACAATTAAAATAAAAGTTGGTGAAGACTTAAACACAGACATAGAAAGAATAAGAGCAATAGCTGATGCAGCACCTAACGCTGAATTTATTGTTGACGCAAACACCGGCTACACTCCAAAACAGTCTGTTCATTTTGCTGACATATTATACAGAGATAACATTCCAGTGCTGGTATTCGAACAACCGGTACCTGTAAATGACATTGAAGGGATGAAATTCGTACGGAATAACTCTAAATTTCCCGTAGCTGCTGATGAAAGCGTAAGAAGTCGTTATGATGCGTTCAACCTGATAAAAGAAAATGCAGTGGATTTCATTAATATCAAACTCATGAAGACTGGAATTACCGATGCTCTTAGTATTATTGAATTAGCAAAGACAGCTTGCATTAATCTTATGATTGGTTGTATGGCAGAATCCGGAACTGGAATTTCACAGAGTATACATCTCGCTGCAGGAACCGGAGCTTTTACCTATCATGACCTTGATTCGCACATGCTACTAAAAGAGACAAAAGAACACAACTTCAAACAAGTCGGAAACAAACTATACCCTATGTAAATATGCGATCAGCTTAAATCTAGATGACGTCCAGCACTTCGTTTCGTCCATCGTCCAACGCTTGCCTAACGCTGACGCTTGGTCCATCGATAAACCATCTGACGCTCGAAGAGTGACGCTTGGAGTCGCTTGATGATACATTCGCTCAAAGGCTCTCTGAGAGAGCAAATACTTTCAAACACGAGAGGAACCAAAAAGACGAGAATCCAAGAGAAAGACGTGAACCGTTGACCGTTTTCCGTGAACCGACATGTGCAAGTACCGTAGAACCCTAGTTTTTTTGAAAATTAAGAGAATTTTATATGAATTACCTAACATCTAATAGCTATAAGCCAAAACCGTTTTTTTAAAAAGTATTTAATGCCCTCTTGGGATGTCGGAGTACAAAAGAGGAGGCAGTCAGAAGATGACAGAGCCAGCTGGCTGAGAACGACGAGCCAGATAGGCTGTGCTTCCCCCGAGCTACACCCCAAGCCCTCGGAGCACCATAAGACAGTCATCCCCGCCAGAATCGTCCAGAAAACGCTTCGGGTGCCCCAGCCGATGACAGCCGCAAAAAGTGTGGCTCAGAGAGGGACACCGAGAGCAACCTGGCCTT
>JAWODV010000016.1:0-4885 GCA_046483075.1 Kosmotogaceae bacterium | reverse complement strand
CCGTACATGTCTTTATCTGCACTTGCCAAAAGCTCATCAGCAGTTATTCCTTCGGAGGGTTTGAAGGAAGCGAAACCGCAACTTATCTTCACTGAAATGTTTTCAAGTTCTTTTGGTTTATTTACATTCAAATTATTCTTGATACGAGTAACAATTTTTCGAGATTGTTCCAGATTGCTATCCGGGAAAATGATAAGGAATTCGTCCCCACCAAGGCGTCCAAAAATATCGTTCTCTCTCAAATTATTCTTGACTTTTTCAGCAACGTATTTAAGTAGTGAGTCACCTATTCTGTGTCCAAGTGAATCGTTTATTTTCTTCAATCCATCTACATCGAAGTAGCAGATAACAAAATTCTTTGATGAGTTTTCAGCTTCCTCAACAAGTAAGTTCATTATTTCCAGTAATGCCCTGCGATTCCTGGTATTCGTTAAATCATCTGTTGAAGCAATATTTCTAAGTTTATCAGCCAGTAACTCCTTCTCCTTTAACAATTCGCTAAGTTTTTTCTTATCTTGTTCCTGATTGGATATGTGTTCAGATACTCTTTTTGAAAGGTCTAAAAAAACATTTTCCATTTCTTTGACTTCAGAAATTCTCGAAATAATGGCTCTTCTTGGTTGTTTTCGAGGATTATCCCTGAAAGCCCGCATCATGTTAAGAAGTTTCTTAAAAGGAATAAAAAATTTATTCATTGTAGAATAACTTGTTAGTAATATAAGCAATGAGAAAAATATTATCAGACCGTAAAGAAGCGTATATGTATTCTTTTTGAAGGATGTTAATTCAGAAAAATCCATGGTGAGTTTTAATCTTGTCAGAAAGTTGACATTTGCTTCTCCCCAATCAGTAGGAACCCAGTTGTCGTAAATAATGGAGGTGTTTTCAGTAACATGTTTTATTATAAATGTACCTTTATTCCTGGCTTCATCAAGTAATTCTTTTTCCTGGCCTTTCAGATTTTCATATTCTTCTGAAAATGGAGCGAAGGCAACGCTGTACATTTGTAGCGAATTAACGTATGCAAGAGATTCTGTCAACGTGCTCAACTTTTCTAACATATTAGAAATGACTTCGGGATAAATAGCGATTCCAATTTCAAGAAAATCACCATTTGGAAGTCTATAATATCCAAAAATACGGGGACGATTTGTTTTTAATTCTATCGCCATTGATTCTATGAGGAAATTGTTTTTTTGAATTGATTCGATTCGATTCCAGTATGTTGGAACTACCTTTGCAATATTTAATCCAAGGTCATCAGGATAATTAGTTCTAGTTATAACTCCTTCTTTACTTATGATATACCAGTTTACCTGTTCTATGTTTTCAAGCATCTTTTTTGAAACGAAATCATCTAACATTTCGCTCAATTCTTCATCACTGATATTCGGATCATTTTTAATCCTGTCAGAAAGCAATAAAAGAACCTCTCTTACAATGCCATGGTAAGTACTGTCATAGGCAAGCATTGTATTGCCCCACTGGTCAAGATATATATGGACTGAGCTAACGGCTGATTTATAGGCCGGTTCATATATATTTTTTTCGTAATAATAATTAAAGAAAAATGTAGAGAAGATTATTGCAAAGGCGATTACAGCAACAGATACTAAAGCGTATCTGGTCAATAGTACTTTTGTAAAAGCTTTCTTCTTCATATTATCTCTCCCGAATCATACTAAAAAACTAAACGTTTGTTTGAAATAATAATAACATAGTTGTTTATTCAGAAATATATATTGGATGACTATAAATTATGAATTAATTAAAGTCTCCAACCAATTTCTTTATGGCTCTGATCCATGAATTTTTCTCAGAGCTGAAACCCTCATTACTAAATCTATAGTCACATTTACGAACAAATTCATTTAGTTCGTTTCTTAATTCACTAAAAATTTGGATTTCAGTTTTTTTGATTTTTTCAAGAGTATTATTGTCTTCACAAAACTCAACTATTTTTTTAAAATGAGGGAAACATAACCCAAAAGATCCTCTATATTTGTTGAAGAACTCTTGAATTTCGACCGATTTAAGGAATACACTAATTAAGTATTTTTCCTGTTCTTCTTCGAAAATACAGGCAGGGCATTTCTGGTATTTGAGGGGAATTTCTCCTGAAGTTGCTTTTTGGTATGTTTTTTCAGTTAGAACATTTATGAGGTCAGAATACAAAATAGAATGACCTAACGGGTCACCAAGAGAATACATAACATGGGCGTGTTTCTTGCAGAATCCCAGGGAATTTTTTATTGTTTTTCTTCTATCGATATCGTTTACTGCTTCATATAAAAGATCATCAAAATACTTCACAATATAATTCTTTAACACCGTGCACACAGGACATGAATCGTAATCTAAAGCCCTTAATAATTCATGATATGCTTTATTTGATGTGACATTATTTTGATTATTTCTGTTTCTAAAAAACATTGTACACCTCCATGATTTTCGAGTACATTATAACTTGTTAAAGCTTTTTGTTTATTAATCTGTAGAAAGTGGGAATAAAGTGAATAATAACAGGTTATTCTCTTTAAAGAAAAATATTTCTAGAAAGAAATTGCTTAAAAAAAGGTTGAATACACTTTTACCTGAGCTGATGGAAAAAATAGGTTCAGATATGTGGATAATTATAGGAAACGAAAACCATCTTGATCCAATCATGCCAACAATATTACCTGAAAATACTGATTTAGGAAGGTTATCCATAATGGTGTTTTGCTTTTGTGAAAAGAAGTTAGAAAGGCATATAATTTCGCGTATGTTTACTGAGAGTAACGACCTATATAAAGCAAGCTTTGATGAAACCCATGGTGATGAATGGGAGAATTTGAGAAAAATTGTTGATAGATGCAACCCTGAAAATATATTGCTCAACTATTCTGATAGTATTACGCTGGCTGATGGATTGACTTATTCGAATTATGGGAAAATAATGAAAACACTGGAAAGGTATTCACATAAAATTGAAAGTTCAGAAAGCCTTGCCCTGATGTGGTTCAATATACAAACGAAAGAAGAACTGGAACTTTACAAGGCCATTGTGAAAAAAACAGAAGAAATCATTGATAATGTTTTCAAAAACAGTGCAATATCAGAAATGACCACAGAAGAGCTAGAGAATAGGTTAAGACAAAAAGCTGAGGAAGATGGAATGACTGTATGGTACAACAGGGTTGATTTTCAAAGAAAAGGCAAAAATAATTTGTTCAATAAAGGTTCTGTCAAACAAGGTGATCTTATCCATTGTGATTTTGGTATAAGATATTTGGGTTTATCTTCTGATATACAAAAGCTTTTTTATCTACTTGAAGAAGACGAAGATGATATTCATGGAAGCTTTAAAAACTTGCTTAAACAGACAAATCAGTTGCAGATAATTCTCTCAAATAATTTGTCTAAAGGACTCACAGGAAATGAGGTTCTGAAAAATACCATATCAGAAATGAAAAAGAAAGGAAAAAATGGAAGAATATACTCACATCCTCTGGGATATTATGGACATGGTTCTGTGCCTGTTATAGGTAAATATAATCAGCAGAATGAAGTGCCAGTTGAGGGCGATTATATGGTTTATGATAGTTCATTTTGGGCCATAGAATTGTGTATGATAGGGAACATCCCTGAATGGGATAATCAGAGGGTGCATATCTTTGTTGAAGATAGTGCAGCCCTTATTAATAATAGAGTTCATTTTATCTCTGAAAGGCAGCACTTCTTTAACATATTAAAGCGTTAAATGAATTATATAAGCAATTGTAATAGAAATATTTATTTGTGGTGTGAATAAATGACTAATAAAATCACGAATAAAATAGTTTGTTCTACTAATTATCCTGTGATAAAATTACATAATACAGAAAAATGAAAGGAGAGCTCTTTATGATTGATAAGAAATTAGCTTCAGATGTGCTTTCTGCTGTATTAAAAGAAGGTGCAGATTTTGCTGAACTTTTTATTGAAGACAGATACAGTACAAATGTGAATATGGTAAACGGTGATGTTGATAATGCACTTTCAGGGAAAAGCTTCGGAGTTGGTATTCGTGCTTTAAAGGAAAATCTGGGTGTTTATGGTTATACGAATGATGTTTCAAAAGAAAGATTGCTAAAAGTAGCAAAGAATGTAGGAAAAGCTACAAATGCTGTTAGTAAAGAACAAAAGAGTTTGGATTTTACCGATCAGGAATTAGAAAACAAACATTTTTTTAGAATTTCTCCTGAAGACACAAGCAGCAAAGAAATTTCTCAGTTAATGAAAAAAGCACATAATGGTGCTATTTCTTATTCTGATACTATTTCACAGGTAATGGTTCGCTTTTTAAGCTACGATCAGAATGTACGGATTTATAATTCAGAAGGACTTGCTACATCTGATAGAAGAGTAAGAACTAGACTGGTAGTAATGGCAGTTGCAACTAAAGATGGTGTCAAAGAAACCGGTTTCTATGGACCTGGGGCAGCAATGGGTTATGAATTCTTTGATATTGTGAACCCGTATGATGTCGGTGTTAGAGCGGGAAGAATCGCTTCCAGAATGGTAGAAGCTGATTTTGCTCCTGCTGGAAAAATGCCGGTAATAATTGCAAATGAATTTGGTGGAGTGATTTTCCATGAAGCTTGTGGTCATTCTCTGGAAGCCACTTCGGTTGCAAAAGGGTCTTCCGTGTTCGCTGGCAAATTGGGAGAAAGGATAGCGGCAGATAATGTTTCAGCAGTTGATGATGGAACAATTCCCAATGCCTGGGGATCTGCCAATATAGATGATGAAGGAAGTGGAGAAGGCGGAAGATGATAATGGAGAAGTAGACTTCAACGACTTCATGGAATTCGCAGCAGTCTACAACACAAACGTGTGCTAGGTGGAGTGAACACAAATAGGA
>JAWODV010000107.1:0-4920 GCA_046483075.1 Kosmotogaceae bacterium | reverse complement strand
CTAATAAAAATGGCAAAACTTCGCAACGTTATAGTTCACGATTACCTTAAAGTTGATTCTGAGATTGTCTATGCTATGCTGACGAAGCATTGTAGTGATATCGCTATGTATGCCAATGTTATAAAGAGTAAATACTTGTAAAAGGCAGCATAAACTAGTTGAAAATGAGACAGGGGTCGGATTGTTGTCAACAACCCCGTCCCCTTGACATTTCGGCAGCTTCCGATAGAACGTTCCATGGTACGTTCGCCCTTCCCGGGATAGGCAATACTAATATTTGATAGAAGTAGTCATAATTCGACTATTTCCTGAAGATATATTGACTCCCTGCCGAAAATGCAGTATTTTAATAGAAATAGTCACTTGGTGACTACTTCTGTTAAGGATAAAAACATGAACAGGCTGACTAAACAATTTTTTCGGGCCCCAGCAGGGGTATTTACCCTAATGCATTGATATATGACTCAACTGTCCTGACATTGATCGGTCTTCCATCTGACGTCATCGTATAACTAATTTTTTTTGTTGACAGTATACTTCCTATATTATCGGCCAAAAACCTCAATACACTTTCAAGCATCATAATACAATAACCCAATAAATACAGTAAGTTATTGCAGTGCAATGCAAAAAATGGCCAATCATGCGGCCTTTATCACATCTGATGCAAAAGAAGGGGGGTCTATTCTATGGCCAGTAAGCCTTCCCGCAGGTAATCCCTTGCCGGGTCTATAACCATGAGCGTCAACAAAACCAGGGGCTTGTTATATAAGTTAGCCCGTATAATGATTGAGTTATATTCTGGCTTGTTGTAATTCATTATTGCTACCATTATAATCAAGATAAATTAATGCCAGAGAAGGTGTATTCACATGAACAATGGAATTGTTACTTCAAAGCCTGAGATTATGTATGGCAAACCAGTAATCGCAGGTACGCGCATACCAGTAGATTTGATATTAGAAAAATTAGCTTCTGGAGAAACTTATGAACAGATCATTGAGGCTCATCCAAGACTTACTGAAGAAGCCATAAAGGGTGCTCTACAATATGCAGCAGAAGTTTTGCGTTCCGATTCAATTTACCAAGTAAACGAGGTATAAAATGAATTTAATTGCAGATGAAAGTTTAGGTTCAACCTATTTATAGGTCATACTTTTTTCTCGTTTTTCTGAGAGATTCAAATCCGTCTTCTAAATCACCTTTATGCACAGATTGCTCTGCTTCATCTACTTTTCTGTAGATATCATTCATTAACATAGTTTTTTCAGATGTATCCATGCTCATTATTATCATTTCACCGTATCCGTTTTTTGTGATTATGTCTCCTGATAATTCTTATTATACAACAACCGGCCAATGAGTATAATTTTAGTGGGGGATATTAGACAGGAGAAAAACAACCCCCTGTCTTATGCAATGTTTCCTTTCACCTTACGGTAGTAGCTTAATATCTCCTTCAAGTCGTGAAAAATGTTTCCTGTCAAGGGTGTAAATAGTGGCGGGTCCTTTAATTAAAGCAAGTGCGGCAAGATAGGCATCTATATAGTCCACATTCTTTTCGGAATAATCGTAAAGAGCTTTTTTTGCCACATCTTTATCTTCCACAAAAAGACCATCTGCTTCAATCATTCCAGAAAGTGTTTTGGCTATTTCCTCTTTGCTATGCCCGTAATAGCCCTGCAATGTCCATACAACCTCTGCCAGAGTTAATGGATGTAAGTGCAAAGTAATCCTGCCATTTTCAGCTTCTGTAAACAAATTAAGAGCTGCCTTGAAAAAGTCCGGATGGTCTTTAAGCAAAAAGCGCAGAACAATGTTTGCATCCAACCAGGCATTATCTTTACTCATAGTCTTCAGCTGCACTTTCTGCGACCAACTGTCTGGCTGCTGATTCTTCTTCTTCCAGGCCCGGGAAATCCTTGCGCAGTTTCAAAGAGCCGGCAAATTCAGTTAGCGGCCGTTTTCTAGTAAACTCAATCTCAACTTTTCCTTCGTCATCAAGCTTAAAAGCTACTTCGTCGCCAATATTCAGACCTAACGCCTGTCTGATCTTTGCTGGTATCTGTACTTGCCCTTTCCCTGTTATCACGGAACGCCCCAACTTCAATGACATGCTTATCACTCCTTGAATATTATTATAGCATGTCAAATTAAATATTCAATCCCCGTTATCACCTTATCCCAGTTTCATAAGGGCTTGATGTTATTGCTAGCCTAACTCGATTTAATCGACCTGGTTTTCATGATATAGTTAAGTATATAAATACCTTCAATCAAGCATTTATTGATGAGTTCGGCAACATTGCCTGGGAAAGTGCGCAAAAAGAGGCTTCAGGTAAATCCTGGAGCAACAAAATTGACATCTGCAAAGATTCAGTATACATGGAATCAAGACCGGCTAATTGATTTTGGTAGAATACGGTAACTGAGTTGGCCTACCTTTGACCCCTACAACCTCTGAAGTTGCCCCGCCCTTTCATGCCGGTAACTTGAAGCGCGGTTTTCAATAATCCGGCAGCTTCCGATCAAGCGGTCCTTGGTAAGTTCGCCCACCCCAGGATAGGCAATATTAATATTTGCTAGAAGTAGTCATATTTCGACTATTTCACACTGCTCTTGACAAAATGTGATAAAAGATGTATCTTGATTGTAGAATTTACAGGGAAAAGCACCTCTTAAGGTTCCGTCCTTCTGCGGTGCTTTTTCATTTTATGATTTCCTAAATCTTAGCTTTTTCTGAAGGTTGTCTATAAAAACAATTTTTTCCTTAGCAGATTTCTTTAATAGGCTGGAGCAAGTTGCTTTGTAGGGACTAATAACATATTCAAGCTTATTCTTTTTGTAAAGGTAATTTACTAATGAATAAAAATCTCCATCACTGGAAACAATGACCGCGTTATCATACTTTTGATAATCAAGCATTGCTTGTAAGACGAGATCTGTGTCTATATTACCTTTTACGTTACCATCATCATCGGGAATAGTCGGTTTAAACATCAAAACATAACCAGCTTTTTGTAAAAACAAATATAAATCCTGGTTTCCGGAAACGTAACCAATGAAATAATATGCTGTTGTTACAGAATACTTTTCTTTTAAATATCTTCTAAATCGGGAAAAATCCATTTTCCAGCCTAAGCTTTTAATGCCAAGGTTTAAGTTTTGCCCGTCAATGAATGCAAAATTGTTTTTCTTCTTTTTCATAGCTTAACTATAGCAAAAAACTACTTGAATTAAAAGGTATTTGTTATACTTTTTATTGTTTCTCGAAACTATAATTATTCATTACGTACATCTGCAATGACAGACAACTACCACAACCTCTGAAGTTACCCCGCCCTTTCCTGCCGGTAACTTAAAGCGCGGTTTTCAATAAACCGGCAGCTTCCGATCAAGCGGTCCATGGTGCGGTTGCCCACCTCATTTCACTAATTTACAGAACACAAGCATTATTATACTGCACTGTAAATTTAATGTAAATATATGCTAAAAATATCTAAATATCGTGAATGAACCTGCTCGAAGCAGGATTGTTCTAGAAAATAGCGAAACTTGAAAATGTAAAGTAAGCACCGAATAATTCACAACTTCAAATTTTACTACGCCTATTATAAATAAAAAATGGCCAGCAAAAGTGAGGGTAATAACCATTGAAAACAACAGCTTTGAGTTTGCTAAAAAAAGCAGTAGGCGAGGAAGCAGAATTTAGGCCAGATCAGTGGGAAGCTATAGAGGCGGTATTATCGAAAAGGAAAACTTTAGTTGTAGAAAGAACCGGGTGGGGCAAAAGTATAGTTTATTTTATTGCCGCTAAAATACTAAGGGATGAAGGCAGTGGAGTAACCTTTTTAATTAGCCCATTACTATCTTTAATGCGTAATCAAATAGAGGCTGCAGAAAAAATTGGACTAAAAGCACTAACTATTAATAGTACGAACCAAAATGATTGGCCACAGATTGAGGAAGATATATTAACCGGAAACTGTGATCTTTTACTTATATCGCCCGAACGCTTGGCTAATGAAAACTTTAGGAAAAATATTTTGAACGCTGTCAGTGAAAATCGTGGTATTGGAATGCTTGTTGTAGATGAAGCTCACTGCATATCTGACTGGGGTCACGATTTTAGACCTGACTATAGAAGAATAGTAAGGATTGTAAATAACTTGCCCTCTAATGTGCCACTACTGGCAACAACAGCTACAGCTAACGATAGAGTTATAAACGATATAAAGGAACAGCTCGGAGAAGATTTGCTTATTATAAGGGGTTCGCTCATAAGAGAATCTTTAAAAATACAGGTAATCAAAATTGCCGATCAATCAGAAAGACTGGCTTGGTTATATGAGAATATTAATACAATGCCTGGTTCAGGAATTATTTATTGTTTAACCAAAAGTGATTGTAACCGGGTCGCACGGTGGTTAAGGAGTAAAGGTATAAATGCACTGGAATATCATACAGAATTGTCTTCAAACAAAGATGAGCAAAAACATCTGGAAGAAGAACGAGAAGAACTGTTATTGAATAATGATATTAAAGTTTTGGTGGCTACAGTAAAAATAGGAATGGGTTTTGATAAGCCTGACATGGGCTTTGTAGTTCATTACCAACGACCTGGATCACTGGTTGCTTATTACCAGCAAATTGGTCGAGCCGGTAGAAACCTGGATACGGCATATGTAGTACTCCTTAATGGGCAAGAAGATGATGAGATTCAGGAATATTTTATCGAGAAAGCTTTTCCGGGTGACGAAGAAATTCAAAAGGTTTTAACTGTGATTGAAGATTCAGTTCATGGTGTTAGCAGAAATGAGTTATATAGACTTTTAAATATGCGAACTGTTAGAATAGAAAACTGCCTGAAGATCCTGGAAATAGATAGGGCCATTACTAGAGAAGAATCTATATACACAC
>JAWODV010000101.1:0-5800 GCA_046483075.1 Kosmotogaceae bacterium | reverse complement strand
TGGATAGGGGGCCAAATTACTGTGGACCAGGCACGAAAAGCAGCTTTTGAAGCGCACGCAGCAGCCAGAGATGTAGATAATGATGATCAGAGTGCTATCTTCGCTGCCCGTTCAGCCGCTCATGCCTCCGCAACTGTACATGTTAAGAAACACGCCATGGTAGCTTCAACATACGCTATCAAAGCTGTCTATTTTTATCATTACCATGATGGTTCTTATGTAAATGTAGATAAAGAGAGAGATTGGCAGTATAAGAAGTTGAATGATATAGTATTTGAAAGACGTTAAAAAACCCATTAATTAATTAGCCTGACATGCAAAACTATCAGTATTGGAGACAAAAACAGCAACTTAAGTGTTCGAATAATTGAATTGTGAACCATCTGAAAGTTTAAAAATTTCAAGGATAACTGATTATTCGGAAACGCAGGTTTACTTTCGATAATTAAAAGTTTTTATTTTGTTTCTCTATTTAAGGTGAATTTGAAAGTGTATCGATCTCCTCGATAATACGAACTTACATGTTCTAGTGGTCTGTCTTCAGCGTCACAGGTTTTCATTGTACGTGAAAGTGTACATGCGTTGGATGGTTGTTTTAGTAGTTTTGATATGAATTTTGAAGTTCTAACTACATTTACTTCTTCTTCTCCATGGTCTGGAATTATTCCAATTTTTGCCAGTTCACGGTAAAGAGAAGTTTTGCCTGAGAAATCTATTGATAGTAGCTTCTCTAGCCGGTAATCTATAGAAGTGTTAATATAGGCTTCCTGATAAGCAACGGGTATTTCATCCATATATCTAACCCGGGAAAGAAAAAATATTGGCTGGTCTTCAGAGATTTTAAAAAACCCCTGCACTATCTTATCTGGTATTGCTAGTTTTTGTTCAATAACATCACTGCTATAATCGTATCCTAATTCTTCCATCTCCTGTGTAAAACCTTTCAATATATTTGCTAAATATACTGTTTTTGGAGGTGAAACAAATGTGCCCTTTCCTGCTTTTCGGTAGATTAAGCCTTTTCGAACCAGATTAAACATAGCTGTTCTTATAGTTTTTCTGCTCACGGAAAAATCTTTGCCTAACTGCTTTTCTGTTGGAAGCCTGTCGTTTGGTTCCAGCTTTTCAATCATTTTTTCCAGCTCTTTTTCTATCACATAGTAGATGGGAAGCCTTTTCTTGTCTTCCGCACTCATAAAATTCACTCCATGTGTAAGGGATATGCAATTGTTTATTATAACACTTTCCGCTCTTTAGTACGATAAACGAACTAAAAATTGAGGTTAAGATTTTTCTTCTCATCTCTTTTCTTTTTTGAAGCGATAATTTGGTTTAAATGTTTATTGAATGCCACAATAGATTGCTTGCAATATTTAAGGTTTAATACTGTAACGCCTTTAAAAGGAAAAAAGGGAAGCTTTAGTATTAAGAAAAACTGTGTATAGATCAAACTGATATAAATAGATCTATACACAGGGTAATGATGTTAATTTTTTAACTACTCGCTTAGTGCTTTTTCCAGTCCAGGTATTTCTTCTTTACCGCTCGGGACCTGAAGGCTGGAATTGGTAAGGGCATCACCTATGGGTTCGTATGAACCTCCAAGAAACTTAGCCAAAAATGCTTCTGCTATAGCAAAGAATGAAAAACGATTTTCCGGTCTGGCAAAACCATGCCCCTCATCTGGATAAAGGACATAGGTTACAGGAATGTTCTTTTCATTCATAACTTCAACAATTTGGTCTGATTCAGCTTTTTTGACCCTTGGATCATTTGCTCCCTGACCGATTAGTAGAGGTGCTTTGATGTTATCCACATAATTGAGAGGAGAATGCTTTTTGAGGAGCTCTTTTCCTTCTTTGGTTCGTGGATCCCCCACCCGGTTGGCCAACATTTCAAACATAGGCTTCCAATAAGCAGGTATGGTGTCGAGGAAGGTTTCAAGATTGGAAGGGCCAACGATATCAACACCACATGCATAAAGCTCAGGGAAGAATGTTAGGCCTGCCAGCGTAGAGTAGCCACCAAAACTGCCCCCCATTATTGCTACTTTGTCAGGATCAGCGATACCCTTATCTATTGCCCATTTGACGGTATCTGCCTGGTCCTGTATGATTTTTCCACCCCATTCGCGATCTCCAGCGTTGATAAATGATTTGCCAAAACCTGTTGAGGATCTAAAATTCACAGATATTACTGCATATCCTCTGTTAGCAAGCCATTGATGGAAAGGATTATAACTCCAATAATCTCTGCCCCAGGGACCACCATGGGGATTGAGTATAGTAGGCAAAGGACTTTCTGGAATTCCCTTATTATTAGTATCAGAATTTAAAGGTAGTGAATAGTAAACAACTAGTTCGAGCCCATCTTGAGTTGTTATTGTTTCTGAGTACATTTTTGCGAGTGGCTGGTTTTCAAGTGCTTCTCTGCTGGTGAATAGAAAAGTTGAATTTTTAGATTCACAATCGTAAATATAATAACTTATGGGGCCGTCATCTACCGTATCAGAGACTATCCAGTATCTGTTGTCCAGAGACTGGTTTTCAATGTGAATGTCTCCCCTGGTAAAGGTTCTTATTTTTTCAAAATGCTCTTCAATATTATTATCCAGTATCTTCCATTCTTTTCGTGTATAAGTAAACGAAGCAGCTAAAGGATATTTTTCAGTTGGGTGTATAAGCACATCATCTATATCTGCCCTGGAATGTTCTGCCAGTACAGTTCTTGATTTGTCAGATAAATTCCATTTTACAAGTGCTGAAGTATCACGATCCCTGCTATCTTTTAAGAATACGTATTTACCATCTTTGCTTATTGATATGCAATTGGTAGTTAACTGATCTTTTTCACTTACTGTATCCCAGAGCTCCCAACTTTTATCATTGGAAGGTTTCATGATTTTTATTCCTTCGGGAACCGGTTGATAACCAAAAACTATATTGTAGTCATCGTCAAACTCAAAATCTGCAAACCCATTATTTTCGAACATGGGCTCAAGCTTACCCGTTTCAATATTAAGTTCATAGGGATCATGCCATTGAGGATCCCTTCTGTTAATTCCAACTATTATTTTTTTTGGAAATTTGGGACTTGATTTTAATATTCTGACCTGAATATTTTCAAAAGGGGTCAGATCATGTGTTTTCCCGTTTCGAATATTGACAGTGAAAAGATGCCAGTTTTCATCTCCATCTTTGTCCTGGATGTAGAATAGATATTGATTTGTACGGGCCCATTCGTAAAAACGGATTCCTCTTTTCCTGTCATCTGTTATCGGTCTTGCATCATCAGGGTTTTCTATTGGTGCTATCCATACATTAAGCACACCATCTTTCGGTGCCAGAAAGGCTATATGTTTACCATCGGGACTGATGGATGGTGAAGCTTTGTCAGGATTTCCAAAAAGCACTTTTCGCGGAATTATCGGAACTTCGGGCATTTAACCACTCCTTTCATTTATTAACAATTTTTAGAAAGAAAATTTACTTTGTTTATACAATTATATTAGTTTCTGATCAGAATAGAAAAAACGCTTATGATGGATTATCAGCAAGTGTATAGGAACTCACAGGAGATTCTTTATTTTTCTGACGCTATTATCTATAAATGGTTCATAACAGAAATTTTGAATATTATATACTTTGAAAGAAGAAATCCTGAAAAATGAATTTTATTAATCTTTTTTATGTTTTTATAATCAATAAGGAGAAAGAAGACCATGAAATTTCATTATCTGGTACGAGCTTTAATCATCTCCGGGGATTTTGTTCTGTTGGCTCGAGAAATAGGTGCAGATAATACATTTCTTCCTGGTGGACATGTTGAACCAGGAGAATCGGCTGAAAAGGCTCTTAAGCGTGAGCTAGAAGAAGAAACAGGGCATGGTGCCAGAATAATCGGTTTTTTAGGAGCTGTTGAAGCTACATGGAAAAGAGTTGAAATGCTTAATTCAGAACTGAATCTGATATTTAATATCGAGTTGTCTGGTGCAAAATATGATAAACCAGTATCTTCAAAGGAGAATCATCTTGAATTTATCTGGGTAAAAAGAACAGAAGTAAAATCATATAACCTTCTTCCTGAACCAATGGTTAACCTAGTTAACACTGATCTAAACGAAATAACTGCTTTTTGGGGCACTAAAATGGGAAAATAATTAACTTTTCTTTAATAAAAACTGAGTTTTGATTAACAGAAATAATGAATTACATATATTGCTTAACGATTACTGAAAATCATTTCGATTCGAATGATTTTCTGAAATGAAATCCATAGATAGAAAGTTCAATAGACAGAGGAAAGAGTCGGGGGCGTTTAAAAAGTGTCCAGAAAATGAACTTCCAGTAGTCCTTTCTTCCTCCTTTTTCTCTTATTCCCAGAATCCACATAGACTTTATCAGAGCTACAAAGTGTTCGAACTTCAAACGTAGTCCTTTTGGAACTTTTGGATTGTAATTTTTGAGGAAGGTTTTGGCTCTTTTGTAGAAATTTTTTGGTGAATATATGCTTTTCACTATTTTTTTGTAGCCATCTATCAGTGTGTCGTAATTCATCTTTGGTATGAAATTTGTGGACATTGTTGTGTTGTTTCCTGAAAATTTAGATAAGAGGCGATTTTCTTTTTTTAGACGGTTATAAAGTTTGGTTCCTGGAGGTGCAGTAAGTAGTCCCACCATTGCAGTTACTATTCCGCTGTTCTGTATGAAATCAATGAGATTTTCAAATATAGATGGAGTATCGTTATCGAAACCTACAATGAAACCACCAAAAACCTGGAATCCGTAACTTTGAAGTGTTTTCACAGAAGATAATATATCACGGTTTTGATTCTGCATCTTGCCACATTCAATAAGACTTTCTTCATTTGTAGTTTCAATGCCTACAAACAACGATGTAAATCCAGCTTCACTCATCTGCTTCATCAACTGTTTATCATCGGTTAAGTCTATAGACACTTCAGTGATAAATGAGAAAGGTTCATTCCTATCTTTTACCCATTTAATAACTTTAGGGAGTATATCGTTTTTCAATTTGTGTCTGTTACCTATGAAGTTATCATCAACCAAAAAAACTGAGCCCCGCCATCCTCTTTTATAAAGTGCATCTAATTCTGCAAGAACCTGCTCAGAGCTTTTGGTTCTTGGAATCCTCCCATTGAGCAGGACTATGTCACAAAATTCGCAATCGTAAGGGCACCCACGCGAATATTGAATGCTCATCGTTGAATAATCTTTCATATTGATAAGCTCCCATGCTGGAACCGGTGTCTCTGTAATATCCGGATATTCATGAGAAGTATAGATATGCTTGGGATTACCTTCTTTTAGATCATTAAGAAAAGGTTTGAGCGTTGCTTCAGCTTCATTTAGTACGAAATAATCAACTCCTTTAAATTCTTCATTAGCAGTTGTGAATAATGGTCCACCCGCGACAATCTTTGTGTCATTACTCTTGCATTTTTCAATAACTTCGTTTGCTGAATCGCGTTGCACATCCATTGCACTAAGAAAAACATAATCTGCCCATTGAATATCCTTATCTTTTAAGATTCTTACGTTCATATCAATAAGTCTTAGGTTCCATTCTTCTGGAAGCATTGATACAACTGTTAGCAAACCAAGAGGGGGATATGCAGCTTTTTTGGAGATAAATTTCAGCGCGTGTTTAAAGCTCCAGAAGGTTTCAGGATATTTTGGATAAACAAGTAGAATATTCATTTTTTCTCACTTCCTTTTCATACTCAGCATAATCTAAGGAACACGCATGATACTTCTTATTACTATGATATATTTTTGTG
>JAWODV010000075.1:0-8927 GCA_046483075.1 Kosmotogaceae bacterium | reverse complement strand
GCATTTACGAGCGGAAATTTAAGCAATATTATGAACATGACAGATGGCCAATATTATGTCCTGGCGGAGATTTGTGAATCTGGAGAAAGGCCTGATTCGCGCCAGGAGTATTATTGGTGGTCACCTGAGGGTAATAAAATCGCATATTTGGCCTGGGATTATGAACCATATACACTTTATATCCTCGATATTGAGAAGGAAAAAATAACTCAGCGAGGCAACAGAGTAACATATGCTAAATGGATTCCACATACAGGTGAGTTGCTGATTCACCGGGAATAAAATACAAATATTTTTATTGTTAAAAGGAGTCCCTGTAGTTTTGATAGAAAGTAAAAGTTAAGGAGGCTGCGTTCTGTGACTAGAGGCAAGCGTAATCCTGGAGAAAAAACTGATTTACTGGCTGGGCAAAAAACCGATCCCCTGGACCCATCTCAAGAAGTTCAGCTAAAACCCTCCCTGGGCCACCTGCCAGAAGATACCGTCATCGCAAATCGCTATAAAGTTGTTGAAGAGATTTCAACTCAAGGTGGCGAGGCTGATGTTTTTAGGTGCCAGGATTTGCATGATCATAAAGAAGTGGCCGTAAAAATTTATAGGGCTCATCTAAAGCCGAAAAAAGAGCTACAGGAAGTAATGTTGAATCTAAGCCATGACAATATTGTTAAACTGCTGAATTTTGATCTTTGGAACGGTCGCTTCTTTGAAGTTATGGAATATATCGAAGGTGGTACACTGGCTGATCATATGCCTCTCCGTGAGGAACATATTATCAGCATTATAATACCCCAAGTGCTGGCCGGTATAAACCATCTTCATAACCACAACATTATCCACAGGGACTTAAAGCCTACCAACCTTTTCTTTAATGATCACTCTCGTCACAAGGTGCTGGTTGGAGATTATGGGATATCTTCACTTTTTAAAGAGCAAGGATCTCTGCACCAGAGTTCCTCTGTTAAAAGAACTGTCGAATTTGCTGCTCCTGAGCTATTCACCGGAGTTTTTGGTTACCAGGTAGATTATTATGCTTTCGGCATCACCCTGCTATATTTACTAACCGGTCGCAGTCCATTTGAAGGCATGAATGAAATGATGATTATGCATACTCACTACCTTTATGAAGAGAATATTTTTCCGCCCAAGGATAGTTCGGATCGAATTAAAGATTTAGTCAGGGGGCTATTGCACAAGGATTACAAGAAACGCTGGGGATGCGACGAAGTGAAAAGATGGTTTAAAGGCGAGGCTGTTCCTGTGGCTCCATACCATGATCGGAATCAGCATCAACGAGCGACTTTTAGTTACAGGCTTTCAGAAGATCTTGTCGCTAAAAGTCCGCAGGAATTAGGAGAAATGATGTTAAACCATTCGCATCTGGCTTTAAAACATATCAAACGGCCACACTTTTTTGAAGCCTTTCATCGCTACCAGGATCTTGCTGCAAAGCTTTATGATATCCGTGAGAAAAAGCACCCTTCAGAACTAGGTCTATTAATGGGCATTGCATACACCCTTAATCCTGATATGCCTTATAAACTTATAGATGGTTTTGAAGCCCGAACCCCTGAAGAATTGGCCAGAAAGATTGACTACAATCAGCGAACCTGGCAAGCGGGTAAAGGTCAGCTCTACAACGGCAGTATTCCCGCATGGTTACGGGCAATCGGTTATGAAGATATTGCTGATGCATGGGAGGAAGAGGGAGATAAATATAATAGAGGTTAATTTTCGGATAATAAATATTCTTATTTGCTGTTAGGAGGAATGCATTATGAACTATGCAGATGCCGGTTTAGAAACGTTCCTTCATTTAGTAAATCAGGGTTTAAAACACCCTGAGATAGTAGCGGAGCCAGATGCATTAAGGCTAACTTTAGAAAAATCAGAACAAAGATCCGTGCGGATCCAGATTAACAATGTCGCGCGGGGTTATCTTTTTGGAGCAGCAGAACTGGAGAATTCGGTCGATGGGTTGTCGCTATCAAAAAGCATTCTTGGTGTAAGTAACAATCTCAGTGGGAAAGCAGGGCGTCAGAACCAGGATAACTTCCAAACTGATCTGTCCGGACGTAATAGCACTGGCACAGAATCTGCCTTAAACCTCGAAATTGATGCTACCAGGATGGTGCCGGGCAAAACGTACCACACATCTATTGTTATTACTTCCAATGCCAGCGACAGCAAAGTAAGTATTCCAGTCACAATCAGTATTTACCGAAAATCGATGACCAGCTCTACCGAATTGTGGCTGGTAACTCTACCTTTAGCCATCATTACTGCTTTCATTTTCTACTTCAATCTTACAGATCAGCTTTTTAGCGACTCATTTTTAGCTGGCATCGGGCCTTATGTTGTTTTTGGCGGGGGGATCCTGGGGCCGATTATCTACAATGCCTTTTGGTCAAATAGTGCAAAGGGAAAAGATAACCATCTTGGCAATTATCTGCTGTCTTTGCTGGCATATGTGGGATTCGCAATTTTTGCTTATATCTTCATGCACCTTATAATCATGTTACTGGTTATCGTAGCGATTGGGGTTGCCCTTTCTATAATGGGTAGTAGTAAGTAACAGTTAAATCCTGTCATATTGAACTCGGTGACATGAAATTCTGAAACCTCATGATCAATCACTATAAAAGTGCTGTCTAAAACTATTATTCAAGTCAACTCCAAGTTGAAGAATTTTTAAATCCTTTATAATTTTGGTAGTAGAGCCTTTGGCTATTTAGAGAATATAAATACACATCACAGAGTTAAATCTGCACAACAAAGGAGAGGCTAAAGAAATGGTCAATTCACATTTCTTAGGTAAGATTTCAAATAAGTGATCTCGCCGCCTTGAATTTAGTCATCAGAATGTTAAAATAATAAACATAATAGTAATTAAAATTTTGCATAGTAGTTCATTTAAGCTAATGGTTATTTAATAAGGCTTAAGTCCGAATAAAGCTGTATGAGCTAACTTCCTGGTAGCTGAGCTGTAAGCTATATTGATTTAGTAATACAACTTAGAACAGCTTACTGTCTGGCTAATTCTTAAAGCAGCAAAAGGTTGAAGATGGTCCGTCATTTGAAGGAACCCGGATGGAAAACTGGGCCGGGAAGAGCACGGAAGAACTGATTGGTTCAATTTATAAGAAGATAGGCGAGCTGAAAATTTCTTATCCGCACAATAGGGATAATCCGAAATACAGGTGGAACGTGCGGGTTAAGAATATTGTCAAGCTGATCTGGCTGTTGCTTAAGCATGCGCAGGAATATGTGTTTGGCAAGTAGGAATTACATAGTTGGGCAGCCGAAAAATATAGAGACAGGAATAAACCTTAGAGGGAAAAACTATCCAGCTCTGGCTGCTCAAGTATGTACAGAACTAAAGGAGAAGGCAGAGCACCTTCATGATGAACTTATGTAAGTGTATTGGCCCGCATTTTACCTGGGGGACATCATGGTGATAAGAGTAAGAGTTTTACTCTCTAATGCGTATTTTTGATTCATCTGCTATCCAAAGCTTATTAGAAGGCAATTCTTTAGAAAAAAATGGGATTAGCTTACTTATGGCAGACTGTGTAGTCGTAATAGATTGATCAGCAAGGCGGAGTACAATAATCCCTGGATTACTCCCGGGAGGATAGTTGCGTATATCAGAGAAATCAAGATCAAGGGTAATTAAGATGCGATTTTCGGATTGGCAAATTCCAATTAATGTTTGGTCCGAACAGCCTTGAAGGCTTTCTTGGATTACGGTTTCGGCATTGTAACCTTTTTCATTTAATAGTTCAGCACAAATTGATGGAAGGTTTTCGTCTATTTTAAATTTCACGATCAGTTACCTGGTATAGAAATTACCCTTTCTTTAGTTAATAGCGTTGCATATTTCAGAGCTGCACGTATATCATCTATCGTGAGAGATGGATAAGCATCGATAATTTCGTCATAAGTACACCCGGAAGAAAGGTTATCCAGGATTACTGAAACGGGAATGCGAGTGCCAGCAATACATGCTTTGCCGTGGCATATGTTTGGGTCTACAGTGATTCTTTCTATAAGTGCCATGTTATTCACCTCATTATCATTATAACATGGGGTTATATTGATAAGAAGTATAATTATTTAGTGGGCTTTTCGTTCCCGAAGCATTAACCATATTTTCTTCAGCTGGTGATGCCCTGCAGGCCCTGGTTGACTGGCATAAAAAGTCTAAGGGTAATGCCAGGGCGCGGCTGGCACATGAGGGTTATAATTTTAATAACTTAAAGCGGCACAAGATTGAAGGTGACCCGTCATTTGAAGGTACCCGGATGGAAAACTGGGCCGGGAAGAGCACGGAAGAGCTGATTGATTCAATTTATAAGAAGATAGGCAAGCTGAAAATTTCTTATCCGCACAATAAGGATAATCCGAAATACAGGTGGAACGTGCGGGTTAAAAATATTATCAAGCTGATCTGGCTGCTGCTTAAACATGTGCAGGAATAAAGGAGTAGGAAAAAATCTAAAAGATGAGTTGGCGGTATTTATCGGCCCGAGCTGTACCTGGTGGAGTGAATGAAAATCTGGCAGCTTGGTTTGCTATAATAACTTAACATTACAGGAATTTTATTTTAAAGGGGGAATAATTGTGTTTGGCAAGTAGGAATTACATAGTTCGGCAGCTAAAAAATACAGAGGCAGGAAGGTTTCCATAGCTTGGGTATGGTAGGGGCATCATATTAGGGTCAGCAACAGTCTTTGATAATATAACAACTATACATTTGTTACCTGACGAAGTTCGTAGATTTTACCGTATTTTGAAGCAGCTCCGATATCACCCTGGCGCAGGGCGTCTCTTACTTCGTCGAGTTTATAGGCATCTTCCATGCACAAATATGGAGACCAGCCAGTTTCGTCATCATAAAGTACTACTTCAACCTCTGCTACATATTTACCTTCGTGCAGGTATTTAGTTTTTTTTCTTTCCCTCATAGTTATAACCTCCGGGTAAATGACTTGTCCCACCGCAAAGGATCAGGTTTATAAGCTGTGATTAAGACAGCAGGCTTTTCTTGATTTTTTGGTATTCCCCATACTGCATGTATAGGATTCCCACACGAGTCCTTTTGTAATAAAAGTAAACAAGGCCCTTTTGGGTATTCCGGATATTCTTCTATTATTTTTGCTTTTTCAATTCCGCTGATTACCTCTTTTGCAGTAAGGCTATCTTCTGCTAGCTCTGTGTAGCCATGCTCAGATATTAAAACATCACCTTCATAAATCAACTTGCACAGCTTGTCATATAATTTGTTCAACTTTATTGCTCCGTTATGGTTGTAATGTTTTATGCTTTCAACGCTTATTTATATTTTAACACAGTCCGAAAGTAATATGAATTGTGTTTGGCAAGCAAATATTGCATAGGTGGGCTGCTAAAAAAACAGAGGCAGGATTAAAATTTTGAGGGGGGACACTATCCAGCCATTATAGCGGCAATATTTCCACTCCATCTTTAATAAAGTTTCCATGGTCCCCTGGAAAAGAAGCAAACCCTGCAAATCCCAAAAAACGCAACCCAAGTAGAGGTAATTTGCAAATAGCACCGCTCAGTAGCCCTGAAGAACATGCTTGCTGGAACCTGCGGTCAAATGATACTTTTACCCTCAGTGAGATATAAAGAATTACTGGATACCTTAAAGATCATTTTGAAGGCAGATCATTTCCTTTGGCCAATGATGTGCAGCGTTTAGGTAATAATAATGAAAAAGCTGGACTGGGCATGGCTATCAGGACGCTCCCGCAAAAAGTTTCAAAAGCCCAGGCTGCTTCTTATCTCGGCCCCTATCTGGAGAAGGTTGATGTTTTTAAGTTGATTGTTCCGCGGCCGGCGCGATGGAAGCTATTAGTGGAACCTGACGAGGCCGTTAGAATGGTTAAGTCTTTTCATGATGAGGCTTAGGGAACCATCTTTTGGTTGCTTTTAAATCTTTAAGTCTGTGATTGCACTGCCCCACTTCATCATGGTTAACATATTTAATCTCTGAGTAACCGATATAGTAAGCATTTAAGGTGCGGAAAAGGGTTTTGCATTTTCTACACTGCAGCTCAATATCTGCATCTATTGGTGCACCTTCAATGATGTGACTGTAGTCAAAAAGAGACGCCCATGTACTGTCAGTAAAGTTCTGGTGGATCTCCCGGCTGGGGAACCAGTTAGTGGTAGGCTGAAGCTCACTCAGGTTGTGCCTGCAGCGGCCAGCTTCTTCTTGGTTGATGTAATTTATTTCAGAGTAACCGATATAATAAGCATTCATGGTACGGAAAAGCGTTCTGCATCTTTTGCATTGCAGTTCGATTTCTGCGTCAACGGGGACGCCTTTCAGTATGTGGGTGCGATCGAAGAGCGCTGACCAGGACATTGCACTTCCCTCCAAAGTCAATAGCAGGAGTAAAAGTAATTAAAGCTTAATAACTACAAGGTATGCTTGAAGCAGGGATAAATGTTGATGTAGCGAAATAATGGCTTATTATTGGTTTTCTGTTAACTTTATTCTACCACAATAAAAGGTGTTTTCAGCAAGATGATTAAGTGTGCCTGTATACCCGTAAAATCTTTTTGCTTCGGCAATTTATTTGCCTATTAGTGTTTGCATAGTTATGATGTATTATGAAGCTTTTGAAATTGGCTGTTGATAGGAGGACCTCAAGATGGGTTTTTTCGTTCCCGAAGCATTAACCATATTTTCTTCAACTGGTGAGACCCTGTATGCCCTGGTTGACTGGCGAAAAAAGTCCAAGGCATGTTATTTGGGAGCGATTATGTTGAAGGCATGAAATAATAATCAATTGTATTCCTTAATCTCTTCTAAGACGCATTCAATTTCTGCTTTTTCTTTTCTCAGGTCATATTCCATCTGTATACCCAGCCAGAAATCAGCACTATTGCCAAAGAATTTGCCGAATCTAAGGGCGGTGTCTGCTGTTATACGTCTTTTGCCATTTATGATCTGTGATATTCTCGTAGCTGGAATTTTAGTTTCTTTAGCCAGCCTGTAAGCAGTAATGCCCAGGGGCTTTAGAAATTCTTTCTCCAAGATTTCTCCGGGGTGTACTGCCGGTATTCTATTATACATTTCACATCACTCCAAGTTAGTGGTAATCTGTTATCTCTACATCATAAGCATCATTATTACTCCAGGTAAAACATATTCGATATTGTCTATTAATACGAATACTCATTTGCCCTTCTCGAATTCCTGTAAGTTTTTCTAATCGGTTTCCAGGGGGCACCTTTAAGTCATTCAACGATACTGACCGGTGGATTATTACAAGCTTACGGAAAGCAATCTTTTGAATTTCCTTTGGCAGCTGGCTTATCCATTGCTGGTTCCAAACTTTCTCAGTATTTTTATCAGCGAATGACTTTATCATGTCACTATAATAACGCAACGCGTTACTATAGTCAAGTTAGTAGTCGTATTCCGGTTATGGTTTTTAGATTTAATATAGCTGATATGGAAAGCTGGGGAAAGTCTTAGTGACAGTATTTATTGGCCAGAGCTACGCCTGGTGGATTGATAATTTTAGAATGTGTGTAAACCATGGCATTATTACATTTTACATTTTACTTTTTACACCATATAATGAAGTTGGGGGTGATAATAATGAGTGAGGTATTAAAGTTAAAGGTAAGCCCAAAAGGGCAAATAACCCTACCAAAGAGAGTGCGTACCGAAATGGAGATTAAAGATTATATTTATCTTGAAGTTAAAGGTAACAGGGCTTTGATGAAACCTGTTTCATTTGAAGAAGAATTTGAAGATTTGATTGTCCGGGAACTGGAACATGAAGGCTATTCAAAAGATCAAATAGAAGGAATGCTTCCAGAGAAAAAGAAGAGTTTATCAAAAGCAATTATGGAAGAGCTTGAAAGCAGGAAAGAAGAAGACACATTAATACATGAAGAAATCATAAAAGAATTGGAATAAGCAAATGAAGTGTGCGGGTTAAGAATATTATCAAGCTGATCTGGCTGCTGCTTAAGCATGTGCAGGAATAAAGGAGAAGGCAGATGCCTTAGTGACGGGCTGGTGTAAAAGTGTCGGCCCGCGCTTTGCCTGGTGGAGTGAATGAAAATCTGCGACTTGGTTTGCTATAATAACTTAACATTACAGGAGTTTTGTTTTAAAGGGGGAATAATCATCTAACTAGCCGGATGTGGCCACAACAGGTGGCCTAATACTGCCGGAATATGCGCCAGTTTAATAAGAAATACTGGAGGCAGAAATTAATATGGCTAAAAGCAGAAAGCTTAAACTTGATAAGAATTTCGAGCCGCTTCCAACCCGAGACGGTGATGAGATTTTCCGGAATGGATATTTTGAGTTCAACATTACCCGAATACTGGAAGATATCTCGGCAGGAAAGCTTGAAGTTGAAGAAGAGCCAATTAACATTAGCTCATGGTCCCGGCTGCACTCTTCAAACTTGGTTAATGAAGATCATTTGACCTCTGTCTGTGTTTGGCAAGTAAAAACTACATAGTTCGGCAGCTAAAAAATACAGAGGCAGGATTAAAATTTTGAGGGGGACACTATCCAGCCATTATAGCGGCAAAATTTCCACCCAATATTCTCTTTTTGGGCTCATCTCATATTTTACTTTTCTGCATCCGACAATGATTATCCTTGTTTCCGGGGGTTATTAAGCGAACAGCTATATAAAAAAGCTTGGGTTTGTATTAATAGATATGACCACTTAGAAGTAGTACATTCATTAACTAAGTTAAGGGGGTTTAATGTGTCCGGTTTAAAGCTAACTTCCTGGAAAAGGAATCAAAAGGCAGGCGGAGCCGTGGCCTGAAGAGCTGCCTGGTGGTAGTCTTAATGTGCCTACTTATCATCATAACCGGCAGCTCTTCAGGCCACGGCTCCGCCTGCCTTTTGATTCCTTTTC
>JAWODV010000044.1:0-7421 GCA_046483075.1 Kosmotogaceae bacterium | reverse complement strand
TCTATAAACCTATAAGATATGGCATTAAGCTCGAGGGCATTTTTACATGCCAGCTGCAGGGCTTGTTGATCGTATTTCTTTCCAAGCCTCATCACTCCCATGCAGGATTTGAAGGCCTGCTCAGGATGTGCACGGCTATCGAGTAACTCTTGAATAAATATTTCCACAGATTCCCCCATGGTCGCAGCCCATTTAATGAATCTGTTTGGACTCCAGCCTTTGATAAATTGATGGTCTGGCGGCATGTGTTCCTTTTCTGTTGTATATTTATAGGGTGCACGATTTCTGAGATGTATAGCAATACGTATATTATCCTTATAGATTTCTACAACCCTGGTTGTGTAGATGGTCTTCATCTTTTTACCCACGTATTGATAAGGCACGCTGTAATAGTGTTTATCGTCTTTCAGGTAGATATGATAATTAAACTCCACCCTTGACCACTGGTAGTTCTTTAGTTCATAATGCTCAGCTGGCAGCGGCCGGAGTTCATCTTTTTCTATCTCTTCAAATAATTGTCTGCGGCTTATGTCCCTTTTCTGGAATGGAAGATTATTGTGTCTTTCTAATTCAACCCAAATAGCATCGTTTAGCTCTTGTAATGAAAAGAAGGTAATATTTCTTAACCTGGCAAATATCCTTTGATACACAAGGTTTACCGCATTCTCAGCTAAAGACTTATCTTTGGGCTTGATCGGTCGTGTAGGGAGTATTACGGTGTTGTAATGCCGTGCCAGGTCATTATAAGTTTCGTTTATCAGCGGCTCATAATTACAGGCCTTGGTAACCGCTGACTTTAAATTGTCAGGTGCTACGCCCCGTGGTGCACCGCCAAAATATCTCAAGGCATTTTCATTTACTTGTATCCAGTTCTCCAACTTCTGACTTGCAGTGGCTTCAACGTATGTTAACTGGCTTGCTCCTAGTATCGCAACAAAGATTTCAGCATCATGGATCTCCCCGGTGTCAGGATTAACATATTGCATCTTTTTACCGGCAAAATCCACATATAACTTGTCACCGGCTTTATGATCCATGTGCATGCCAGGTTTCTGCTTACTCTTCCACATCTTGTAGTGATGGCAAAACCGGGAGTAACTGAATCCTTGCTCTTGATGGCCCTTATATTCTTCCCACAGCTGATATAATGTCACACCAGGGCGCTTCAGCTCTTTTTCGATATAAGTAAATTCCTTTGATATGTATTCATAAAGGGGATTAGATGACTTGTTGCTTGATTCAAAAATTTCTATGACCGCTGTATCACTCATATCGGCAATATCCTTGTAAGATAAGCCGGTGCGATTAAATTCAGCAATGTACTCACCAACTGAGGTTTTACTGACTTTTATAGTTTTAGCTACATCCCTTATACTGTAATCCAGCTCAAAGTGCAGGCGAAGTATTTCTCTTATTTTTTCCACGTCTATTCTGTTTCTTGGCATTTATTTATCCTCCTTTTGATTTAATGATTTGAAAAAAATCAAAAGAAGCACAAATATCCAGTGGAAAAAAGTGATAAAAATTGATCCTTATTGTCGATCCGGGAAAGTGTCCGTTTTCAGCGAGAATCACTGTCCGTTTTCAGCGAGAATCACTGTCCGTTTTCAGCAAGAATCGGTGTCCGCTTTGCGCAGGAATCACTGTCCGGATTCATCAGGAATCAGTGTCCGTTTTGGTCAAGAATATGCAGTTTTCAGCATAATCTAAATACATTGTTACAATCCGGTTGAGTTCATCTATTTCCTTTTTATTCAGATAGTTTTTTGCAATCGAAATATCAGATTTCAAGATTTTACCTCTTGGAGAATTTTTCCATGTTGTCAATCCCATATTCGGCAATTCTGATTTGGCCCTTGATGTAATTATTTCGGCTGCTGTTTGTCCTGTAATAGCCCAATGCAGTTTATTTTGGACTGTCTTATAAAAAGTCAGAGTAATTTCCGCTTTTGGATCGTAATCAATACTGCATTCTGAATAAATGTCGGTAATCTTTTGATAGAATCTGCGCTCGCTTGCACGGATTTCGCGAATCCGTTCGAGTAATTCATCAAAATAATCCTTACCGAAAAGCTTTTTACCTTGTTTCAGGCGGTCATCATCAAGAACAAAACCTTTAATTATAAATTCTTTTAAGGTTTTGGTTGCCCAGATTCGAAATTGTGTGGCCTGTTGAGAATTAACCCTGTAACCGACAGAAATGATCGCATCAAGGTTATAAAAATCAATATTACGGGCAACTTCCCGACCAGCTTCATTTTGAACTGTTCGGATTTTCCGAACAGTTGCTTCTTTATCAAGTTCACCACTTTGATAAATATTTGTCAGGTGCTCGCTTATAGTGGATTTTGCAACACCAAACAATTCGCCCATCGCCTTTTGAGTTAACCAAACCGTCTCGTCCTGAACAATTACTTCAAGTTTAATATCTCCCTGGGGTGTAGTATATAATATAATTTCTGCGTTATTCATTTGCCTATTAATTCTTCCATTTATCGATTGTCATATCATTTCGCATCTCAATATACCATTTTCTTGTCAACAAAGCAGGTGCAGTAGTTAAAAAATGCGAGTGTTTGGCAATTGGGATGGTTGCAGGGATGGGCTGTCAAACTCTTGCATTTGTGCGTCGGCATTTTCGTTTCTTATTGTTTCTAATCCGTAATCATGCTAATACTCTTTAGTTTTAGGCTTGCATACAACGTTCCCACGGTATGTTTTCGTTCGGGAGATCAAAGCACCAAATTTCGATTTACCAAAATAAATATATTCAAAATTCTCAAAGCTGCAACCAGCACCTCTACCCGAATGAAATATACCGTGTGTTGTAGGCTGGGCGATAATCAATTCATGCCTCTTGACCTCAATTGCTTTATCCTTTTCTCTCTCTTCCTTTGATAATCTGCAATTTCAGAATAAAGAAACGTGGATTTATGAAAAATTAAATGCGTTAAAGCACAAGCCATTTTATAACCGTTTTTTAATTCAACTGTACACATTATCCCGGAAATATCACCACTATTATGAGCGCTTTTAATTTTTAACTCAGTCTTTAAAGTAATAGGGTGTCCATTATTGCGAAAATTTCTCACCAATTCCCTAATTGGGTAAGCTTTTAAAGGAAGGTTCTCATTAATCTTTTCTGTCAAATCTTTATATTGTTCTGAAATATCCATTATCTCAAACCATTTTACCAAAGATCAAATTCTCTTTTATCCACTGGAATATTTCTCATATTTTTAATGCTTGAAAATATTTAAGATAAGATTTTTAAATATTGATGGCCCTAATCAGCATCTAAGTAATTCTTAATCTTGGCAATAAAATACTGCATATCATTATACATCTCAATTACAGTATCTTTATCAAAATCAATATAAACATCATAATCCCCTTTAGTCCTGCGATTAAAAGCCTTGTTAATGATTTTGCCGTATTTGGTATCAATCAAACCCTTGTTAATAAAACTCTTATTAAACCAGCCAATTAATTGAGCATGTTTCGAAGTTTCAAACTCATTTTTTATTCCTAACGCCAATAATGAGTAAAACATCCCATAATAAATCCGGTTAATGGCAGCACGCAATCTATTATTTTCAATTAAGATCCTTACATCTTCAATTGTATCGTCAGCTTGATCAAGCCTATAACTAACTAAATCCCTTTTATCATTGTTCTCAATAGTCATGCGTGTATTCCTGCTTTTAAAGCATTAACAAAAATCGGTTGCTTGCCTCTTATGGATTTTATTTCTCTTATTGACAAAATATGAGCATCAATAAGTATATTGTACTTTAAATTAATGTCATAGCACAAATCCAATATGACATCTTCATCCTTTGCTGAATACTCATTATCCAATACGATTAATATATCATAATCTGAATCCTCGGTTGATTCACCTCTAGCATGTGAACCAAATAAAACAATCTCATTTATCGGTCCATTGTAATTCTGATTTAAATGCTCTTTTAAGTCAGATAATATTTTTTGTTTATCTACCATGCCTTCTTATTTTGTCCCTAAATTACAAAAAATGATTGAACTTGGATGAGTGTCAATTATCGCCTTGCCTACAACGGTTTCGCGGTATGTGGTGGCCGGGGCTTAAGAACCACATAATTCGCTTTCAAGAATAAATGTAGATAAAAATCCCAGGTTTCCGCCCCCCTGCTCTAACCGGCTAACATATACCGCGTGTTAGCGTCTCGGTACGAAAGCCGGGGCGGATCACATCATTACCTCTAAAAAGTTTGGCATGGAAAATTGACCACAATATTTTGTGACATTTTTTTCTCCTATCCATTCCCCTGGCTCTTAACCAAAAGTACAAAAATATCCCGCTTTCGCGGATAAAGTTCTCAGATCTTAAACATGGATTATTTTCGCCGAAGCGATCAGGGCAGAAAAAAATGGCGCAAAATTTGGCTTCTACATGCAATTTTCATGACAAACTTTTAAGCTAACTTACATCCCGCGGATGAACATCCAGGTACATATTTAAATCTGAGAATAACCAACTCAGTCAATAAATAACCTCCAGCTTTGATTGCCACTCCCGGATAACAAAGAACTAACTGGTCAATATCTTTTTAGCTTTAGGTCGTACTGTACGCTAACGGTCAGCGGTATGTTTCAGTAGGCGTTAATGGGCTTCAGCCCGTTATGGCGGGCTTTTTGCTTATCTTTCATACTTCCTTCTCGTTTCATGTATAAAGTTAACCTTTCTTAATTAAATAGGCGCAGGCCTCAGCGTGGATATGCAAAAAGCCTGACAAGCCTATTGAATATACCGCAAGTTAGAGGTATTGCTTTTTTATTCTAAAATGAAAGCTGATTTATCCGTATTATAATTAGGTGAGATTATTACTGTCTTGTTAAAGAGTGACTCTATCCTTGGAAGATCTCTTAGTTGGTTGAAGTCATATTCAGTTAATCCAAAACTTACTCTATCAATTACAATAAGCCACCATTCTTTATATTTAGAGAGGAAAGGTGCTATTTTATCTTGCTTTTCTTGAATAATTATATCTAGGTTATTGTATATTTCTGAGACAATAAAACCACCTGAATCCCTGTCACTTAAAAAACCCAGTACATATAGAGAACTAAATCTTTTCGATGAAGGAAATAAGTCAATTTCAATTTTATCATCAATGTTGTATTTCTTCTTTTTGTCTAAATTATTTAAATGCTCTTTAAGAACTTTCCGGATATTGGCCATTAAGCTCTTTGTCACCTTTATAGGCCTCTCATATTTTAGTGATGAAAAACGGAATTCTCATAATCATAATTTGAAAATTCTTTCAGAAGACTAATAAACTTTGGTTCAATTTGATAAGAAAGTTTCTCTATAGGTACAAGCCTATTCTTAATTTTTATATGTTGATTCAGTCTTCTAACCTCAATAGCTATCCCATTATTTACAACGAAGTCAGGTGGAATGTTACCATCAGGTTCAAATTCAATTCGGTCAAAACCTAGATCATCAAGGTATTTTTTAGCTATCCTTTCTTCAGCTTTCATTTTAGAATATGATTGTTATAGCATTACCTCTAACGTTACGTGTATGGTGTCGTTTGGCGATTCTAAGCATAAATCTTTCAAACTACGACAAAGTTTATTAGATGCACTGACCTTGAAGTCAGCACTATCCGCCAAATGCACTATACACGATGTTGTGCTTTCGTTTTTTATAAGCTCAATCAATCTAACTTGTTATTTTTGAGGAGTTAACTTGTCATATGATAATGTGTGCTCTTCCATAATATTTCCAAATTCATCGATTAATCTAAACGTAACTTGAGGCTCACCTTCTCCTATGTTAAAAGTAAATTCACCAAAAGCCTTCAATCCTTTGCCGGCATAACCGAATAATTGATTCGATGGGTCCTTCCACATTGCTTTTGGTCCACGAACTCCTCCCAGTGATGCTGCCTCGAATTCATGGAATTTAAATCCTGATTCTCTAGGTATTGTAAAACCTCTTGCACCATGTCGGTCTCCACTTGTTAATAAAACGCCAGATATATTTTCCGTTTCAATAAAGTTGAAAATTTCTTCTCGACCCAAAGTATCCCAAGTACCCCATGAATCTTTCCCATTTGTAACATAATCGCTCCACATGGTTCCACTTGAAATAATCTTAAAAGTCGCGGTCGATTTTTCTAAAACACTTTTTAGCCATTCCATTTGCTCTGTTCCTAAATAAGAGCCATACTCGCCTCGTTTATCAATAATTCGGCACGACCTTGTATCAAGCATGATTATTTCAACCTGACCTATTCGTGTATTGAAGTAAATTCCTTCCACATCATTTGGAGGATTGTTCCAATTCTTTCGCCATAAGGCACGGAGTTCTTCTCTATCTAACTCCGTGAATCTTTCGGGAACACCGCCTAGGTCGTTATTTAAATAATCGTGGTCATCCCAGCTTGTATAAAGAGGAATATTAGCAGCGAGCTTTTTCCATGCATTAGAAACATCACGAAGTAAATAATCAGACCTGTGCATACTGAAATTGTTTTCTCGGTCATCAACCGCCAAATCGCCTAAAAGCATCATTGCTTGTGGCTTCCTTTCAATTATTCTGTTAATTAGATTAGGATTATGGAGACCTATTTTATGAAAACATGAACCAAAAGCAATCCGGACTTCACTATTGTCGTCATTTTTAGGTGATGTTGTAAAAGCACCTTCGACTAAAGTTATTCCATTCGATAAAACATGATAATTATACCCGGTTCCCTGAGATAGCCCGTTGATTGTAACACGTTGTTCTTTACCTGCTACATCTGGATTCAATACATAAGTTTGTTTATCTGATGAGCCCGTCTTTGATATATTTATAGTCAGAGGGTTATCACTCGAAGGTCGAAGCCATATACTTACTCCGTCAGGTTTTAAATTTCCCAACATCGGACCTCCCATTAAGCGTACATCATTATTTAATGCAGCTTCCTTAATTGCTTTATTGGTAAAATCAGTTTCTGCGTTATTAAAAACATTTCTACACTTAAGATAAAACTGTTTAATATTAAAAGGTACGGTCTCATAGCTATTGAGCAGCATAGTATCTATTTGTAAACTTCCAATATGTGCTTCGGGTAAAGTAACATCGTATCGAGGTGTAACAGTGTCATGAATTTGACTGAAACAATTGTTGTTTAAATGTGTAATCACAATAAATACAAATAGATACATCAGTTTTTTAAGTCTCATAGTTTCAATTTTTTTATTTAAACATAAAATTTTTATAGGCAAAATGTTTCCCAAAAATGAAGCACAACGGACAGCGGTATGTGGTGGCCGGGGCTTAAGAACCACATAATTCGCTTTCAAGAATAAATGTAGATAAAAATCCCAGGGGCCGGGAGGAGGAGAAGACCAACGCTTTTAGAAAGAAAGCTGAAGAGCGTGGT
>JAWODV010000043.1:0-43079 GCA_046483075.1 Kosmotogaceae bacterium | reverse complement strand
TCCTTCAGTGCCTGTAATTTCTGCTCCTCTACCAATCTTTCTATATCTTTTGCATTTCTATATAATTTTTTCATAATTATTCCCTCCTTTTAAAGTTTGCTTTTTACCTGTAAATGTGAACTCTTTTCAACGTATCAATTTTGGTTGTTTCTAAAATATTGTCTAATTCTTTGAAATGAATCTTCTTTTCTCTCATTTTACAACCCCCCTTTTAAAAAGGCTCGTTACACTGAAGTTCTTACATTGATGAGGAGATCTGAATAAACTTTTTCCTTCTGGGACTCAATAATTCTTTCGATGTTGCTGTAATTTCTAAATTTTCTTTTGAACATTTCAACCCCTCCTAAACATTTCGTTGTTTTCTATTTATAATATACACTTTTATTTTAATAATGTCAAGTAAAAAGTGAAGAATATTATAAAATAATTGATAATATTCAAGATAAAAAAGTTAGAAGAATGAGAAAAAGTGTCTGTAAACAAAAATAATAGACAATCATAAAAGTAATAGAATAATTTTAAAATAAATAAAAAAATTGAAGAATATTTATAAATTTAAATCATTTTCAGTAAAATTTAATGATTTAGAATGTATTTTTTTGTGTTGTTCTGAAAATAAGAAGGTTTTTTAATAAAAAAACCTGGCATGAGCCAGGTTCAAAAATGATTTTTTTAATCAATGCAGATTGAAGCCAAAACTTAGAATAAAAGTAGAAAGTTTATTGCTCGTATAACCATCACTAAGTGAAGTTTCAGTGTCCTGTGAAGTTCCTTCTGCCGTACCTCCAAGATATCTTAAATTTATATATGTATCCATGGAATCACTGAGATTAAATCCCAGATTTAAATTAGCGTCCAGGATTGAACCTGTGAAATCATAATCAGCTCCATTAAACCATCTTGATGTAGCATAGAAACCATCAACATCTGCTTCAATGTAGAAACCATTTCTAAAATTGTACCTGCCCAGTAGCTTAATCACAGGAACAGGTCCAAGATTTTGATTGCCAACAAATTTACTACCATCAATGGTTTCAAAAGATATGGAAGCGTTTCTTAACTGTAATGAAGCTCCAACTGATAACATGAATTTATCACTGTTGATTAAGGCATAACTGTAGCTTACTCTCCAGAATGGGAAACTGTACTTTGCAAGTAGTACATCACCTTCCAAAAAATCAACGTAGTCGATTTTTTTGTCTTCTTCAAGCAAAAATTTAGTGTTTATTTCTAAAGGCTGGTATAAAAGCGCAATATTATGACGCTCTCTTAATCTCATTTCTACTTTATACGTATCAGTGGGGAACAGAATATCCTGTCCACCTTCTGTTATGTAGTCAAACATATCTCCTTCTTCGCCAAACTGAATAGTATGATTGAGCAATTTAACAAATCCTTTTTCATATGAAAGAGAAAATGAGTACCAACGATCCGATTTATCTAGCAATCCTGTAGAAAAAACACTAATTCCAAATAAAACGACGATAATTAACACAAATAATCTTTTCACTTTGTTCCCTCCCATTTTAATAATTACTCTATTATACTTTAGTATAAGATAATTTGTAATGATTATAAATATTAAATGTAACTGAACGAATTTTCTGATAATAAAAAACGGCCATCATCTTTGATAACGAATGGGCGTTTAAGTAAAACAATTATTATAGGCTTCTGTTTATTTAGTATTTCAAAAAACTATTTTTGTTAGTACAATCTAACTCGTGGATTAAAGTAACTATATGTAATATCAACAATAATATTTATTACGACAACAAATATACATAGAACAAGTGCACAGGAAACGACCGTTATGTGATCAAGTAATCTACCGGCCTTAGCCATCATATTCCCGATTCCAGGTCTGTTAAACACCGCCTCAACTACTACTACACCACCGATTAACTGAACTAGAACATTTCCGGAGACAGTTGTAATTGGTATAAGAGCGTTTCTCCTGGCATGTTTTTTTAGTACCGTACTTTCTTTCAGTCCTTTTGAACGGGCTGTCCTTATGTAGTCAAAATGCATAACTTCTATTATACTTGCCCGGGTCATACGAATAACGTATGCTCCCCACATAATAACAAGTGTTAACGTTGGCTCTATAAGGTTTATAAGGCCATCAAGAAATACCTTCGGTTGTAGATTAAGGATTGAATCAATTAAAACTGAATTGGTGTAAGTATGCCATTCTGGACTTTTAATAATGTAATAGCTCTCAGGAGAAACAGGGCCTTTAGGAAACCAATGAAATACATTTAAAATGACAGTGAAGACAATAAGACCCATAATAAATTCTGGGATAGACCATCCAACGATACTGATTCCATTTATAATATCATCCTTAAAAGTTCCATAGTTTTTTGCTGCACCAGTCCCAACTGCTATTCCTAAAAGAATGATGAACGTTATTGAAAAAAAGACGAGTTCAAGTGTTTTGGGGAGTCTTTCCATGATGGCATCATAGATAAAATCTCTGGTTGTGAAAGAATACCCCCAATCACCTTTTGCCATGTTACCTAACCATTTATAATAAGCAATGGGCAAGGGATCATCCAAACCATATTTTCTGATAAGACGTTCTTTCGTTTCAGGGACAATATTTAGTATTTTTGGATTGGTAACATATGACATAAAAAGAACATCCGGTCCAAGAGACCAGATCATTGAGAAAGCCAGTAGTGTTACACCAAACATTATTAAAGGTAACATAAGTAAACGACGTATGATATAGGCAAACATCTTCTATCACCACTCTTGCAAAATCTACTGTTTTTTTATGATGATTATACGTTATTAAAGGGACGAAATCAAATTTTCTGTTTTAAAACTTTTTTATAAGGGAGTTTGGTGAATTTTTGATAGAATATCATTGATAGAATGGGGGTGACCAAATGGAAACTGAAATCACACTACAGGATCTTTTAAAGAGAAAATCTGTACGCTCCTATAAAGATATTGCTTTAACCCAGGGAAATATTGATGCAATCAAATCACTATTTGGATCAATACATAATATTTCAGTCAAATTAGATTGGAAGATCAGTACTGATTCACCTGTGGGAGCAGGAAGCATTTACGCTAAAGTTGAAGATAAAGATAATGATAACCTTGTAGATTATGGTTTTCAGGGACAGCAAATACTAATGCTGTTGTTTGTTAATGATTATGGAACCTGCTGGATGGCAAAATCTCCTGAAAAAAATGTGCCTGCAGTAATTACTTTTGGTGTTCCTAAAGATAAATCAAGTTTAAAGAGCAGTATTTTCAGATATATCTCGCAGGGTGATGACAGAAAACCTTTAGATAAACTCTATGAAAAAAATGTTGAAGATCTAAATGAAAATCAGAAAAAGTTACTTGAGACAATTCGATGGTCTCCTTCTTCCCTTAACAAACAACCGTGGAAATTCAAGTTTACTGAAGAAGGAAAGAAACTGATTTTAAAGAGCAATTCTCCCATAAATCTTGGTATCGCTTTAAGCAACGCCTACATGGCGGCTTTAAGCATATTCGGAAAGGCCAAAGTAGAAAAAGTTGAAGATAATGTCTATGCGTTGACTGTTAGAGAATAGTCAGTTATTGCATCGACAAATGTACCATCCCGTTGTAGGCGAAAGCTGAATTTTGTCTACAACTGGATAATGTTCTTTAAGCTCTTTAAATGCATTTGCAGTGAAGTGTTTGTAATCACTTCTTTCCAGAAACTCTATGAATGATACTAATGGATTTCTATTTGGAAAGAATTCATGAATAAGAGTTTCCTTTCTACAAATTCTTTTTGACTCTTTATAAAACTTTTCTCTTCCTGATTGCTTGTGACCATGAACTACATAGGAAGCTACTAAAAGATCAAAACTGTTATCTTCAAAGGGTAATTTTTCAAAGAAATCCCCCTGCAGGATTTTTACACCTGTCCTATTGAGATTTCTTCTTGCAATTCTTACCATTAGTGGTGAAGCATCAACTGCTGTAACATGAAAACCCAGTTCATTGAAAGCCAGTGCAAATGCCCCCGTTCCGCATCCAATATCAAGTACGCTGGTTATACTATCTCCTAAAAAACTGCGATGTTCTCTCAACAATCTCCGATAAACATTCAACTGCTTATTGAAAGCAATATTGTAGAAAGGAGCAATTAACGTAAAAAGAAGAACATGAGCCTTATTTCCCATTTCATTCACCACTTTGTTAATAAAACAGTTTTGCTGGTTATATGTAACTAAACGCTACTTACTTATTAGTTTTTTGCTCAGTAGTTTTTTATTATCTTGAATCTCAATCTATCCAACCACTCTAGGGGGCGATTACGGAACTTCCAAACAACCCACAACCAACATCGCACAATGTGTTTTTTTTGTACCAATAGGTTCACATGTTTTAGTATTTTTGGTGGTTTTTCTCGGATCTCCGATCTCGAAACTCGGTAAACGAAGCGAAGCGCGAGAATGTACACACCCAGCCTTCGGCAGCCCTCTCCAGAGGGCATTAGAACCAATCGGACAACGGAAAACGGTTCACGTGTTTTTTCTTGGACTCTCGGATTCTCGTTCCCTTGGTTTTTCTCGGATCTCGTCTTTTTGGGCCTTCTCGGAATCTCGATTGTTAAAGGGTTTCGTCGGATCTCCGATCTCGAGACTCGAATTTCGTTTTCTATTGCTTCCCCGAAGTAACCTTAAGGAAATCCTTCAATCTTTTAACCTGTACCACGAGAGCTTCAAGTCTGTTTTCAACAGTTGGAGTGAAGGGATTTCCATCAGCTTCTAAATACATAATAGGAACATCACCCAGTGTTTCAAAAACCTTAGCTTTTAGTCCATCTGCCCCGTTCTTTAGGCTAGTAACTCCTTTTTTGATTATTGCTTCTGCAATTCTACTGGGCATGCAACCAAAAGGTCCTATAGAAATAATTCCCTCATAACGATCAACTATGTCATAGAGGGCGGTACCTATGGTAATGATCGCTTCTCCCGTAAGTCTTGGATTAAGATGTTTTTCTGCAGCTTCAATAACACTGTCCACATCCACGGGTTCAGCTTCGTATATGCCTGATTTTTCAAAGATATTTTTTATACGCATTTCAATATGTTTTTTAACAAGAACTTCTCCCTTTTTCTTTAGTCTGTCTGCAAAGCTTGAATCAGGAGAAGTCAATTTGTTCAAAAACAAATAATCTGTATAATAAATCCACTCATGTACTGGCGAAACGTGGGTAATTATCCCGTTATCTGCAAAGAAACCTTCAAGATTTTTCCTTGAAAATTCATCTTTTCTGACATAAATTTCTCCGGTAACTAAAACCTTTGGAGAATCTTCGTATTCAGCTTTTCTAACAACAGAACTGATTAAAAAAACAGCTTCTTCCAATTTCGTATATATCTGTGGCATTTTATCTTCAGATAGGGACTTTAAGATTATTTCTTTTGCTTTTTTAATAGCCTTTTTAGCTTCATTTCTATCTCTTGCAAGTGTAAACAATGCATGTTCTACGTCAAGCAACACATCCGAGATGATTATAGCCATCCACAATCTTAGTTTGAAGATAGTTCCTAGTCCCGCATAAGCGTTTTCAGAGTTAAGGCTCAATAGGGTTGTATTTTTTATTCGATTTTGTTTCAACCAAAGATTTATATAAACACTGTACTGTCCAAAGCGGCATGGCCCCATTGTTTCTGGCATAAAATAAAGAATAGTATCGTCTTCATTATTATTCTCATCCAGATAATTTACAAGGCTTCCAAGGGTTAATTGCAGTGGAAGACATTCTTTTGACAATGAATTGCTTCGACCTTTTTGAAATATTTTCATATCGGGAACGGGACATACTTCTGTGTTTGCCCCATAAAATTCAAATGCGGAAGCTAATGACTTTGCACCAAATTCCCCCATGGTAGGAAATACGACCTTTAGTTTGGGATCCGAAAGGGACAACTTTTTCCCTTCAGGGGTCTCAATTTTTAGATCGCCATTTTCTAAAGATATTGTAGGCTGTTTTACTTTAGATTTTTCAGGAGGAGGTTGTATTCTCAAATAACTCCTGACAACATCAAGAAACGCTTCAATACGAGTTTCTAGGCCAGCGTCTGCTGTGTGGCTGTCCAGTTCAAGAACAAGGGATGGTTTCGAACCCATTATATCCCTGAAATAGGAAATTAAAAATGAATCAGGTCCGCAGCTAAAATTCGTTATATACAAACCAAACAACCTGTTTTTCTTATTTACATATCTTGCTGCCTTTAAAATCATTTCTCCCCAGGCCCAGTACATATTTCTATATCCTGGTTCATCTTCGTAAGGAAGCGAGTCGAATCCGATAACTGGAATACCACGTGTAGCAAGTTTTTCGGGTATACCCATGTTTGCGTCAGATGAAAAAGCATTGTAGGATCGCCCAAAAAGCACAACCCCAAACTCGCTTTCATCAAGCTTTTTGAAAAATTGTTTGGAGAGTTCCTTTATTTTATTTATGGTTTTGTTATAAGCTTCTAAAGCATTTTCGTAAGCAATTCTTCCCTGGTTTTTTGTTTTACCTAATTGCTCTGCAATATCTTCGAAGATCGGTACCTGTTCTTTATAACCTGTTGAAAAATCTATGTTTGTTTCGACGATATTATATTCTTCAAGTTCCGGAAATCCCGACTTTAGTAGATCGGCTTCACTTTGTACGAAGGGGCAAAAAACATTGTAATTATCTGAGTTCGGTATTTTCATTCCTCTAATTCGTGGTAGAAAAACATAGTCAGGAGATTTTTTAAGCAAATCGTACATATAACCATGTGAAATATCTACAGGGAAACAAAATTCTGCGCCTCTCCTTTCCCAGCCTTCTTTATCGGTTGTTTTTGGAAGTAATACGTGAAAACCTAGTTCTTTGAAAAAGCTATAGAATAAAGGGAAAATAGTGTTCATCGAAAATGAAGGATTAACTCCAATAACAGGTAAGTTATCAATATTATCTGTTTTCACTTCTTCTGGAAATATAATTTTTTCACGCTTGTTCAGGAAGTTGTATTCTGATGGTTCAATTTGAAGATCGTGAATCACATTTTCATACTTGTTACAGGCACCACCAAAGGGATATTTTTTCCCATCAAGTTCAATGATGTTAATAACACACTTTCTATCACATTTCTCTTTTCCGCCCTGGCATACAAAGCTTGATTTATATATGACCTCTCTGTTTACTAGTGCATCCAGAGAAAATTCTTCCTTCCTTATTAATTCGAGTTTCTGGTTTTCTTTTACCATTAAAGCTACACCAAAGGCACCCATTAATCCAGGATGAGGTGGAACGATAATTTTTTTATTGGTGAGTGCAGCCATGGCAACCGGAACACCTTTGTTGTAGCAAACTCCTCCCTGCATAAATATCTTCTTCCCTACAGGTCGATTGCCTTTAACTTTATTCAAATAATTTAGACAGATTGAGTATATAAGTCCGGCACAAATATTTTCGTGCGAAATACCTTCATGAATAGCTGTTTTAACATCGCTACCAATAAATGCTGCACATTGATCACTAAAATTCGGAGGATTATTGCTTTTCATAGCGTAGTTTCCTATTTCTTTGTAATCGATATTTAGTGATTCTCTGGCTGCTTCTTCCAGAAAAGATCCTGTTCCTGCTGAACATGCTTCATTCATGGCGTATGATGCAGGCACTCCGTTAATCAGATATGTGTATTTGGCATCCTGACCGCCGATTTCGAAAATGGTGTCAACCTCTGGATCAAAATATGCTGCCGCTTTAGAATGAGCCATTATTTCATTGTAAACTGCGTCAGTCATTGCGTGTAAACCTACTATTTTTCTTCCTGAACCTGTTACTCCAAGCCCCTGAATCTTTATCTTTTTATCTTTTAGCTGGGTTTTAATGTCTTCATAGCAATTTCTGGCTGCTCTAACAGGGTCACCAAGCGTTCTCAAATAAACACCCGCAAGAATGGCATTATCCTTTTTCCTTACAACGACAGCCTTTGTTGTGGTAGAACCAACATCGATACCCAAAATGCATTTATCACCAGGGACAGCCTTTTTGAAATTCATTTCTTTAAATTCCACTTTGTCTTTATATTTAGAAAGAGATGGGTGCAGTGTGAAAGATAGTTCGAAGTCTTTGAAAATCTTACCAGAACTTTTTTGTGTTATATTGTTTTGTTCACCCCATAATTTTGACCCGTAAGCTTCAAAATATAGCGCTTCCTTTGGAACAACAATGTCAAGGGTTTTTCTCAGGTGCTTTTTCATCAGTTCGTTTTTACTTACTCCACCAACAAGCATTATACTTTTTGCTCCGGCTTTATGTGCAAGTTCAATTATTTTGCTTGCCATGACTTTACCAAGGCCATTTAATACCTGATCTTTATCTATTCCTTTGTTTAAGGCGTGAGTACAATCACTTTTGCAAAAAACAGAACACCTGGATGACAGTTCATAATTCTTTTCTGTATCAACAGTATTTGCATAATCGAGAGAAATGCCCATTCTTTCTATTTGTTGAAGAAAAAATTCCCCCGTTCCGGAAGCACATTTATTTCCAGTGAAGATTCCAGTGATCAAACCCTTTTCATTTACCCTGTATAGTGTGAAATTTTCTCCACCCGCACTAACAACTGCGTCAACATTACCATATCGGGATTTTAATTTACCGTAAGCAATTTCAGTTGCTTCAACTTCAGAAACTTGGGGTAGATCAAGTACTCTCTTACCTTTACGTCCAGTGGCGATTATTGTTGAACTATCGTCGAAATCTTCCAGTAATCCTGAAAGTATTTTTTTGGGATCTCCTCCATGGGGCAAATGCCTTGATTGATTATCAGAGCAATATGAAATGCTGCTTGAACCAACACACAAACCTATATATTTCACCTGACCACCTCCGGTCAAGATTATCTTTGTAAAAAAGTATACACCAATTATAAAAAACTTATTTTTAAAAAGGCTTACGAAGTCATGTAGGAAATTTCATTAGTTGTTAAGCAGTTCATTTTGTAATCTTTTTCCAGGAAGCTTTTCTTAATCTGTTCATTATAGCCAGTCCTATGCCTGTTTCCGGGAAAGGTTCACACAGGGCAACATCATAATCCTTTTTGGATAGGGAGAGTAGTATGTCAAAAAGATTGGCCGCGACAGAGTAGAGTTTTTTTCTTGAACCAAGACTCACCGTTTTTGAAGGTTCAGGATATAGATTTTTGGTTTCTTCCGAGCACAAAATTACAATTTTTTTCTCCAATTTTTTTGTTGCATTAATTATTTCATGGGTCGCCCAGGTCAGTTCTCCATCAAATAGAATAAGTTCAATTTCAGGTGAGTAATGTCTATATTTCATACCAGGAGCAAGAGGAGTTTTTGCTTCTTCACCTAAAACTGTTGAATGGATCTCCAGTTGCGGAAATAGAGTTTTTAAACGTTCTACAGAAATTGGTCCGGGTCTCAAAAGAATTGGTTTGTTTTTGCTTAGATCAACTATAGTTGATTCAAGTCCAAAAACAGTCTTTCCTGATAGAATTATGCAATCAATCTTGCCAACAAGATCATGCATTACATGTTTTTCATTTGTTGGACTTGGTTTTCCAGAAAGATTTGCACTTGGTGCGGCAACAGGAACACCTGAAAGTTCTATTAGTTTCTGGGCAACAGGATGGGCAGGGTATCTTAAAGCAACTGTTGAAAGTCCACCTGAAACAATGTCAGGTATTAAGTTTTCTTTATTGAATATCAGGGTAATAGGCCCCGGCCATAGAATATTGGTCAACCTTGAGAAATCGTCAATATCTTCTTTAATTAATTTACTGGCCATTTCCAGAGATGATACATGAACAATGAGTGGATTATCAGGAGGTCTCCCCTTTACTTCAAATATTCTCCTAACAGCTTTTTCGCTGAAAGCAGTGGCTCCGAGCCCATAGACAGTTTCTGTAGGAAAGGCGACCAATTTGTTTTCTTTTAGAAATGAAGCTGCAATCTTCAATTTTTCAATTTCAGGTTTTTCTAGAGATATTTTTAGTATAGTTGTGTTCATTATTCTCTCACCATTTGTAGTGCAAGAAGCGCGGCACCATATGCTCCAACAATATCGGGATTTTCAGGGACATATAACGTTATTTTTAGTTCTTTTTCAAGAGCCCTCTTGACGCTACTGTTTCTCGCAACACCCCCTGTAAAGGCAACGGGTTCTACCCCTCTAATTCTTCGATATAAACCGGCGATGCGTTTTGCAATGGAGTTTGCCAGACCAGCTGCAATTTCGTCTGTGTTTTCTCCTTTACCCAGCAGAGAAACGACTTCGGATTCAGCAAAAACAGTACACATAGAGCTAATGGATGAAGCTTTTTTTGCATTGAGAGCTTTTTCTGACATTTCATTTAGATCGACTTCAAGAATTTTGGACATGACTTCAAGAAATCTTCCTGTTCCTGCAGCACATTTATCGTTCATGGCAAAATCAGCAACTGAACCATTATCTCCAATTCTAATGGATTTACTGTCCTGACCACCGATGTCAATGATACTCTTTATATTGGGGAAAAATGCTCTGGCGCCTCTGGCGTGACAGGTTATTTCCGTAACTGTATCATCAGCGAAGTCAATTATATTTCTACCGTATCCTGTACCTATAGAATAAGCGAGATCATCAAATGCTGCATTTAATGATTTAAGTCCTTTTTCAAGCAAGTATTTTGCTGTTTGTTTTGCATTTGTGCTTGTAGGAATTGTTTCACTAAAAACAATATTTTCATTTTTATCTATTAATACAGCGTTTGTTGTGGTAGAACCCGAATCTATGCCTGCAAATAGCTGTTTCCCGGAATGACCGTTAAAGGACTCAGGTTGCTTTTTTCTAATTTTTTCAATGAAGGCGCCTATTCTCGTTAGTAGCTGTCCCGAGAAGGGTTGTGGGAATTCTGATTCAACGTCTATGGATGGCAGGTTAATTTTTTCAGTAGTGAAACCGTAAAAATCACAAAATTTTGGTTGTACTTTGATAACTCCATCTACATCGAAGGCATCCATTAAAGTATTGAGAGTTTCCCCGTATTTACTGTGGAATCTTCCACAGGGCAATCTGCTTTTTATAATTCTTTGAGAGATTTTAGAGAGATTGTCTCCTTTATCAGGGTAATTTCCTGTAAATGGGCGAATACCCTGGCAGCTTTCATTTAGAACAAGATTTCCTCCCGCTTCATTGATAATCTGAATAAATTTATCTGGCTGAAAAAATCCACCTATAACAGCGAGTCGAGGCTTTTTAGAGTTTTCTGTTTGATCATTTTTTTCTGGCGGATAAACCTGACCGTTGAAACCTTGATCTATGGTTTTTTGTTTTTCAAGTGCTGAATAAGTTTCTTTATATATATTCCATATACTTTCCTTGATTTCATTGTACGAATTCATTGCACTGTGAAGCTCATTTTCGGAAAGTTCCTGATTGTAATATTCACTTAATTCTTTGATTAAAAACTTTAGTTCATTTTTGTACATTTCTATGGCATCTGAATCATTCTTCCATGGTAATCTTAAGGTTATTACCTTTGCTTTTGCCTGTTTTATTAGAACATCGGAAATTCTTCTCATAGCATCGCATGAATCAACAGAAATGAATACATCATCATTGTCTAGATTCATAACGGTTTGAAATACAGTTCTACAGTAATCGCAAAGATTCCTGTGAATAAGCTCACTTTCAGTTTTAACAGGTGTCTTAATTCTTTTAAACGGTTGCTTGCTTGCAATCAATATTTCAAGAGGAACATAACTGCATGCATAATAAATCATATTAACCCTCCAGCATTTCAAAAAACGCTTCAATTCTAGTTTTTAATTGTTCGGGATGCAGATTTCTATGATCTACACAATCTCCATCGAGATTCAGAAAGGGGATATCATTTTTAGAGAAGAAATTCTTAAGGTAACCCACCGCTCCATTGGATTGTCTACAGCCCCAATGTGAAAAATGTACAATACCATCAACATTTAAATCTCTAGCCAGTTCTAATGTGAACCTGGCTCTATCTTCAACCGTACCGACTTCAGGATTGAAAATCAGTTTTTCCGCAAGTGACCGTATAGGGTTATTCGGGTTCATTGGATGTTGCCAGTCCCACCAATATTCTTCAGTAATAACCCTGTAATTTCCAGAAGGAGAAAAAAGCTCAAAAAGAACATTATCAAAATATGGTGGAATATGCATCCACAGCAGTCTTTTACCCTCTTTTTTGGGAGATTTTTTAAGTTCTTCAACCAGATTATTTGCTGCTTTAAGAAGTCTTTTATCCCCAGCCAGGGTATGAAGCACGTACAATATATTAAGCTGTTCGAATAATTCTATTGGTATTTCACCGGTTTTCATGAGCCTTTTTGCTTCACTAAGTTTTTCTATAGTTTTATTTTCTATTGATAAAACATCTGAGAGTTTTTCCATGGAAAACTCCTGATTTGTAATGTTCTCTAATTTTTCGATCAAATCGTATAATTGTTTTTCAACATACGGAATATAATCCTTTTTCCGACCTCTTGGCACATCTACAAGAAAATGTGGAACATGGTATTCACGTGCCATTTCTCCAAAACTTCCAGCATTTCCATCACATAAAACTGTGGTTGTGACTGTTATCATAGGTGCAGGAAAAATTTTCCAGTAAGCACTGCCAACAGAAGTTCTATGAAAGGTACAAAGAGATTGGGTTATACCATTTTTATCAGCCAGTGATAAAGGATAGTCTTCCAGATTCATTGCGGTTAGAACACCTGCTATACCCTCTGCAGAAAGTGGATTCAATCCCATGGATAGTAACATTTCGGAAGGAGCAAAAAGATTTACCCATACTGACTTATTTCCCTTCAATGCGTTGTAAATTTCCTCAACTGCAAGATAATTGATTATATTCAAAAATTCTGATTTATTTTTATCAGAAAAATGCTTTCTTCTAAATATCTCGAGCCCCATCCCCGCTTTAAGGCGTTTTCTAAAAATTTCAGGATTATCGAGATACCTCTTCAAAAATTTACCGAAAATCACACTCTTTTTTGACATACTGTCACCAGCCAATTCAAATTAAATATGGCATTATTTCAAGATTCACCATTGTTTATCTATGCAATTTTAACACCGACAGAAAGGTTTAGTTTTAAAGAAGTTTGTTTATAGGTTACCTTTTTGAATAGTAATGAAAGCAGTATAAGTATCTTCAAAGGTACAATCTTCTATAATAAAGCCTGATCTTCTAATAATTGACTCAAGCACGTTTAAGGGCGGTTTGAACTGGTAAACACCGTTTTCAATGTTTTCTCCAAGAATAGCTGGGATTCCCTGTTTATGAAGATTTATTTGATGTTCCTTAGCGCTTTCCAACTCACTTATTTTGCAGATTAATAAGCCTTTCCCGCTGTATTTAAGAGCAGTATATGACTTTCTTAAAAACAAATTAAAGTCTTCTGGTAAGAGACTTTCCGATGTCAATAATGCGATGATACCATCGAACATGTTTATAAAATGTAGCTTTGGTATCCTTCTATCATTTTCTTTTTTACCAATATAACGGTTTATGTTTATTTCAATCATATTATTTCTCGGTTTTTTTAAAAGGACTTCTGATAGAGTATTGTATCCATGTACGGTTAGTAAAAATCCCTCATCTTCAAAATTAGAAATAAAAGAATCAATATTTTTTTTCGTTATATTTGATAATGAAGACTGGATTTTTGAATGTATATCATACGCTTTATTATTGAGCCATTCAGTTCTTTTCATATAACATGGAATGGATTTTTTTACCCATTCCAGCACCTCCAAGTGAAAAAGATCTTTTTCTTTGAATTAACGAGCATAAAAATTCTACAATCTTTATGAGAAAATAGTATGTGTTCTGAAGTGTTTATTTTCATAAATTGGAGTGATTTTTTATGAAAAGAACCGTTTTTTGTATATTTTTTATATTGTTTGTAGGAATGTTATTTGGATGGTCCGGACATGATGCACTAACTTATTACATAATTCAGGATTATATTGATCTTTTGGATATAGATGTTTCCATTACCCCGTATTCATATGAAACAATGGAGACAAGGAATTACAATAAAAATACTTACATGCCTATTTTTGAAGATTATTGCGGGAAAATGCCAGCACCACAGGAGGATGAAAAAATATATAGCTCTGTATATCCAAATCCTGAACCCAAAAACAATACTGTTACTGCTTGGCAGATATTGACAGTTTATTCGTATGAACCGGATATGGGTATGGATAAAGAAATGGAATTGTCTCCCTATCAAGGCCTTACAGGGGGAAGTCAGGGATGGAGACATATGGAATTTAGGCTACTGTTTTTTAGGCTTGGTAGGGTTACAGAAAGCGTTGAATATTTTACCGATTTAGCGAATCTAGCAAGAGAAAAAGGTGATGATTACTGGTTTTATAGATTTATGGCCAGAGCGATACACTATCTTGAAGATACAGGAATGCCCTATCATACTTTTCCAGCACCATTTATTGAGCTTTTTAAATTACCTTTTAATTACAATAAATGGCTAATGATATTTTCAAATTATCACTTTGCTTTTGATTTTTATGCTGGTTACCTGTTATGGGAAGGGTATGAGCCACTTGTTAATGCCATTAATGATGCTGAACCTCAGAAGATTAATGATCCTAAAGAAGCAGCAATTAAATTGCGTAGAAAGGCAAGGAGAAAGCTTAATGAAGTTTATTACGAAATGAAAAAGTTGATGAAGGACGATCTGCACAGAAAAATTGAGCTTTCTCCCGATAAGGAATATTTTTATAACTTTAGAGAGACCAATGAAACGGAAAAATTGGATAAACTCACGGTTGAATTACTTGAGCAGGTGGCATCTTACGTTAAAGGATATCTGGAATTTATGTTAAATAAGGAGGAATGAAATTGAGAGAACTTGGTTATGAGGACTTGAAAATCCCTGTAGTACTTCCGAAAGGTATAAAAGACACATCCTCATTTTCAGAATTAACTGCTTTCATAGGACAAAAGAGAGCTGAAAAATCTCTAGAAAAGGGTTTAAATATTCAGGTAAAGGGATACAATATTTTCGTTTCAGGTTTAACAGATACTGGAAGAAGAACATTCGCAAAGAAATACCTAAAAAAAAGAGCAGCTAAAGCCGAATCTCCATGCGATTGGGTATATGTATACAATTTTGATAATCCCAGAAATCCAAATGCGATATCTTTAGAAACTGGTTTGGGTAAGGATTTCCAGAAAAACCTAAAAGAATTTGTTGAATACATGGTAGATGCAATACTTGAAACATTTCAAAGTGAAGATTACCAGAAAAGAATGTCTGAGCTTAAGAATGAACAAAATGAAAAAAAGAATAATCTGTTCAAGGAATTGTCTGAAAAAGCTAAAGAAAAAGGTTATAAAGTACAAGTCAGTCAGACAGGCGTGGCTACTGTACCTATAAAGAATGGAAAACCCTTAACAAAAGACGCCTTTGACAAATTGTCAGAAGAAGAAAAGAAAGAATTAGAAGAGCGCGGGAAAGAAGTCAGAGAGATGGTAAATTCTTATGTTCTCAAAATAAAAGGAATTGAAAGAGAATACGCAAATAAGTTAAAGGAATTAAACAAAGAAGTAGCTGAATTTACCGTAAAGGGACATATAGAAGAACTAAAGAATACCTATAAGGAAAACGAAGAAATTCAGGATTTTATAGACCGATTGAAAAAAGACATACTTGATAATCTTAATGTCTTTTTTAAATCAAAAACCGATCCGAAATCCTTTTTTGGTAGAAGATACGCTGTAAATTTGTTCATTGACAACGCTGAAACCGAAGGAAAACCAGTTGTGGAAGAAATGAATATTAGTTATTCAAGGCTTTTTGGACGAATAGAATACGTTGCCCGTATGGGAATGCTTGATACTGATCATACAATGATTAGACCTGGAGCAATTCATAAAGCTAATGGAGGTTATATAATACTGGATGCGTTGAACGTTTTGAGTGAGCCATATGTCTGGCGCACCCTTAAGCAGCTTCTATTTTCAGGAAATCTCACAATGGAGAATATTGAACACAAGATAGGTTTTGTTAGTACTGTTAGCCTTAAGCCAGAATCTATACCCATTGATGTCAAAGTTGTCCTTATTGGAGAACCGTGGATATATTCTGTTTTAAGTAGTCTGGATCCGGATTTTCAGAAGCTGTTTAAAATTAAAGCAGAGTTTGATTGGGAAATGGATTTTGAATCCAAAACAATAGAAGATATATGTAGATTTGTGTGCACAACTGTTAGAGAAAATGATTTGCTTGAGTTTGATAGAGATGCTATTGAAGAGGTAATAAGGAAGTCAATAAGGATTTCGGGAAGCAGAAAGAAACTTTCCACGAGATTTGGAAGAATAAAGCAGTTAATAGTTGAGAGCTCTACAAATGCCATAGTTAGTGATAGTGATATGGTTTATTCGCAGCATGTAAAGAGCGCCTGGGATGATATTTATGAACGTGGTTCACTTTATAGAGATAAGATAGAAGAGAAATTTAGTGATGCCATGTTGTATGTAGAAACCGAAGGTGAAAAAGTTGGAGAAATAAATGGACTTACAATTATTCAAACTGAAGATATTACCTTTGGTGTCCCGGTAAAACTTACCGGTAAAGCTACTCCAGGTACTGAAGGAATACTTGATATTCAAAGAGAAGCAGGATTGAGCGGAAAGATTCACAACAAGGCTTCCTTAATAATAAAGGGCTATATGAGTGGTAAATATGCTTACAAATTTCCTCTAAGTCTTAATGGATATATTAGTTTCGAACAGGTTTATGGCATGGTTGATGGGGATAGTGCTTCTGTGGCTGAAACGGGTGCTCTTCTGTCTGCAATTTCTGATATTCCTATAAAACAAAATATCGCTGTTACTGGATCCATTAACCAGAGTGGAAGAGTTCAGCCAGTTGGTGGAGTTTCTGAAAAAATTGATGGTTTTTATCGATTGTGCAAAATGAAGGGGTTCAATAATGAGCAAGGAGTTATAGTACCTGAGAGTAATTTTGAGAACATAGTGTTAACAGATGAGATTTGTGAATCTATTGATAAAGACGAATTTCATATATGGACTGTCGAAACCGTAGATGAAGCCATTGAAATTCTAACCGGTATGAAAGCAGGTAAAAGAGATTCAGAAGGAAAATATGAGGAAGATAGTTTTAATGAAGCTGTTGTCAATGGATTGGAAAAACTCTACAACGTGGTAAAAGAAAGTAAAAGAAATAAGAAAAGTAAAAAGAAGTAAAAAAATGGGGGTTGGTCGTTTTAGACCAGCCCTTCTTCAATACATTCAACCAACAATTTTACAATTTCTTTATCATATGCTACACCAGCTAATTTTTTTAATTCATCAAGAGCATTGCCGACTTTGATTGCTTCTCTGTAAGGTCTTTTCGAGGTCATGGCGTCGAAACTATCAGCAACTGCAATGATTTTTGCTTCCAGCACAATCTCTTCACCCTTCAAACCATGAGGATATCCTGAACCATCGTTACGTTCATGATGCTGCTCAATAATTGTTGAAATTTGTTCTAAAAATGTATCTTTTACCAATTCTGAACCCCTGAGAGGATGTTTTTTTATCATTTCGAATTCTCTATTGGTTAATCTTGCTGGTTTTTTCAGAACGCTATCAGGAATGTCAATTTTTCCAATATCGTGTAATAGAGCTGCCCATGTGAGATTCTCCATTTCCTCCTGTGTTAATCCGGCTTTGTTTCCTATGGCGAAGGAAAGATCTCTTACCCTTTTACCATGACTGTGGGTGTACTCATCTTTTTTTTCTACTTCTTTCAGCATATTCTTTAATTCTTTTATTTCATTACTCAAGTACTTAAAAACAGGTTTCGAACTAATGTATAAAAGTTTTGTTCTTGTAATAGTTTTAAAAGATACAGGAGCAGAAAGGTGGTGAGCGTAGAAATAGTCACCCGCCTCGAGGGGATTTATTTCTGAGTTGGTAAGAGTTTGGCAGGTTATTGAACCTTCAAGAACATAATAAAACTCAATTAATTTACTTGTTGTGTCAGGTTCTATAAAAAAAATAGCGCCCTTTTTTATTTCCTGAATTAAAACCTCAACACCTTCGCCCGAAGCAAGCAAAGAAAGAGCACCACTCTTTTGTACCACCTTTTCAATATATGTGTTTTTCTTTTTAAGATACAAGCCGGGTATGTTTTCCAAAGTATACTCCCCCTGTTCTTTCGACTATATTATACCCGAAAGTCTCACTATGGCTAACTTACAATTTAATTTTTATTAGGTCACAAATTTACTAAAATTCACGGGAGAAATGAAGATTGTTTTTGACCAGAATACAAAAAAGCCCCCACCAAAGGGGGCTTTTTCTATTTTGTTATACTATTAATCGTCACAAATTCTTATAGGATCAACATAAAATACTTTGTTTCCAAGCAAAACCTCTATGAAATATATCTCTACTACAAATCCTTGACTTTCTAGCGCATTAATTGCACCGTTGGTGATCTTTTCAGATCTCTCGACCATCAAATTACCAAGCTTTTCAATGTCCTCCTCACTAGCTCCGTTTTCTATCATCACTGTGGCCTGAGCCTTGGTTACATCAATTAAATGATATATAGTACTATTAGTATTCTCCACAATGGTTAAACCTTCTGTAGCAAAACCCATACCTAATGATAAAATTATGAAAAGCGATAAAATTGATAATTTAGTTAGTTGTCTGATAGGGAGCACCCCCTTAATATTAATCAATCGTATACATCGTATGATATAAATCAACTATTATAATTATACAAGACAAAAATTTCTTTAAATTTAAATATATATTACAATCAAAAGTTATTACTCCAATTTTAGGTGAGTGTATTATAGCATAATTGAAAATTACTACTCAACAATGATCAGTATAAGATCGTTAACATTTGTCCCTGTAGGACCTGTTTTCACAAGATCGCCTGATTTTTCTAATGCATTATAGGAGTTGCTTTTTTTAAGTTCGTCTACTGGGTTCACGTCTTTATTCAAAAGTCTTGAATATGAAAATCCATCTACTAAGCCACCTGCTGAATCCGTTGGACCATCGGTACCATCTGTTCCTGCAGAAAGCAATATAGCTTTATCCAGTCCTTTTATTTTTATAGCTGCTGATAAAGCAAGCTCCTGATTTCTTCCTCCTTTTCCATTTCCAGTAACATGGACAACTGTTTCTCCCCCCGCAATGATAACGCAGGGACGTTTCAGTGGCCTATTTTCGGCATTAATTTCATGAATCATGCTTCCAAAAAATTTTCCAGCTTCTCTGGCTTCACAATCCAGGCTGGTTGTTAGGATTGTTGCATTATAACTCATTTCACTCGCAATTTTTAAAGCTTCTTCGCAAACCATTGTTACATTGCCTATAATAAAACTTTCAATATTATTCAGAGATTTTGGCGTTTCTTTTTTTAAGGCGTTGCTGATTTCTTTAGAAATATCGATATTGTATTCTTTTAGAATCGAAATTGCTTCATTTGATGTTGAACTATCCGGATAGGCAGGTCCTGAAGCAATGCTATCGATTTTGTCATCAAGCACATCTGAAAGTGCCAGTGTTGTTATCTTCATGGGGCTGGCAATTTCAGCAAAACGTCCTCCCTTTACCGCTGAAAGGTGTTTTCTAACTGCATTTATTTCAACAATATTGGCTCCTGATTTTAGAAGAGATTCGGTGATCTTTTGCAAATCTGAAAGCGTTATGCCTTCTCGAGGCAATTCAAAAAGCGAAGATCCTCCCCCCGATACAAGAAAAAGTATCCTGGTTTTTTTGTCTATTTGGCTAAGTTTGTACAATAATTGTTTGGCTGCCTTTATGGTGTTTTCGTCCGGTACAGGATGTCCTGCTTCATAGATATCTAGCTTATCTATGTGCCCTTTACTATGACTATATTTTGTTATTACTATTCCATTCTTGACTTTGTCACCAAGCGTTTCTACCGTTGATTGAGCCATTCGCCAGGCAGCTTTTCCAATTGCAACAATAAAAATGTCTTCATCAAAATGAAGTTTAAGCAATTTTTCCTTTACTGCTCTATCAGGCAAAACCTTTTTTATAGATTCATTAAATATGTATAATGCAGTTTTACGTAGTTCTTTAATATCCATGTTGTTACTCCCGGTATTTTAATTTCGCGATTTATCTATAAAACAATTGTCAAATTATTGATTTTGGAACGATCATTTTTACAGTTTTTAATGGATTAACAACCTGACTGAATATGAGGTTGCTTGTAACACTGGCTAGCATATAAGCTTCCTCAAAAGGTATCTTTTTTTGTTCCGATATGAATTTGACAGCATCATTCGTCGCAATTTTTACTGCAGAATCAATGTTTTTATGGCTTGCTATGAAGATAAAACTTGTTTCTGTCTCAATATATGGATTGTCAATATGCTTTTTCTCTATATTGATTGTTAAGGTTATTTTTGATGGTATTTCAACGCCTGTTCCACAAACTTCTCCATTTCCCATCAATGCATGAACATCTCCCAGAGATAATAATCCCCCTTTATGATATACAGGCAAATTGACAGTATTTCCAGAAGTAACCTCAAGCGTATCCATATTACCGCCATGGGATCCAGGTGTTCCACAGGGTACACTACTTTCCTTTGGAGCAACACCTATTACCCCGATCATCGGAGTTACCTTTATTTTCAAGTTATTTAGATAAGCAAAGTTACCGTCAACACGAACAATTTTTGTTTTTGCTTTCTTAACACTATTTCCAAGAACACCCAGTCCCGGGAATACTTCAATAACACCTTTGTCAGCCAAACTGATATCTTCAATTCTCACTTTCAATGTATCTCCGGGTTCTGCGTTCCTTATAAATATGGGTCCTGTTGCTGGATTAACTACTGAAAAATCAAAATCGTCTGCCAGTGTAGTGGATTCGTCATTAATTTTGTTGCTAAAACAGTCCTTTGTTTCAACAACAACAGTGTCTTTGGTATCTACTTTCATTACGGGCTCTTTTTCATAAGACATTTCATATATAACCTTCTCATCTGTTAAATAGTGTTTCATAATGCACCACCTTTTAATGTTTTTATTTAAAAATTATTCAATACCTCTATAATTCTTGTTGTAAATCACATCATGATTATAACAAAGCTTGATTGTTTACTCGCAACTTATTAGCTTTTTATTGTGTCTAAAGATGAAATCCGTAAATTATACTTGTAACAGAATTTTCCAGAAGAAATTGCTAAGGTGTATAATATTTATAGCTTCAAAATAACTTCAATTACTTTTTTAAGAAGATCTGGCTTATTTACCAGGGGTTTACCGCAATGTTATAGATACAGCGCTCTTTGAAAACTAAATAATGAGAGGAGGGAAAAGGTATGTATGTGAATTGTGATCTTGCGTTTACTGTACCTGAGAACCATGCAACTGAAGCAGTGAAAAAGATTTTAGAAGCACTTTCTGCTAAGCTCCTCCTCGGTGCTCGAGGCGATTCTTTAAATATTAAAGCCAGTGACGAGAGAACAGTAGAGGTAACAATAGCCGCGTTAAAAGGTAAATGCTCTTTTGAAGAAGTACTCGAGCGAATCAATGAATACATGGAACTAATAACCTTTGCATTGGAAAACGGTTACGGCATGTTTGATGTTACAAGTTCCTTTTTATATCCGGACGGTGAATTCCAGAATTATACTTTGTGTTAAAAGCCAGGGGAAACCCCTGGCTTTTTGTTTATATAAAGCAATAATCTATAATGGTTATGTGAACATTTTTATGAACGAGATTAAAAACACTATCATATGATGTTATTTGAAGCCTAAAAAACTGAAGGGGTGAATACGTTGAAGGTAAAACCATCAGATTTCATTGAAAATAGTATTCCTTTTGTTGAAAACATTTTAAAAGAATTAGAGAAAAAGTATGACTATGTTTCTGTGCTTGGAACAGATGTTTTTGGTAAACAATACGTAGTTACTACTAGAGGAACAAACTATAACGATTCACAATGGACAGAACGTGGTTTTGTTGTAAGGGTCTTTGATGGATCAGCTTATTCAGAGTTTTCTTTTAATGAAATAGATGACCCTGAGGAAATTGTTCAAAAAGTTGAAAAAAGTTTGGTTAAGGAAAATAAGTTAGAAGAAACAAACTTAGAGGAAAGCCTTCTCAATAAGATAGAAGAAAATGAGATAGAAAAAGATTTTACTGGAGAAGTAGAAATACTTCCAGAAGATATTTCCACAGAAGAAAAAATAAACAGACTTGTAGCAATGAAACAAAAGGCTCATGAATTTTCTGATGAACTAGTTAACTTTTTTGCGATCTATGAAGAAGTGTCTGTAAATAAGTTGTTTTTTTCAAATAAGAAACGGTTAAAACAATCATATATATGGTCGCAGGGATATCTCAATCCTGTTGTCAGGAGAGGACAAAAGACAAGGATTTCTTACGAAGGATTTTCTGGATTAAAAGGCCCCGAACTACTTGATGAAATGGAAGCAAAGCTAAAAGATATCATTGACGAAGCCATAATGCTTCTTGATGCTGAGAAAATAAAACCGGGAGTTTACGATGTAATCTGTTCACCGGAAGTTTCTGGTCTGATAGCTCATGAGGCTTTTGGTCATGGTGTTGAACTGGATATGTTTGTTAAAGACAGGGCAAAGGCTAAAGAATATATGGGAAAAATGGTTGCCTCAGAACACGTTACAATGCATGATGGAGCCAGTTCAGCAAAAGAAGTTTCTTCCTATTTCTTCGATGATGAAGGAACATTGGGTAATGACACGATAATAATTAAAGATGGAAAGCTTATTTCTGGAATCGGAGATTTGCTTTCTGCAATGAAATTAAATGTCAAACCAACTGGAAACGGAAAACGAGAATCCTTTGAAAAGAAAGCATATTCAAGAATGACCAATACATTTTTTGAACCTGGAAAAGATAAACTCGAAGATATGATCTCTTCGATAGATAGTGGATATCTTCTTGAGAAATATACCAGTGGTATGGAAGATCCAAAAAATTGGGGCATACAGTGTTTGGTATTGTATGGAAGAGAAATAAAAAACGGAAAGTTAACCGGAAGGATTGTTTCTCCAATATTTATGACTGGTTTTGTTCCAGATTTATTGAAGTCAATCAGTATGGTTTCAGATGATTTCAGGTTATCGGGTACTGGTGCGTGTGGAAAAGGGCACAAAGAATTTGCTAAAGTATCCGCTGGTGGACCATATATTAAGGCTAAAGCGAGGTTAGGATAATGACTGAAAAATTAAAAGAGATTCTCACTAAATCAAAGGATATTGATGGCTGGAAAATTGTAGAAAATAGTGTTGAAGACAGAGAACTGTTTTTCATAAAGAAAAAGTTTGATATGAATAGAGCCAAAAAAATTAGGAATTTCTATTTGACGATATATAAGGATTTTAAAGAAAACGGAAAGACTTATAGAGGTTCTGCAGAAGTAAAGCTACACCCAACAATGAATGATAAAGAGATTAAAGATGTTATAGATAGTTCAGCTTATTCAGCAAAATTTGTTAAGAATCCCTGGTATCCAATTGTTAAACCTGACGAAGAAATCTCTAAAGATTTCACTGAAGATAGTGTGTTTGAAAAACTGTATTCCGTGGCTGAAAGTTTATACAATTCAGATATTTATAAAGAAGGTTGGATAAACTCTTCAGAATTTTTTCTTAACCATTTAAAAAGAAGAATAGTTAATTCTGAAGGAGTAGATTGTTCATATGAAAAGAACAGACTGTTTATTGAGTATGTTACTACGTGGAAAAATAAGGAAAAAGAAGAAGTAGAACTTTACTGGCAAATTTTGACATCCAGGTTCTCTGAGAATTTCATACAGAAAAGAAGCAATGATTCGCTTTTACAAACAGCTTACCGAGCCAATGCTACAGATACTCCTGCGGTTGAAAATATTCCTGTATTAATATCTGGAGATAACATGTTAAGTCTGATTTCAATGTTTTTGGCAAAAGCTTCTGCAAGAATGGTTTACGAAAAAATTTCAACATTCAAAATTGGAGATAATGTACAGGGTGAAGAAATACAAGGAGATAGTTTATCCATGACCATTGATCCTTCAATTGAAGGTTCTTATTATTCTGTACCTTACGATAAAGATGGATTGCCTTTGAAAAAGGTAAAGGTAATTGATGATGGAGTTGTTAGAAGACTTTGGGGAAACACACGATATTCTTATTATATGGACACTGAACCTACCGGGTCAATGACAAATATATTTGTTGAACCTGGACGAACCAGTCTTGATGAACTTCGAAGTGGCAAATATCTGGAAGTAAGAGAATTTTCAGACTTTCAAACTGATCACACCACTGGAGATTTCGGAGGAGAAATAAGATTGGGCTGGTACTGTGATGGCAAAGATAGAATACCAATAACTGGCGGATCAATTTCAGGTAATCTGGGTGATATTAAAGATGATTTCTTACTTTCAAGTGATACTTTATCAGTGAAAAATTATTCAGGACCTTTTGCTATAAAGTTAAATAATATTACTATTTCAGGTTCCTGACATTGGGGTGGTTTTTTGGAAGAGTCTAGATACCTGGCTGAAAATTTACGCAAAAATGGAATACTTAGGGACGAAAGACTTTATAGAGCGATGTGTGAAATAGATAGAAGTAGATTTGTGCTTCCAGAATATAGAGATAGAGCTCATATGAACGTTGTTCTACCTTCAAAAAAGAAAGGCTTTGTAGCTGAAAGCACCTCAACACAACCCTCTCTTGTGGTTGAAATGATACAGGCTCTTGATTTATCTGGCGATGAACATGTTATGGATATAGGAACGGGAACAGGATACGGAACAGCACTACTTTCATATATACTGGTTAAGGGGAAAGTTGTTTCTATCGATTATGATAAAGAGCTTTCACATGAAGCAAAGAAAAATTTTCAAAGCCTGGGGCTTAGAAACTCTATGCTTATCTGTAAAGATGGTTTTGAAGGAGCTGAAGAATATGCTCCCTATGATTGCATAATTGCGATGGTAGCTTCAGGAACGATTCCACCTAATTGGTTCAGACAGCTAAAAGATGATGGAGTGATGGTTTTCCCTCTTGTGGTTGATAGGTTCTATACACCGGTCATGAGATTTAGAAAAAGAAATGATAAGGAGTTAACCGGAGAAAAACTATCTGATGCTGTTTTTATGGCAATGAAAGGTCATCAAAATCTGGAGTATAATTTTAGTATCCATGGAAAAATCAATCTGATTTTTGATGGAATGAAATTTAAAGAAAAATAATTGTATTTGGAGGTGAATAAATGCTTTTCGTTGGTAAAAAAGAACAGGACATTATTGAGCATTTCAAGAAACATATAAAAGCGGTTGAGGAAACCCTGGAAGGCCTGGGACAGCTTCTTGAAACCTACAAGAAGGGCGATTCTGATGATCTTGAAAAAGTAAACGACATTATTCATGAAAGAGAGTCAGATGCGGATAAAGTTAGACGTAGTATGGAAACAGAAATGTATCGAGGTGCTTTTCTGCCAAATTTCAGAGGAGATTTTCTTGGACTTGTAGAAAATTTTGACAGGATAGCAAATCGAGCTGAGGGAATAGCAGATCATATAATCCTTACCAGGATAGTAATTCCTGACGAACTTATTGATGATTTGATAAAACAATTTGGTATGTCCCTGAAAACGTATAAGAGTTTAAGGGATGGAGCAGAAGAACTATTTGATGATTTAGAAGAAGCGGCAGAACTGGTTTTGAAAACGGAAAAGCTGGAACATGATGAAGATCAGTTTGAGCGTGATCTGATAAAAAAGGTTTTTTCGATGGATTTAGAACTGGCTCATAAAAACCAGTTAAGGGAACTAATTTTAAGCATAGGTGATCTTGCAGATCTTTCAGAAGACTGTTCGGATAGAATTGAAATTGTTGTACTCAAAAGAAGAGTTTAAAAGTACATCAGGGAAACTCCTCGGTTTCTTGAGGAGAATCCCCTTTATTTAGTATCTTATATTTCATTAAATACATCAATAAATATAGTTTCAAGACCGAATTGTTCTTCGAGTAATTTGCCCAGGTTTTTCACTCCAAAGGTCTCAGTTGCATAGTGTCCGGCATTAATAAAGTTTATATTGGTTTCTTTTGCTAGATCTCTGATTTGTTCCTTCACTTCTCCTGTTACAAAAGTATCTACCTTTCCTTCAAGTTTTTCAAGTAATTCACTTCCACCGCCAGAGAGAACGAAGATCTTTTCAACAGTATCGGTGTTTTTGTACACTTTGTATTGTTCATTTTGAATAACTTTTTGAAGATCATTAAAGAATTTTTCAAATGTTACAGGAGAACTATAGCCTGCAGTGTAGCCCACTTCAATTCTTTCAGCAGGTTCCAGACCCAGTTTTTTAATTATTGTAGCGTTGTTTCCAAACTTCTCGTGAGCATCAAGAGGCAAATGGTAGCCCATTAGGGTCATCCCGAGATCCAGTACTTTTTTTACTCGATTTTTAAAGTAACCTTTGAGTGAAAAAAAGTCCTTTCCAAAAATCCCATGATGAACAAGGAGAAGATCAACATTTTCTTCAACTGCTTTATCAACGAAAGCTTCATTAAAAGAAACGCCAACTGCCACCTTTTTAATATTGCTTGTACCTTCTATCTGTATGCCGTTATGACAGTAATCTTCGAAATCTTCAGGATGTAGTATTTCATTAAAATAACTTTCTATTTTGTACTGATCCATATAGATCACTCCTTTTTTCGTTGTATTATATAAATACACTAACACACAGTAGTAATATTAATTATTATTTTGGAGGTGCATTTATGGAAAAGAAACCCTTTATTATAGGAAAAGAAGGGGATCGTGTTGCTGGAGTTATACAGAAACCAGATGGAGAAGGAAAAATTCCAGTTGTTATATTTTGCCATGGATTTACCGGAAATCATATTGAACCACATTTTATTTTCCGGCGTGCTGCAGATGCTCTAATTAAAAAGAATATTGGTAGTATTCGATTTGATTTTAGGGGATCGGGAGATAGCGATGGCGATTTTAAAAATATGACGGTTAGAACAGAACTCGAAGATGTTGAAAAAGTTTTTAAGTATGCTCTTTCTTTACCATGGGTATCTACATCAAGAATAGGGATGCTTGGATACAGTATGGGAGGTACAATAACAGCGTTTTTCGCTGGTAAAAATCCGGACAGGATAAAAACAATTTGTTTTTGGGCTCCAGCATTGAAAAATGTTGAGGTTTTTACATCACATTCGACAGATAAACAGGAAGAAAAAAAGCTTTTTGAAGAAGGGTTTATGGATGTTGGTGGATTGACAATTAGTATGGATTTTATTAAAACCATAACAAGTAAGAATAGCCTGGATGAACTTGAGAACTTTAAAAGTAATGTGACCATTGTTCATGGTACCGAGGATGAATCCGTTCCATACAAAATGAGTAAGGAAATTTCGGAAAAACGGGGATATAATCTTTGTACTATTGAGGGGGCAAATCACACTTTTGATAAAGAGAAGTGGATAAAACCTCTACTGAAATATACTTCTGAACATTTTTCTAAGGAATTATGAAAAAATTATGAAAATAGCGCCTGTAAAGGGCGCTTTTTTTATGTCAATTTGATATCTCAATCGAATGATATTTTGATTCTGAAGCAATGAAGAGAAAACAAGAGATTATAAACATTATTTGTCTTTATGGTGAGTATTTGTCTTTTATTGTTTATTATTTACCATTATTGTGCTTAAACACCATGATAGTCGACTGAGATTCTATTTTGTCTATATTGGTAGTTTTTTGTACAATATTAATATCAATCGTATGAAGGAACTCAGCAGCGCATATTTATATCAATCATTCTATTATATTAATACTTATATGGAGGTGGCGTTTATGTGGAAAATGCCTGATGAAGACGAAGAGCATTAGCTAACTTTAAGTAGTAGCGTATGTAAGAAAGAAAAACTATTTATTAAAGGAGGTTGGCATAATGCGAAAAGCACCTGGTTACTGGAAGATACCTGATCCTGATGATGAACTTTGGTGATTAATAAAACAAAAAAATAAACAAATATATTTTTTGGGGCGTAGCCCCATTTTATTTTTTTAATATTTCTTCAAGAATAGGAACACAAGTTGACTTAAAATCTACATCTTTTCTTATAAATTTTTCTTCTACAATCAGATTAAGCAATGCTTCAATTACTCTTTTTGAAGCAATGTTTTTACCATCTTTTTTTATGTACTCTCGGGCTTCTTTGGCAGTGAGAGCTTTTCTATATGGCCTATCAGTTGTAAGCGCATCGAAAACATCTACAATAGCAACAATTTGAACTAGTAAAGGAATATCTTTTTCTCTTAATCCTTCTGGATAGCCAGAACCATCAAAGCGTTCATGATGGTATTTTACTATGCTTACTATTTCACTTGGAAAATCGAGATGCTGTAAATATGAAGAACCAAATACTGGATGTTTCTTTACAGTGTCCATTTCTTCACTGTCTAATTCAGATGGCTTGTTCAAAACTTCTGAAGGTATTATTAACTTTCCATAATCATGAAGCATGGCACCCATTGCAAGATTAAATAATTGGGAACGATTTAGTTTTAATCTTTTTCCAACCATAAAAGCCAATTGAGATACTCTAACTGTATGACCTGCAGTATAATTATCGGATTCACCAAGTTCTGTCAATAAGCCTTCGAATATTTCTATTGCACTATTTTGAAGATTTTTAACTAAATCTTTTAAGTGAGGTGAAGCGGTTCGATAATTCTTTAACAAATTATAAGCTTCAATAGATTTTCGAAGCCCTTCAATTTTTTTACCACCACTACTTCTAGTAGCTGCTTCTAATACCAAACATTCTCCTTGAACATATTTGCTGTTATCAAAATCGGGATATTTCCTCAGTTTTTCAAGATATTTTTTGGCTTTCTTTATGTCTGAAATTTTCAAATAATAATGTCCTAAAAAAACATAAGAATACCAGTAATCAATCCAATTAGGTTTCTCTATATTGAGATTTTCTAGTTCCCTTGCTGCTTTAGTAGCTGAATCTAAATCGTCTCTTATCAGATGGCATTTGAGTTTTCCTGTTTCTGAATATCCCCTGAAACTAGGAAAGTTAGGTACGTCTAATTCCTCTAATAACTCTATAGATTTGTCATATTCTCCACTTGCATAATAAAGATCGACCATATTCATTTTTGTGATGAAATATTTCTGTTTATTATCTGCATATTTGAGAGCCTTTGTGAAATATCTTTGGGAAATAGAATTATCTAACAGCTGAGAGCTAACAAGACCTAGTGCATTAAAGTAATCAAATGAAAAATCTTCAGGAATATATTTTTCCATATTTTTAAGTTTTTCATAGTATTCTTTAGTTTCTTCCTCAAGCCCCATCTCAAATGCGGTCATCATTCTTAGGAACATAAGTTTAAAGGAGATATCTGACTTAAAATGATTACCATCAACTATATCCGTACCAAAAGTTGCGACTATATGAGCAAAGCTATCTTTGTTTCTTATAGAAAAGAAATAACCTAATTGAAAAAGTCCTTCAAGTAATTCTTTTTTTGAGTAATCCAATTTAAAAGGTTTTTTTCCAAATTTTGCTTCCATAACAAAATTTAGAGCTACAGCAAATGAATAGGCATGAGCATTTTCTCTAGCTGTTTTTATCTGCTCAAGTAATTTTTGTTTCTTAAAGGATTCAGGATTTTTTTCAAGTTCAAGTGCCAGTTTTTTTAAATCTCGCATCACTTCACTGCCCATAATTCTTCTCAATAAATATTAACATGAAAATGGATTTATTATGCTTATATAATCTTTATATGTTTGTTATAGTCATTTTCCCATTATATATAAAGAAATGTTTAAAAAACAACTGGAGATTGTCTAAGTACAGAAATAATTGATTATAATATTAAAGGGAGGTGTAAATATCAACTTCAGTAAGCTTGTTTTGCAAGACTTTGAGTTCGTTCAGAAATTTCTTGAAGAATATGAAGTGATAAACTCAAAGATGTCTTTTGTCAATTTATACGCATATGGACATTTTCATGGTCCTCTTATAGAGAGAAATCACAGAAATAAATTGATTATTTTGTCTAACCCTGAAGGGTTAGAACCAACCTTTTTCCCTCCATTATGTGAACTGGAGGACCTTAAAAATACAATAAATGAGATGAAAAGCTATTACTCCAGTAGATTTAATAGACCACTGAATATAAAAGAAAGCAACGAAGACTTTATTGGAAAAATCTCAGAGTGTGGTTTTACATTTTCAAGAGAGAAGGTCAGAGAACAATGGGAATACATCTATAAAGTTGAAGATCTAGCAGATTTATATGGACGTGAGATGCACAAGAAGAAAAACAGAGCAAATAAATTTGAGAAAGAGCATCCCGATTACAAATTTCGGGAAATTGAAGATATTGATAGAACTCGTGTTTTGGACTTCTATGATTACTGGTGTACTTTTAGAGATTGTAAAGAAAATAAAAATCTTGCTTTTGAAAGGAAAGCTCTGGGGTCTCTTTTTGAACTTAAAAGTATGAATTATCCTGTTGAAGGTGGAATAGGATTTGACGGCAGCAGGATGGTAGGATATGTTTTAGGAACCAGGCTAAATAAAAAAGTATTTGTTGTTCTGTCTGAAAAGGGCGAACTGGATAATAAATACGAAGGCGTTTATGCTGTTTTAAATAGAGATATTGCCCGACAGATAATAGGAAAATATAAGTTGCTTAATTTACAGCAAGATATTGGTTTAAAAGGGCTAAGAAAGTCAAAGCTTTCCTGGAAACCTGAGTTGTTATTAGTATGTGATGTTATACATATACCGTGATATTATTTTAAAGCGGGCAACAAGGAGGGTTTTAAATGAATATTTTTGATCAGCTTTCAGCGATGATTGAGGAATTCAGTAATTGGTTACAGGGTAATGGGTTGAATAGTCTTGGTGAATTTGTTAAAGCCTTTAATGAACTGAATCCTTATCTTGTTATTCTTTTCCTTATTCTTGGTGTGGTTCTTGCTTTCTTTGGAAGAAAAATATTTTGGCCACTATTTTGTTTGATATGGGCACTGATAGGATTTTTCTATGGTTACCAGTGGGGAGAACAGATACAAGGAGCTTTTTATCAGTATGAGCTTGCCATTCTTTGTGCTGTGTTGTTAGCAATTTTATCTGTTCAGGCCCGTAAATTCTTTATGTTTCTTATTGCAATGGTTTCAACCATGTTTTTGCTGTTGTATATTTTAACAACTTTGGGTTTTGATGGCCTCAAATTGATTGATTTGCCCTTTGTAATAGTCGGAATACTTATTGGAGTCCTTGCTGTGAAAATGCTTCCTTATTTAATAATAGGATTTACCTCGCTTTTTGGAAGCTTTATAATAGGACTCGGAGTTGATAGATTCGCAGGTGAACTTTTTCCAAAACCCTTAGGACAGGTTATATTTTTTATAATTGCTCTCGTATCATCACTATATATTCAGTTTCGCTGGTACAAAAAGGAGACGGAAACCACTGACACGGTAGACACAACATATATCGAACAGGAATAATTACTATTCTGGAAAACGCGAAACAACAAAATTCATAGAAGCTGCTAAAAACAATGATAATGCCAAATTTTAACTGAATATTTGTAATATAAAAACAGCAATGAGAAGTTACTTCAAAGATAGTAGTAATTAGTAATTCGTTTTGAATTGCGTGTTTTGAGTTACCAAAATTACTTCTCCGGAATTTGTTTTAAAGTGGAAAATGTTTTGTTATTGCACAAATAGCCTTTTGTTTATTCGTAGTTTCTTTTACTGAGTGTGAGGTGTTTTATGAGAAAAATAATAATATTTTCTTTCCTTATTCTTTCAGTAATCTCATTTTGTACAAAAGGGTTTGATGAGAAGGAAATTAAAAGGAAGGATGATGCCTATCTAATTGATTTGAACGGGATTTTCCTGATGCATTGCAAAGGTACTCCTTACGAAATTGGCGTGCAACAGGCATATTTATCCCAATATCTTGGAGAAATATCTGGAGATGAACCAACAAGACTTGATCCTTTCATGCAGGAACATAAAGGTATAGAAAAATTGGAATGGTTTTTCAATGAATTTTACTACAACTTTAAGATGGGTCCGGAGATAATTAGAAATATATCTCAAGAGTACCTTGAGGAAATTCAAGGATTTGCAGATACAATAGCTCCAGACGATGAGCAGATGTATCAATCGTTGATAAGAAGTAATGCCTTTCAAGAGCTAACTTTAACAGGATGTACCTCTTTTGCTTTTTGGGATAAAGCTACCAGAAGTAAAACCCTTTTACACGCAAGAAATCTTGACATAATGGACTTAGGAGAACTGGCTGATTTTGCCTTTATTTCCATTATTGAACCGCAGAATGGTTTTCCTTTTATTACCGTACAATACCCAACCCAGGTTGGCTTGTTACACGGAATGAATAGTCAGGGATTGGTAGTTACTGTGAATTTCTCCATAGCCAGAGATAAAAACACAACCCTAGACGGAATATGTTGGCCTTTTTTGGTGAGAGAAATCATTCAGTATGATTCGACACTTGATGAAGCAATTGAAAGAATCAAGAGAGCTCCCAAAACAATTGGACTAAACATAATGATATCTGACAGCAAGGAAAATAAAGCAGTGGTGTTAGAAGTAACAGCAAACGAGTATATTGTAAGGGAAAGCGATAATAATTATATATATGCTGCAAACAGGTATTTAACTGAATACATGAGAAATTTTCAATCAGGTACTTATTCACAGTCAAAGGAAAGAGAAGAAAGGTTGGAAGAGCTATACTATAAAAATACAGAAAAGATTGATAGCAAAGTTGTAGCATCTTTTTTAAGAGACAAATATAAGCCTGGCAGTGCTAATTACAATAACTTTGAATGGGCAATAGATATACCTGGATCTGTGATTAGTATAATATTTGATCCTGAAAATCTGATGCTATGGTGCAGCAAAATAAGTGAAAAAGTTCCAGCTCCTGATAATCCAATGAGAGCTGTCAGTTTGAAGAAAGCCATTGAAGGAGAAAATCCTGTATTGCACGTGCTGGATATCTATCCTTCAACAAGTAATGAGCATCAGGAAAAGTGGTTAATTTGGGCTAAAGCGCGGATTAATGAAGCTAATGGCTTGTACAATGAAGGTCAAAAAAAATTAGATAATGTACTGGAAAGTTTTCCTGAAGCAGCTGCTCCTTTGAAATCGAGTGCGATAACTGATGTTAAAATGGGTAATTTCCAGAGTGCCAGAGAAAAACTTATAAAGATTACTGAGCAGGATGATATCCTTCCACAAACATTAAGAGAGTCAATGGTGTACCTTGGTGTTCTTAATGATGTAGAGGGTAATAGAGAAAAAGCGCTGGGGTATTACAGAAAATCATTGGAAATTGACATTCTTGAACTGGAAGGGCTCTATGAAAATGAACCTGTTGATAGTTTTTACAAGTGGGCAAAACTGGGATTGGAAACACCACTTAATTTATCTAAAGATAACGAAATATACAAGATAGCTGGTAAAATTCCTTTTTTGAAGTCTGCTTTTTCACTTGAAAAATATGACCTTGCGAAGATATCTGTTTACAAAAACCTTGAAGGAAAAACAATTAACAGAATTGTATATTCCGGACTTCACACTACAAAACCCTCTGTGCTTGGTAATGTTTTAAATATGGAATCAGGTGAGCTTCTTTCTTTAGATACGTTTAGAACTGCTTCACTTAAATTGTCAGAATTGGGTTCTTTGCAAAGTCATAATTTTGCAGCCATGCCTGTTGATTCCGGTAATGTTGACATCACTGTAAGATTGAGAGAAGGATTTGGTTTCTACCTTGACCCCGTGCAACAACTAATTACTATGGCAACAGAAATATTGTTTGAGCAGAAGCTAAGTGTTACTTATTACAACGCATTTGGCATGCTTGGTGTTATAAAAGCGGGATTTTCCTGGAGTGATTCACAGGAGAAGTCTATCAGTTTAAGTTTTCCAGTGAAGGATATTCCTTTCAAGGCTTCTTATGTAAACTATATCAAAGCAACTGATATTGGATGGGGAAAATACAGTGGAAGCAGCTATTCATTGATGAAAAATGAGTTGTACTCGGGTTGTAGCATTTATGGAAGCCCACGAGATATCATCAAGATAGCCATTACTTATGAGAATGTTCAAGTGGAAACTCTTCAGAGCACATCTGGTTTGGTAATTGATGATAATGATTATTTGCATCTAAATGTTGAATACAAAAGAATGATTTCACCTCCCTATGTGGGACTTCCTTATAAGTATAAATGTAGCTTATTTCCATCTGTTATGTTAGATTTTTCTAACGTATATTTTCATTTCAACGGTTATTTTAGTAAAATATTAGTTCCCTTTAATGGCATAACAATAAAACCATACTTTTCTCTGGGGATCATGTCGCCTGAAACACCTTTTGATTACTGGTATACTTTGGGAAATTACCCTGATTTTGCATCTGCATGGGGGACTATTACAGTACAAAAATATATCTTTGCAGGAGCAGAAATGAGGCTACAATTTACTTCAGGGTTTTTCATAAGTACACTTGCTGATACAGGTAAGTTTTGGGAAGATTCATCGAACTGGGATTTCTCAAAACCAGCAATGGATCTGGGAATAGGTATCGGTTATCAAATATCTGGTTCAAATGCTGTGAAGGTCTACTATCTTTATGATCCCCTAAACAGGTTAAGTAATTTCACCTTTGGAATGTTTTCCAATTACTGAATGAAGGGATATTAATGGAGAGTTTGGCATTATCAGATATAGTGTCGTTATAACAACGATGATATTTGATTTCTTTTAGAGGGTGTTGTTCATTGCAAACCATTAATAGTAACGATAATTGGAAGGTAAAGGGATTTTTTAAATCAATAGATTTCAATCTTGTTGTTGACTCCATACTAAATAACTATACGATTGGACAGGTGAATGTAGATGATCCGGACAATCCAGATTTCTCCTATATCTGGACTTATACTGATAGCATTTTGATTGGCGGGAAGCTTTGTGATGAAGCCAGATCATTGCCTAAAATACTTAACAGGGAACTCATTCCGGAATTTAAGAAGTATGGATTACCGGGATTGTTGATATACATAGATATGAATTCACTCTGGAAAGAAGCAATTCCTGAATTCTTTGGAAAGAATAAGATTTCCATACTCAAAAGAAGGTTTTATAAAATGAATCCAGAAGTAGTGCCTGTTGAGGAAAAAATGAATAGTGATTTTAGAATAATAGAAATTGACAGAGCAATAAAGAACAAAAAGCTAAAAAATTACAAAATGTTAAATGGCTGGATTCATTCATTCTGGAGGAATTTAGATAGCTTCGGCGATAAAGGAACTGGTTATTGTGCTTTGGTTGGTGATACCATTGTTTCCTGGTGTTTATCTGTATATGCCTTTGAAAACGAACGTGAAATTGGATTGGAAACAGTTACTGATTTTAGAAAGCAGGGTTATGCCACTGCTGTCGCCAGGAAAACAATTAAAGAGTGTAAAAACCGCGGATATAACCTTCACTGGCATTCTCGCCAGAACAATATTCCTTCAATCGCGCTTGCTGAGAAGCTAGGTTTTATCAGAATCAAAAACTATGAAGTATTCTATCTAAAAATTTAAATTTGTAACACCAGTCGCTTTGGTTAATCAAATCAAGCTGTTTAATGCTGATATAATTCAATGGGCGTTAATAGCATTTAGATAAATTTTAATTTCTAAGGAGAGTTGAAAATGAGTTTTGTTAAAGAATTTGCAAGCAACATTTTAAAAAATGTTTCTAGAGTTATTAAGGGTAAGGAAGAAAAAATTATGAAAATTCTATCTGTAATGTTTACAGGGGGGCATGTTTTGCTGAATGATGTACCAGGAGTCGGTAAAACAATGCTTGCGAGAAGTCTTGCCATTTCGATATCTGCTAAGTTCAAAAGAATACAGTGTACTCCTGATTTACTTCCCTCAGATGTTACCGGATTGAATATTCTAAATATAAAGTCTAACGAATTCACATTTAGACCAGGACCGGTTTTTTCTGATATCCTACTGGCTGATGAGATTAACAGAACTACTCCCAGAACACAGTCAGCATTGCTTGAAGCCATGGGAGAAGGACAGGTAAGCATTGACGGTACAACTCACAAATTGAGTAAAGATTTTTTTGTCATTGCAACGCAAAATCCTATTGAATTTGAAGGAACCTTTCCATTACCTGAAGCACAACTTGATAGATTTTCTGTTTGTTTATCTATGGGATATCCAGATACTAAATCTGAATTTGAAATGCTAAAAGGGTTGAAATACGTTCATCCAGTGAATATTATTGAACCGATTGTAGATCTGGATGATTTGAACAGAGCAAAGGAAAAGATAAAAGAAGTAGATTTTTCCCCTGATATCATGAAATATATCATTTCGATAACTGATTCTACAAGAAAACATAAAGACCTTGCTCTGGGATCAAGTCCCCGTGGATCAATTTTCCTGATGAATCTATCAAGGGCGTTGGCAGCTATTAAGGGCAGGGATTTCGTGATCCCTGACGATGTTAAGTTTATGGCTCCTGAAGTACTGTCTCACAGAATAGTTTTGACGCCCGAAGCACGTTTAATGAAGAGAACAACCAGTGGAGTGATTAAAGAAATTTTGGATAATATAGAGGTACCGATGATAAATGAAAGAGAATGAAACCCTTAGATTTGGGGAAACTTTTACTTCTAAAAAACTGCTGGTTATTTCATCAATATTAGTGTTGATTTGGAATATAGTACTGTTCAGTAGTTTTTCAATAATCTTTGCCTGTTTCTTGGGTATGATATGGTTTGATTACTTTGTTTCAAGAAAGATACTTAAAACGTTAATAATCAAACGCTATGTATCCAGAGACAGAACCTTTATAAACGATAACATTACTATAAATTATCATATTGAACAGGAAACGCTTAAGACAAAATCTTTGGTTTTTACGCAGCTTGGATCTACTATTGCTAGCGCCTCAAGTAGCAGAAAAAGAGAGTTGCGTTTTGATTCTGATGGAAAATGTGATTTTGAGCTTGAATTACTATTCGGAAAACGTGGCATAAAAACGCTTTCAAAGATCATCGTTTCACTGAATGGACCTGCTGGTTTTTACAAGCTTTGGGCGACATTTTACAAACCTTTAGAAATTCTTGTCTTACCAAAGATTATGGAGTTCGAGGTATTTCCTCTGCGATTAAGGGAATTGCTTCCCAATAAAAGGAGCGACTTTCAGCTGCTTGAGGATACTACTGATTTGAAGGGAGTAAGAGAGTATTCTCAGGATCCCCTAAACAGAATTCACTGGAAGATATCTGCAAAAATGAACGATCTATACACTAAAGAGTTTAACTACACCGCGACAAGTAAGACCCTCATTTATTTAGATTTGAACCTGACCCATGAGGTTTTTGCCAGAAATGTCTGGAAAATGATAAGGGAAAAATATGAGGAAGAAGCGGTAGTTGCTGTGGCATCTCTAGTAAAGTGGATCCATGACAACGGACATACATCCGAACTAACAGTGGTTGGTAAAGATATCTGGACACGAACGTGTGATAGAAGAACAGATTGGGTTGAAACAGTTGAATTACTTTCAATGGCAGAAGGAAGCGAAAAGGGGATTGAGGTAACTGATGTTATTTCCAGGGATATTGAAAAATTGCTTCCATCAACGACACTGGTTTTGTTTTCCATGTTTTTAACAGATTCCATACTGCCACTTTTAGTTAAAGCAAAGTCGAAATGTTCTAGAGTAATAGTGCTTTTGCTACCCTTCGGATACAGAGACCCGAGATTTTTACCCGCAAAATCCTTTGATTTATTACCTCTGGATATGAGAGCACTCGAAGATAAGAGTGCTTTACTGGCTCAGGAACAGATAATTGTCAGAATTGTTCGTGGAAATCAAAGCTTACAAGAGGTGACAAAAGAAATTGAAGATTTTCACTAAGGATATCGTTAATTGTGTGTTGTTGTTCTTAATTTCAATCTACCTATTCCATCCTGAATTTTCAGTCATTTCTTTATTGATATTTGGGGGATTTCTTGCTTTTAGTGGTTACATTTCAAGTAGAGGATATGGCTGTCTTTCGTTTTTCATAATTCCAATTGTGGCAATATTTACAATTATAATTGCAAATGGTATTAATAATGCCAGTGCTGAAAACACCATCTTTTATATTCTGGCAGCAGCAGGGGTTACACTTATTGTAAATTCTTCAGCAATGATATCCATTGCAGGATTGGCTATGATCGGAATCTATCTCACACTGTTGCCTGTAATGAGCAGTTATGGTGATTCATTGTTTTTCATTATTTTATTTCTTATATGGATTATGTTTAAGTATAAAAAGGTGAATATTGTTTCTATAACTCTTTTTACAGTGCTATGTGTAATGATCATTGCCTTTGTGCCCAGTATTGAAAATAGATCATGGGGTTTAACAGCGTATGGAACAGAAACTGAAATTGAAGAACAGGTTCAGGAACAAGAATTTGAGAGTGAAAATCAATATTCAGTTGCCGATCAACTAGAAGGTACAGATATTACAAAGATAAAGATTAATAATGAAATGAACGACATTGACATGCAGAAGCTGTTACCCGAAGCGTCACTTTTGATAATTTTAAGTCTTGGAGCCTTCATAATGGGATACATGTTTTGGAAGGCATCTAGTATAAAAGGTTTCTGGAAAGCCTTTACAATCGGGCTTTTACTTATTGTATTTGTAGTAGGAATACGTTTCTTAGTGATACTGATCTTTAAAAATTCTCAGGCGTTTTCTGTAGCTGAGGGTCTATCATTTGGACAGGGCTTTTCGACTGAATCTGGAGATATGCCAAACATTTCACTGCATTCAATTCCAGTAAGTGAGTATAAAGAGGTTGAAGTAACAATCCCGGAGGGATTTCGTATTTTTATTGTATTTGGTTTGACAACGCTTGCGGTATTAATTCTGGGATATATCATTTATTCTATGTTTTCAAAAACCCGCGAAAGGGAAAAACGCGAAGTGGTTGAAGAAATTCCCGAAAACGTTCCATTGTATCCACTGGAAAAACTGCCTGTTTTCTCCATGACTAAGAAATACATATTGGGTGCTTACTGGTGGATCAGACGCAAATATTTTGCTGGAATGCACCATTTGACTCCATATGAGTTAACTGAACATGAAATAATTAACAAAATGGATTCACAGGAGTTTGTAAATGTATTTAATCACCTAACAGAAGTTTACGTAAATGTTCATTATGGAAACAAAACAGTTGATACAAATGTTTATAAAGATTTTGAATCATCCATTTCTAAAGTCAACGATTATCTATCGGACTTTCAGGGAAAATGGGAGTAATTTGAATGGGTCACGTGATCTTTTGGTCTTCAATTCTTTTTTGGGTTATTGGAGATATATATTTTGTTTTTCTTTTCAAAACGCCTTCAAATGATTATATAGAATCAGAATCGAAATTCACTATGAGCTCCTTTATAATATTTGGCATTATAGTGGGAACAAATATTAATCCTGAATTTTACAGAATCTGGGCTCAGCCTTTTAATGTATGGAGATATTTCGGTATAGCAGTGATTCTAATTGGTGCCTTCATAACATTCAAGTCAAAAAATCAGCTCTGGAGTCATAGTGCTGTTTCTGGAGTTTTGTTAACCGAGGGTTTATTCAGGTATATAAGACATCCACAATATTTGGGACTATTAATATCTTTTGCAGGAATAGCTTTTTGTCTTTTTAGCGCTTTCACATCATTCTTTTTTATTGCTTTTGCCTTGCTGGGAATAATGGTAAGGGTGGAGTATAGAGAGCAGAAATTAATAAAGGATTTCAAAGAATTATATCTTGATTACAGTAAAAGAACTTATAAATTGATCCCGTTCATTTATTGAACAAGGAGAATAATCAAGGGAATAGAGATCAGTGAAAAAAGTGTCGACACAAAAACACCTCTGGAAGCGAAATGAAAGTCAGATTCGTACTTTCTGGCGAAAACTGCAGTATTTACTGCAGCTGGCATACCGCTTAAAATAACCGGTATTGCTCTTACCACACCAGAAAAACCCATCAATGTTAATACAAAGAACATTGCTGCGGGTATAGCAGCAAGTTTAATTATTGTATATATTTGAAGATTGGTTTCTTTAAGTGCTTTTGTGATTTTAGTTTCTGCAAGTAGTGAGCCAACTACAAGCATTGCCATGGGGGTTGTGGAGTCGCCTAAAAGAGTTACTGATGACTGTAATGCTGAAGGCAATTTAATAGAGAATAGAAAAAACAAAAAACCCATTAATGTAGCAATAAGACCGGGATTGATAAGAAACCTGGCATTGAAATTATTATCTTCTCTTTTCATATATTTAATCCCGGCTGTCCACAGGAATATGTTGAACCATATATTGAAAAGGGCAACATGAAAGACGCCCTCTCTACCGAAGGTAGCATCCATTACTGGATAGCCAAGTAAGCCAACGTTGCCAAAAACAAGCATAAATTTGAAGACGCCCTGTTTATTAAAATCTACCTTTAGAATTCTTGTTATCAGTGAAGCTAAGATGACCATAACACCATAAAAAACAAGACCTATTGTCATCACGGTGATACCACTGGCAAAAATATCTTTTGAAAAGGGAAAATCCATGGATGTAAATATCTTGGCTGGAAGTGTGACATAGATAATTACGTTTGCAAGTTCTTTGGTGAAATCAGCTGTAATAAGATCAATCTTCCGGATAGCAAATCCAAGTCCAACCAGCAAGAACAAAACGATTATCTCGGTAACAACAACTTCTACCAATGGGTTTTCTCCTTTGTTTTAATTTTCAACATCTATTTTCAATAAAAAAACACTCATTCTGCCAGATAACTATGAGCTTCTTTAAGAAGCTCAATGACTTTGAGATTTTGTGGGCAGGCATCTTCACATTGTCCGCATTCTACACATTGAGAAGCATCGCCTTTTTTTTCTTGAAGCTTTTTATAATGCTTCGAATATTTTTCCTTTTCATCGTACATAACCGAATCATTGTACCAGGAAAATATTGTAGGGATCTGCACTTTTGAAGGACAGGGCATACAGTAATTACATCCCGTACAGTTCACCATAATCTTATCATTATATACACTGATAACATTTTTTATAACCTGTTTTTCAGCGTCTGTCATTACGTTGGGCTTAGCTTTATCAAAAATTGCGATATCTTCTTTCAATTGTTTTAGAGTACTTACACCACTAAGAATTACACTAACTTCAGGGAAGTCATATAACCATCTAAAAGCCCATTCCACTGGTGTTCTTTTAACCTCTGCCTTTTTGTAAACATCTTCAATTTCCTTTGATGGTGGTTGTGCTAACTTACCGCCACGTAATGGTTCCATTATTACGACCGGAATACCTTTTCCTGAAGCATACCTTAATCCTTTTACCCCTGCCTGATATTCCTGATCAAGAATATTCAGCTGTATCTGACACATATCCCATTCATAGGAGTCTATTATATTTTTAAAGGTCGGATATTTATCGTGAAATGAGAAACCAGCAAATCTTATTTTTCCTTTTCTTTTTGCTTCATCAAGAAATTTTAATGCGCCCAGTTCCTTTACTTTATTCCAGCTTTTCTCACTAAGAGCATGCAGAAGATAGATTTCGACATGGTCGGTTTGAAGTCTTTCAAGTTGTTCATCCAGATACTTTTCAAAGTCTTCATATTTTTCTACCAGCCACACAGGAGATTTCGTTGCTAGATAGGTTCTTTCCCTATAACCATCTTTGAGAGCTTTTCCCAGGATAACTTCGCTCTCTCCATTGTGATAAGGATATGCTGTATCAAGGTAATTAACACCATTATCGATAGCATACCGAATCATTTTTAACGCTTCTTTTTCATCGATTTTGTCATCTTTAGTGGGAAAACGCATACAACCCATACCGAATCTTGAGGTTTTTAAACCGGTTTTGCCAAATGTAATGTACTGCATTGATAACCCTCCTGCTTTAAACAATTTAGTCTTATTACTATTTTATCATCAATAAAGTAAGCAAAGCTAATTTAATTTTTATGTTTTGTGTAGGAATAATATTCATTTACGTGCATTAAAAATAAATGCATTAACAAATTAATATGTCGCAATGTTGTTACTATAAATATTTGTATTTGACTTTAAAACCCAATCCTGAATTGTATGTATTAGGAGTAAAATGTAGTTTGTAAAAAGGGGGGATAATAATGAAAAAGCTTTCAGTAGTAATTGTACTTGTATTTGTACTATTTCTATTGAGTGGTTGTCCATGGCTGTTTTTAAAATGCCTGGACTTTGAAAATTTATCTTTAGGTTTTAAGTATAATGTTGGAGACAGCTTCACTGAAAGTTTCACACAAGTCAATGTTAAAGAATTCTACTGGTTCAATGGGACGCCATACTCTGGCGGATTTGCTGAAGTAAGTTCCTTTGGGGATGCTGGACATACAGGGAAAGAGGTATGGACGAATAATGTGAATCTTGACTTTGATTTTCCAAGTGTACTTTCCAGTTTAGAACTACATTATGGTTACTATGGAGGCAATATCAATGTCAGTATAAATGGCGTTCTCAAGAATGAACAAGATCTTTATACACTTGATGGCTCAACAGTTTCAGATGTATCTATCAGTGTATCAAATCCCGCCCAGGGAACGGGCGTACTCACTTTACAGGGTACAATTAAATCTTTCTCAATAGGTGGCCAGGAATTTGTTATAGATCACATTTGTCCTAAAAAGTAACTTTTAAGTATTAGAGCTTTATCTATAAATCAAGTAGTCGTTAGTCTGGAAAACAATGGAACAGCTAATGAAAGAGTTACGACAGCGAATATTGCCAGAGCGATTACATCTACCCGTATACTGGACAGTGAAGCACCCATAATCATAACTTTACGTAATGCATCTGCCGCGAAG
>JAWODV010000093.1:0-8994 GCA_046483075.1 Kosmotogaceae bacterium | reverse complement strand
TGTTGAGGAATCCCGAGACCTCGTGGGATCGTCCGCTGTTGCTGGAGAACATGCGCTACCAGTTCGGCAGTGACACGGACACGGGTGTGGGAGAGGCTGAGAGAGGTATTCCCCGTTGGGTCTCCCTTCGGCTGGGCAGGCACAAGTACATCCGCTGGCTAGTCCCCGGCGAGATCGAGGAGATGTACGATCTGGAGGACGACCCCCAGGAGCTACATAACCTGGCTCTGGAGGCCGAGCACCACGAACTGCTGGCCACGTGCCGCGAGGCGACCATCGCTGAGCTGGAGCGCACAGAGGCTGGCATGGTGGAGAACCTTCCGCCGGTACACGTGACCACGGCGGAAAAGCTATTGGGCGGCGCGTGACGCCGCTGCGTTAGAGATAATTCAGAGACTTAAGAAAAAGAAAGGGAAGTTATTTAAGCCAAACAATTTCTTTGCATAGTTTTTTTATAAAGCTGTTGTCCTCTTTTTTTAGGTTTTCCCACTCTTTTTGATTATAAATAAGTAAATCGACCGGTACAGGAATCGAAGATAGGTCCCATTCAATACCTCTTTTTTCAAAAGGTTTATTTGTTTTCCTGACAATGATTACCAGATCAAGATCGCTGCCTACACCTGAATCATTTCTTGCATAGGAACCAAAATAACCGATGGAAATTATATTTTCGTTATTTTTGCAGATAGTTCTTTTCCATTCACACAAAGCTTGCAATACTTGATCTTTATTTGGCCATTTCATTACGGACGAATTCAATGATTTTACTGGCATATTTTATGGCCTCCTCGCTATGTTTTGAACCAAAAAACTCAAAAGGCGCTCCTTCTGGATGACTGTTAGGGTATCTTGAAGGTATATAGTAGTTATCAAGTACTTTAGCTTCGTCAATTAATTCTGTGGGCAATGAAACATTATCAGGCAATTCTCCCAAAAGCTTGCTGACCATATGTCCCCAGGCTTCTTGCTTATGCTTAAGATGTAAGGCTTTTACTGCTTTCTCAGCAGCTTGATGTGAAGCGAAACAAGCCCACTCATGCCTTTTACTTTTCTTTGAATCTTTTGCTTGTTCAAGATCTCTAACAGCTTGATTTAACCAATCTTTTGATCTATCAGGCATAGGATCTCCTCCATTTATTTCTTAAAACCTAGCTAAAAGAATTATAGCATCAGCTTAATCACAATCTTTTCTTCTTGCATTTTTTAATAATCTTTGCAAGGTGCCCGTAATTTAGTTCTTAATATGTTTCAGCAGATTTCGAATCTTGAGTTTCTGATCTTTCTGTCTTATTCGGTTCACGTGTTCTAGGGCATTTGTTCTCTAAGAGCCTCTTGCACTATCTAATCAAACCTCTCTCATTCAAGTGTCGTGAGCGACCAAAGGACGCGCCTCCAAGCATCTCTCCGAGAGTTCTTCTCTACCTTCTGACTGCCTCCTCTATTGTACTCCTACATCCCAAGAGGGCATTAAATACTTTTTAAAAAAACGGTTTTGGCTTATAGCTATTAGATGTTAGGTAATTCATATAAAATTCTCTTAATTTTCAAAAAAACTAGGGTTCTACGGTACTTGCACATGTCGGTTCACGGAAAACGGTCAACGGTTCAGGTCTTTCTCTTGGATTCTCGTCTTTTTGGTTCCTCTCGTGTTTGAAAGTATTTGCTCTCTCAGAGCGCATTTGAGCGAATGTATCATCAAGCGACTCCAAGCGTCACTCTTCGAGCGTCAGACGGTTTATCGGTGGACCAAGCGAGCCGATAGGCAAGCGTTGGGCGAAGTGTAAACGTTGGACGTGTTTTACTCTCGACTCCCCGGTTCTTCTCGCGTTCTAAAACATTCGATCTCTTTGAGCGCCTTTGAACGAAAGCAGTGAGTGACTTCAAGTGTCACTCTCCGATTGGCTAATTGTTTATTCGATGGACCAAGCGCGCCGTTAGGCAAGCGTTGGACGATGGACGAAATGTAATGTTGGACGTTATTTAAAGCTGATCTCTGGTTGTAATTCGATGGTCCATGAGTTGTTTAACGCACAACCTACTATCGCACAACGACAAATAAAGGAGGTGATTTTATGCAACACAAAACAACAAAAGACTTACATGAAATGATACAGTTGGTTAGACAGGGTTGGGATATTGAAACCTACACTATAGATGGAAAAAAGGTTGCATTTCACCTTTTCAGAAAAGCAGGTAGTAGTAAATGGTCAGATGATCCAAAAATCAAAAGAGAATATGGTGGTAATTGGGCGAACGATGAATAGGAAAATTATTCTTCAATAAAAATTGTGATACGATTAATAGAAATTTTATTGTATCGGTTGTAAAGTAGCTAATATTAGGCTTTAAAAGTATCAGATGTTATTATGCTGTAATAATGGTTAAAGAAAGGAGCTGTCTGATTTTGTCAGCTGAGGCAAAGGTTGGATATGAAGTCTTTCCAGATAGATTTTATTCTTCTAAAGAGAAACAGGGTACAGAACACTGGAATAATCCAATTGAGAAGACTTCTTTAGGTAAACATCAATATAAGTTTTATGGCGGAGACTTAAAAGGAATTATTGAAAAACTGAACTATCTGAAGGATTTGGGTATTGATTTCATTTATTTAACCCCTATATTTAAAGCAAAAACAAATCACCGCTATGATGCTATAGATTACTATTCTATTGATGAAATGCTTGGTACAGAAGAGGATTTGAAGGAGTTAACAAATAAACTTCATGAAAAGAATATGAGGTTTGTGTTGGATGGTGTGTTTAACCATGTAAGCTATGAACATAAATGGCACAAAAATCCCGAATATGAATCATATATATTGAAAAGAAATAGAGAGAATAGTTACTGGTTTAATGTGCATTTTTTACCAGAGTTAAATCTGGAAAACCCTGAATTGAGAAAGATTCTGTGGAGTGGAAGAAACTCAGTTCTAAAGAAGTGGACAAATTTGGGAGTGGATGATTGGCGAATTGACTGTGCCTATGATATTGGTTTCAAATACTGCAAAGAAATAACAAAAACATTGAAGGAATTGGGCGATCATAACAGTATTGGAGAAGTATGGGCTTATCCGAAAGAATGGGTCAATGATGGGGTATTAGACGGTGTTATGAATTACTATTTCACTGAGCTCATAGGCGCTTTTATTAAAGGTGAAGCTAATGCAGATGTCTTTAGTCAGGCAATAGAGAATACTCAGAAAGATAGTGATCTTGAAAGTTTGTTGAAAAGCTGGAATATTCTTTCAACTCATGATACTCCTCGATTGAGACATATTTATGAAGAAAAATGGAAACTCGCTGTCGCCCTACAATTTACATTACCGGGCAGTCCGCTCATTTACTATGGTGAAGAACTAGGAATGAAAAGTGATGGAGATCCTTTTTGCAGAGAACCGATGCCCTGGCATCTTGCAAACAATAAGAATGAATCCCTTGAATTCTACAAAAAGATGGTGAAATTATTCAAACAATCTCCTGCATTTAGAAGAGGGATCTATGAAAGAGTAATTGTTACAAATAATAATTTACTGGTTTTTCTCCGCGAGACGGAAAAAATCGAAGACATGAAAATTGTGGTGATAAACCCCACTGATAACAAGCAAAATTATAGAGCAATAATGAAAGAATCAAAACTCATGAACAATTTTCCTGTCATTGATCATTTTACAAATAAAGAGGTAAAAGTGGCTAATTCAACAATAGTAGATGAGATTCCCGCCAGATCTTTTTCCATATTCTATCCCAGGACAGAATTCGAAGGATACTCTCCTTACAAACGTATAATAGTTTAGAGGAGGTAAAAATGAATAGAGGTAAGATTTCAGGACATGAAGGAATGGGAGCAATACCTTTCAAAAATGGAACAAGTTTCAGAGTATGGGCTCCACATGCAGATAATGTATCCGTTACCGGGACTTTTAATGAATGGTCATATACCAAAAACACTCTTGCCAGAGAAGAGAATGGTATATGGTCTGCTGATGTTTTAGGCGCTAAACCTGGAGATGAGTATAAATTTGTAATTTTTAAAGGTAAAGAAAGTTTTTTAAAGAACGACCCATATGCCAAATGGTTGACTGGTTCAACTGGTAATTCAATAATTTATGATAGTAGTTTCAACTGGGGAGATTTTAAATTCAGTACACCAAAATGGAATGAAATGGTTATTTATGAAATGCATATTGGAACATTCAACAAAGAGAATGAAGAGAAACCGGGTACTTTCAAAACTGCAATAAAGAAATTGGAATATCTCAAGGAACTTGGAATCAATATTATAGAGGTTATGCCGACCTTTGAGTTTCCCATGGATTATTCCTGGGGATATAATCCCACTTATATTTTTAGTATTGAAACTGCTTATGGCGGTCCTCATGACTTCAAACTGTTTATTAAAGAAGCTCACAAATTGGGTATAGGGATAATCCTGGATGTTGTTTTTAATCATTTTGGTCCCAATGATCTGGATATCTGGAGATTTGACGGCTGGTATGAGAATGATGGTGGAGGGATTTATTTTTATAATGACTGGCGCGCTGAAACACCCTGGGGAAAGACGAGACCAAATTACACCGTTCCAGAAGTCAGAAAATATATAAAAGACAATGTGTTCACCTGGCTTAATGAATTTAGAATAGATGGTTTGCGCTGGGATGCAACTGCTTACATTCGAAATGTTTATGGAAAAGATTCGGGTGAGGGAGATTTGCCTGAAGGCTGGAGTCTTATTAGTGAAATAAACAAGGAAATTGAAGAAAAACAACCATGGAAGATAAGCATTGCTGAAGATCTGAAAAACAATGAATATATTACTAGTAAAAGTGGAGAAAATGACCCCAGTTTTGACGCTCAATGGGATATTGATTTTGTTTATAAATTACGTAATGCAATAGTGACACCCAATGATGAAGAGCGTGATATGCAATCTGTTGCTGAAGCAATTGGACATAGATTTAATAATGATACCTTTAGAAGAATTATTTATACAGAATCGCACGATGAAGTAGCGAAATCTGGAGCAAGGTTTCCTGCGAGAATTAACCCTGACAACGTCCAGAGTTGGTATGCTAAAAAACGCACAACAGTTGCCTCCTCTCTAATTTTTTGTTCACCAGGCGCTCCAATGATATTTCAAGGGCAGGAATTTTATGATGTAGATAAATTTAGTGATAAAACACCTATCGACTGGACATTATTTGATAAATACGAGGGATTGGTGAACTTTCATAAAGATCTGATAAGACTTCGTAGAAATTTAGAAGGTATTAGTAAAGGTCTTTCTTCTCAAAATGTTAATGTTTATCATGTTAACAAAAAAGATAAAATTATTGCCTTTCACAGATGGGAAAATATGGGTCCGAAGGATAGTACAATAATTATTGTAAATTTTGCCAATAAAAAGCAGGAAAATTATCAGATAGGCTTTCCTAAGGAAGGAATATGGAAGGTTCGATTTAACAGTGATTCTAAAAAATATGATGATGAATTCGGAGATTATGGGAGTAAAGAAGTAAAATGTAAAAGTGGAGAGTATGATAATATGCCATGTTCGGGAAATATCAGTATAGCGCCATATTCTGTATTGATATTATCTCAAGATGAGTGACCAGTTTGTTTCTGTGAAGGAGGCTTTTCTATGACGGTAAAGGAAATTGCTAAAATGATAGATCATTCTCTTTTAAAACCTGAATTGACCAGAGAAGATGTTGAAAAAGGTTGCGAGTTGGCAATTAAATATGATGTTATGTCTGTATGTGTAAGACCCTGCGATGTAGATTTTGCCAGCGGATTTTTGAGAAATTCAACTGTTAAGGTAACGACGGTTATAGGATTTCCACACGGTGCCAATATTACTCCTACTAAAGTTTACGAAGCTGAAAGGGCAATTGAACGTGGAGCAGTTGAATTAGATATGGTTTTAAATATTGGTAGATTGTTGTCTCTAGATTATGATTACGTTGAAAAAGATATAAAGAGTATTACCAGTTCGGCTCATGAAAAAGATGTTTTAGTCAAAGTGATCCTTGAAAATTATTACTTAACCGACGAACTTATCAAAAAAGCTTGTTTGATAGCGGAAAATGCAAATGCTGATTTCGTAAAAACATCCACAGGATTTGCCAAAGGAGGTGCTGAAATAGAGGATGTAAAGCTTATGAGGGATACAGTCAGTGAAAATATTAAAGTAAAAGCAGCTGGTGGTGTGAGAAGTCTTGCCAGATTGATTGAAATTAAAAATGCTGGAGCTAGTCGCATTGGAGCAACTGCTACCAGAGAAATATTGGAAGAAGCTAATAAAAGAAAGGCTCAAGGAAACTTATAGCATCTATTTAATTAATTTATTCAGTTTTAAAACATCTCTATATGTTTTAACTTTTCTTCAACAGAACCGTCGGGTAAAAGAAACTCCAGACCGTAATCCTGTGATTCCTCAAGTTGTAAACGCGCACATTCCTTCCAGTTTGATCTACAATAAATTTCAAGCCAATCAACGTCAATAATACCTTTTTCGTATGCCTTTATCACAGGACAATCATTATAGTGGATACACCATTCGTCTTCCACAAATGTTCACCTCCATAAGGTAATATATACGATATTAGAGTTAAAATGCAAGTAGTCAGTATTATTTATTCGAAAATCCTTTAGTAAGGAGGTTCAAAAAATGGAAAATCGATTTTTCGTAGTTTTCGTTATCTTTGTGTTTCTTTTTTCTGGAGTAATTATCGCTCAGGATAATGAAGAAGAAATACTTTATAAAGCCTATGAATTATATAAAAGCGGGGATTATGAAAAAAGCAAGGAATTATATCTTTCATTAATAGATGGATTCACTGTTAAGTCTTTGAAAAATCTGGCAACTGTTTATGAAGAACAGGGTGAATATAGAAATTCTGTAGTTTTGTATGAAACACTTTTCCTTATTACTGAAACTCCAGAGCATTTATTAAATGCCGGGATTGCTTATTTCAATCTTGGTTTGGATAAATGGGCTATGGAAAAGTTGAAAATGGTTTTAGATAATGAAGAAGATTCGTTTGCTGTTATGAGGGATGCTGCTTATTATTTGGGAGAATTGGCCTATAAAAAAGGTTTTTATCTGGAAGCCCGAAATTATTATGAAAAATGTATTGAGTTTGATGAGCATTATGCACCGGGATACAAAAAGTTGGGTGATGCTTTTTTTAATTTGGAAGAATACAAATTAGCCATTGAAGAATATAAGATCGCCTTATCCAAAAATAATGCCTTTTTAGATGTAGAAAAAGCAATGTCAAAAGCATTTCTTGAAATGGGTGAAATTGAAGAGGCTATACGATACGCGAAAAAAGCTTTTTCAGACAATCCGTCTGATGGTGAACTTAATTTAATGTTAGAGAATTTTAAAAAGGAATATCCCGAAAAGTTTGTCGTGGTTAAAAGAGAATTTGAAAAGCCACCTGTTGATCCAGATGTAACGTTTTTGGATATCTGGCCTCTGTCAGAACAAGGACAAGAAATGAGAATTGGAATAATGACAGATCAGGATGAAATAACTTTGCAGGTTAGTTCGATGTTCTCTCTAACAATAGAAAATGAAGTTTTGTATATAGGTGAAAAGACGGAACTCATAACCATTTCTTCTGCTGATGGTACATACACAGTTGGAGTTGGTGAAAAAAGCTTTGAACCTGATGGTCCCGTAACAATATCTCCTTTGAGCTATGAACCAATTTACGTTCACAACGTAGAATACGCTACCAATTATTATGAAGATCGTCAGTATAGGGGAGAAATGGAAATAATTATGAGAAATGAAAAACTTACACTGGTTAATTTGGTGGGACTGGAAGAATACTTACTCTCAGTGGTTCCTGCAGAAATGCCAGCTTACTGGCCATTGAACGCTTTGAAAGCCCAGTCAGTTGCTGCAAGGTCTTACGTTTTAGCTAATAAAGAGAGACACTCGAAAGATGGATTTAATCTTTGTGCTACGAATCATTGTACGGTTTATAAGGGGATAAGTTCTGAGCATGATAGATCAACAATTGCAGTTAAAGAAACCGCTGGAGAAATCCTAACCTATAATGACAAACCAATAGTGGCTGTTTATACAACCAATTCAGGGGGTTTTACCGAAAACAGTAATGAAATTTGGGGAACAGAAGTTCCTTACTTGAAAAGTGTTACCACTGAAATAAAATCTACAGTTTTTCCGGAAAGTCCCTTAGCTCTGAAAGATTGGTTGCAGGAACAACCTGAGTCTTTTTCTGCGAATGAACGATTCACTTCTATGAATAGTTATAGATGGCAGGTGCTGGTACCGGTAGAGATAATTGAAGAAAGATATGGAATCGATAATATTACAAAACTTTATCCCAAGGAAAGATCATCTGCTGGGAGTGTTGTTGAACTTTACGTAGAAACAGATGATGGAAGTAAAACTACAGTAAAGGCAAGTAGATATCGTCTTGGTAGTATAAAGAGTAATCGATTCTGGATACGGCCACATTATGAAGAAGGTAACTTGAAGGGATTTATGTTCTATGGTTCAGGTTGGGGACATGGCATAGGAATGGATCAGGTGGCTGCAGCTGCAATGGCATCAAATGGTAAACTTTACTGGGAAATACTGAAACATTTCTATACAGGAACAAAATTGGTGGAAGTGGATTAAAAAGCAGGTTCAATAAAACAACGTTCTAAACTCTAAAAGAACAATTGTATGTATTACAGAATAACTGTTTGGAAACAACATAAATAAAAAGCACCCATTATGGGTGCTTTTTGTTAATCGTGCTACTCAGCTTCTCCAAAAGAAGTCCTTCAGTGCCTGTAATTTCTGCTCCTCTACCAATCTTTCTATATCTTTTGCATTTCTATATAATTTTTTCATAATTATTCCCTCCTTTTAAAGTTTGCTTTTTACCTGTAAATGTGAACTCTTTTCAACGTATCAATTTTGGTTGTTTCTAAAATATTGTCTAATTCTTTGAAATGAATCTTCTTTTCT
>JAWODV010000082.1:0-35737 GCA_046483075.1 Kosmotogaceae bacterium | reverse complement strand
TACCCCTGGAAGATGTAAAGAGTGTGGAAGTAACCATAGACAGCATATCGTTATATGGAGGGGCAGCATCACCTGTTGAGATAACAGATGAGCCCACCACAGTTGACCTCATGACCCTTATAGGAGAGGAAATAAGTCTTGGGACAGTGGAAGGAACAGCGACTTACACCCAGTTAAGAATGGAGATAAGCGATGCCACCTTAACCACAATAGAAGACGAGGTATTTGAAGTAAAGGTAGCCTCAGGATCGTTGAAGATAGGTAACCTTGATATAGAATTTAAAGAAGGAGAAGAAACAACCCTGATGCTGGATTTTGATCTATCCAAATCACTCATAGTAACAGGACCATGGCCACCGAAAGACAACCCGATAGAACCACAGATAATAATGACACCATACATAGGAGTGAGATACGGAAGATTATATGATGTAACAGGAGTGGCAACACCGACCATGGAAGCGAGTCCCTATCTGGTGGCGTTAATTCCTGAAGATGCTACAAATGTTCTCACAACCTTCACCCACAAAGAGAACCCGGTTTGGGAACAGGGAGAGTTCAGATTCTGCAAGGTAGAGCCGGGAGAATACACACTGCAAATATATGATAACTACACAGAAGAAGGATTTGATACACTTACCAGTACTCCGTTATATACATACCCCGAGGATATAGTGGTAGAAAACAGCGATGTTGATCTCGGAACGATGGTGGTTAAAGAAGAAGAGGAAGAAGAGGAAGAAACAGGCAAACTAAACGTATACATGACAGATGCAGTACTCCCACTGGAAGATGTAAAGAGTGTGGAAGTAACCATAGACAGCATATCGTTATATGGAGGGGCAGCATCACCTGTTGAGATAACATATGACCCCACCACAGTTGACCTCATGACCCTTATAGGAGAGGAAATAAGTCTTGGGACAGTGGAAGGAACAGCGACTTACACCCAGTTAAGAATGGAGATAAGTGATGCAACACTAACCACAATGGAAGACGAAATATATGAAGTAAAGGTAGCATCCGGATCGTTGAAGATAAGTAACCTTGATATAGAATTTGATAATGAGCAAGGAACAACCCTGATGCTGGATTTTGACTTATCCAAATCGTTGAAGGTAAACGGACAGTGGCCACCTGAAGATAAAGGAAAAGGTAACAAAGAGACTCAAATAATAATGACACCAACAATAGGGGTGAGACATGGAGAATTATATGACATAACAGGAGTGGCAACTCCTACCATGGAAGCGAGTCCCTATCTGGTGGCACTGTTACCAGAGGATACTGAAGATTCAACGAAGGTACTTACAACCTTCACCCACAAAGAGAACCCAAAATGGGAACAGGGAGAATTCCGATTCTGCAAGGTAGAGCCGGGAGAATACACATTGCAAATATATGATAACTACACAGAAGAAAGTTTTGATCCACTCAAAAGTGAAGCGTTTTACACACATCCAGAAGAAATAGAAGTAGAAGATGGCGATGTTGATCTTGGAACAATAGTGATCGATTAATGTCTTTAGAAAAGAGTATTAATATTTTGATATTTGGTAGACTGAAGTTATGAAAAGACTTAATCTTTTATTGGTAATTGTTTTGCTTTTATCAATAAATGGAATTTCACAAATATCTATTATTAGTACTGAAGAGGAGTTACTAAAATCACTTACTGATAGTGAAGGCGAAAAATCACAAGGACTTTCATTTGAAATAATTGAAAAAATACAGGAACTGTCAGAAGAAACACTTCTGGCAGTTTCTTATTTTCATGAACAAAATATAATTTTATTTATTACACCCACAACTGTAATTGCTGCTGATGAGGATTTTGATGAATTTTCGACAACAGATATAACTACTAATTTTGATTTTTCTGAAATAAAAATTTCTTTACTTGATGCGTATTCTCTTATAAGGCTTCAGAGTAAAGAAGAGATATTTGGAATATTTTTAGAACAGGACGAAGAGATCCAAGTCTGGAATGTAATAACAGAAACAGATGTTTTTTCAGTGAGTGCGATGTTTGCCTCTACGATAAGAATTTCAAAGAACGATGAAGCATTGAAATTGGTAAGTAAAAAGGTACAAAGTATTAGAAAAGAAGAAGAAGAACATGGAGAAAAACCTTTTGTGCCACCAGGACTGGATAACAAGCCTGATGAACCCGGGAAACCAGATGAACCGGGTAAACCAGATGATCCAGGTAAGCCTGATGAACCCGGGAAACCAGATGAACCGGGTAAGCCTGGAAAACCTGATAATGTTCCATAAAAAATTGAAAAATTAAAGGAATGTGAGTTTTATGAAAATACTCCTCATAGAAGATGAGGAAAAACTTGCAAAAAATATCGTTCAGTTTTTAGAAGAGAATGACTACTCTGTGGACATGGCTTTGGATGGAGAAGAAGGTCTTGATCTTGCCCTTTCCTACAATTATGATTGCATAATATTGGATATACTTCTTCCAGGAATGAATGGATTTGAAATCTGTGATTTTCTCAGGAAAGAAATGCAGTCTGAGGTCCCGGTTATTCTTTTAACTGCTTTAGGAGAAGTTGAAAATAAAATAGAAGGATTCAATCTTGGAGCAGATGATTATCTTTCAAAACCCTTTGATTTAAGAGAACTTTATGCCCGTGTTGAAGCGCTAATTAGAAGAAATCAACTAAAAAGGGGATTAAATATTTATTGTGGTAGTTTGCACATTAATACTAAAAGTCAAAAGGCTTTTTGTGGTGATAAAATTATAGAATTGAGTAAAAAGGAATACCTGATACTTGAGCTCTTTATGAAAAACCCTGGAACAGTTTTTACAAGAGAAGAAATTATTGACAAATTATGGGGGATTGGTAATGAGCCTAAAAGCAATATAGTGGATGTTTATATACGTTATTTACGAAAAAAGCTGGAACCTTGTAAGATGGATGATTGTTTGGAAACAGTGCAGGGCAAAGGTTATAGACTGAATGACGAAAAGGTGCAGGATGAAAGTAAGAAGTAAGATCACACTTCTTTATTTGTGTACATATGGGCCAGTAATAATTGGATTAAGCCTTTTTCTGTTTTTTATTTTTAGAACGCTGGAATTTCGCAGAATTGATAATATTTTACTCACATTCCACAATGATATTGTTAAGACCTATGCATATTCTGAAAAAAATGAAAATACTTTACTAAGCCTGGTTGGAGACGAAAATTTGGGTTTTGCAATATACGAAAATAACAAAACAATAGCTTCATTCAGGATTAATCCCTCTGTGTTTAAGGATATTCTTAACGAAGGAGAAGGAACAATTGATAAATACAGATACAAAATAACCTTTGAAAAAGATAATGATAGTCTTCTTAGATTTGTTTCGTTTTACCAGCTTGAAAAGACTCACGCTTCGCTAAACAATATTCTTTTTCTTTTATTAACTTCTTCCGGAGCCGCGTTGGCAATAATCAGCATATTTGGGTCTTTTTTTACAAAAAAACTTCTAAAACCTATTGAGGATGTTGGTAATCAATTAGAAAAAATAAGCAGAACTGAACTTAGTGATGCACGTGTTAAGGTTAATCATTCCGGTGAGGAGGTAGTAAAACTCCAGCAAGAAATAAATAAAGCGCTGGAAAGAATTGAGAAGTTGATAAAAGAGACAAAACAAATGTCATCAAAAATAGCACATGAGTTAAGAACCCCTCTTTCGATTATTAGAACCAGTTTGCAGCTTTTACAACAAAAGAATATTTCTGAAGATGTGAAAAATTCAATAAAAGGTATGCTGGATGAAATCGATGACCTCATTCATATGTCAGAGGATTTCTTGTTGTTGGCTAATGTTGAAAACTCTCTTCCTAAGAAATTTGAAGCATTCGATTTATCAGGATTGTTGCTCGAAGTAATAGAAAAGATAATGGCACTGTATCCAGAAAAAGATTTTGAACTTGATATCTCACCAGGAATAAACATAAATGGTATCGCATATATGGTAGAACGTGTAATAATCAATTTGCTTGATAATGCTGCAAAGTATTCACAAACCGACAAAATAGAAGTAAAACTTTATAAAAAAGGTGAACATGCTCATATTGAGGTTATTAATGCAGGAGATAAGATTAATATAGATGAAAAGCCCAGGGATATAAAGAATTTATCATCAAAAGGTTTTGGTTTGGGACTAAGGGTTATAAAAACTGTTGTAAATCTTCATGAAGCTCAACTTGAATATAAACACAATAACGGGAAAAACTGTTTTGAAATTGTATTCAAGAGATAAAATGTTAACAGGTGCATATTACTGTTCATTTTGAAAATCAAAATAAGGTTTCTTCTTATAATTGTGAATTCTCTTACTCGTCTTTTTCTTTTATTCCTGTTGTCAACGATTCAAGATCATATCCCGTAGGATTCTGAAATACTCTCAATTCAAATTCAGGGACAATTGCCAAAATATGGTCGAAAATATCAGATTGAATACCTTCATAATAAGCCCATCTTATATCTTTAATAAATGCGTAAATCTCTATAGGGATTCCATTTTCGGTAGGTGCTAGCTGTCTTGCCATGAGAGTCATATCTTTGCGTGTCATGGGATGATTCTTGAGATACTCAGCTAGATATGCCCTAAATGTTCCGATATTTGTTAAATGTCTTCCATTAACTAATATCGAGGTGTCAATATTTATCTCTTTATTATGTTTCTCAATTTCCTCTTTTTTTCTTTTTATATATTCCTTGATATATTCGATTTTACTAAATTTTTCTATCATTTCTTCTGTGCAGAATTTAATACTTCTCATATCGATGTAAACCGCTCTTTTTATTCTTCTACCACCAGTCTGGGTCATACCTTTCCAGTTTTGGAAAGAATCTGAAACCATCGCATATATTGGTATTGTTACTATAGTTTTGTCCCAATTTTGAACCTTTACAGTATGAAGTGAAATATCGATTACACTTCCATCTGCGTTGTATTGTGGCATTGAAATCCAATCACCAATACTTACCATATTATCATTTGTTAGTTGAAAACTCGCTACCAAACCTAATAAGGTGTCTCTAAATACCAATATTAAAACTGCTGTCATAGCACCTATTGCACTCAATAAACCTAATGGAGAAACGTCTGAAAGTATAGAAATAATCATTATTGCTGCTATAACAAATATAATTATCTTTACAATCTGCATGTATCCTTTTATCGGTCGCTGGCGGGATATTTCGAAAGTGCGATAGATATCCACTATACTGTCGATAATAGAACTTACTACTACAGCCCCTATCACCCACATCAGACAGATTGTGGTTTTTTCAAGAAATACTTCAATTTCTGAGAACAAACCCGAAAAAGAATAAACTATTATTAAAGGTACAAAATAAGAAAGTCTGTCAAGCACCTTTCTCTCGACAAATGCATTGTCCCATATGTTTTTGGTTTTCTTCACAATTTTTGAAATTGGTTCCATGAACAATTTTCTAAAAATAATTTTGGAAGCATAACCAATAGCAAGGATAATCAAAAAGCCAATAATACTTGCAAAGACATATGAAATATCCTCAGAGAGCCCAGTTGAAATGAAAAAGTCAATGAAAAAATCTATCATGTTCAACCTCCTTGCCAAATCCTCTATTTCCTTTTAAGTATACATGTTATTACAAATTGTCCAAAAAACTATCATACGCTCATATGATATTAGTATTTTTGCTAAAAAGGCATAAGCAATTTATATTTGTAAAAATTTTCATTAAATCACTAATAATTACGCGAAAATGTATATTGTATGTAACAAGTTACACTGTATTATGTAATTGTAACCCTTCGGGGGAATTCATTTAAAGGGGTGATTATATGCGCCGTACGTTTATATTGGCGATCCTTGCTTTTGTTCTGATTGTAGGTATGACCTTTGGACAAACCTATGAAAGGAATGAAACACTTTTCGCCGGCGGCGGACTTTGGGGACCGCCGACGAACTGGAATCCTATTACGCCATGGAGTGCCATGACAGGAGTAGTAGGACTTGTTTATGAAACACTGTATATGTACGATCCACTTACCAACGAAATGCAACCCTGGTTAGCTGTAAATGGTGAATGGCTGGATGAGAACACTTACCAACTCGAATTAAGAGAAGGCGTAGAATGGACTGATGGAAAAGACTTCAATGCAGATGATGTAAAATTTACATTCGATCTTGCAGATAAGTATCCTGGAGTTCACTACAGCACTATGTGGGAATGGCTAAAAGAGGTAGAAAAGGTAGATGATTACACGCTAAAATTCCACTTTGAAGAGCCTTTATACCACGAATGGTCATATAATTTATGGCAGTTACCGATGATACCTGAGCATATCTGGTCGAAAAAAACAGAAGAAGAAATTCTGTCAGGAGCCAACGAAAATCCTGTGGGAACAGGAGCCTATTTAACTGAATCACATGGTCAGGACAGACAGGTGTTCATCAGAAATGAGGATTGGTGGGCTACTGAACAACTTGGGCTAAAACCAGCACCAAAAAGAATAGTATACATTGCAGTATTCAATAACAGTGTCGCTCTTGGAATGATACTTAAGGGAGAGCTTGATATAAGTAATTTCTTCCTTCCGGGTGTTCCAAGACTGGTACAGACATATCCTAGCATCCACACTTACTTTGATGAACCACCATACATGTTATCTGACAATACTGCATTTTTGTTCCTGAACACAACAAGAAAACCAATGGACGATCCCGAATTTAGAAAAGCTTTGGCATTTTCCATCAACTCTGATGACATTGCTAATAGGGTATTCGAAAATCAGGTATTAACATCTAACTCTCTTGGATATCTACCTATAGACGCATGGATGCAGTATTATGATGAAGAAATTGCAAAAAAATATGGTTTCAGTTATGATCCACCAGAAGCAAGAAGAATTCTTGCAAAAGCAGGATATAAAGATATCAATAGAGACGGTTTTCTTGAAGCTCCTGATGGTTCAGAGATAAAGGTTTCTATAATTGTTCCTTTTGGCTGGACAGACTGGATGGAATCTATAAAAATTATTGCAAGAAATTTCCAAGAAATCGGAATAAATGCAGAGCCAGAATTTCCTGACTACGGAAGATACCAGGATGAGCTATACGGTGGAAATTTTGACATGGCGATAAACAACTTCAATTCTAATCTTAGTAACACTGTATGGACGCTATATCACTGGTTATTCTACCCATTACGCGAAAGAATGACTTCAGGAAACTTTGGTAGATATGATAATCCAGAAGTTTCTGAATTACTAAATCAATTCAACAGAACCCAAATGGATAATCATAAAGATGCCCAAGAAGTATTATCTCAAATTCAAGAAATATTCCTGAAAGATATGCCTGCAATACCTCTCTGGTACAATGGTATGTGGTTCCAGGCTAGCACTGAAGTTTGGTCAAATTGGCCATCAGCAGAAGGGCCAAACCATTATCCAACTACCTGGGCTGGCAGATGGCAGCTAGGTGGACTTCTAATGTTATGTGATTTAGAAGCAAAATAGTGATTTAAACAAATAAACCGCCCCTCCAAGCGGGGGGCGTTTTTCTAAGTTTTGGTTTTAGGAGGAAATGTTGTGAATCGATACTTTAGAAGAAAATTGTTCATTTACATCCTTACTTTCGTATTTGCTGTAAGTATTGATTGGCTGATTCCACGTTTTATGCCTGGAAATCCCATACAAAATCTCTTGTCGAGGGTCTCGGTGCGAGCTGAAGCGGCTGAAGTTATGTACGGTTATCTTACGGAAGCTTTTGGACTTGATCAACCGCTATGGAAACAGTATTTGAATTTCTGGAATGCCCTGTTTCATGGCGATCTCGGGACAAGCGTTTATTTATTTCCTCAACCTGTTATGAAAGTAATAATGAACACTGTTCCTTACGACATTTTTCTTTTAGTCCCTGCAATAATGCTTAGCTGGATTGCTGGTAACAAATTTGGAGCCTTTGCAGCTCGAACCAAGAAACTTGACAATACTGTTCTACCTATATGGTATGTACTGACTGCTACTCCATATATGTGGCTTGGCATATTACTCGCATGGTCCTTTGGTGTTTTACTTGATGTTTTTCCTATTTCTGGAGCTTATAGTTATTCTATGTCACCTACTTTTACATGGGAATTTATTTGGGATTTAATTAAGCACTGGTTCTTGCCTTTTGCTTCGTTGTTTTTGGTCCAATTTGGAGGTTGGGCTATTGGAATGAGGAATATGATTATTTACGAATTGGAAGCAGATTATTCTCACTATCTTGAAGCCCTTGGTGCTCCAAGAAAACTGGTGAGAAAATACGCTTTTAGAAATGCCATGCTTCCGCAGATTACAGGCTTAGCCTTACAACTTGGAGTAATAGTTGCTGGAGCCCTGGCTACTGAAATCGTTTTTTCCTATCCGGGTATCGGTTATCTACTGCTTCAAGCAATACAGTATCAAGATTATTTCTTAATTCAGGGATGTTTTCTTTTCATTATTATAGGTGTATTACTTGCTAACTTTGTAATTGATGTAATATATGTACTTGTCGATCCCAGAACACGTAAAGGTATGGAAGGTGGAGCGCAATGAAGGAAAATGTTAAAAAAGCAAAAAAGAAACTTGAAAAACCAAAGAAGAAAAATGAAATATTATATTTCGCTCTAAGGAATAATCGCTTACGTGTTGGCCTGGTTATACTCACTTTTTTTATTGTGTTGACTTTTGTAGGGCCCACGCTAACAGAATACGACCCTGAAGATAACGTAGGACCAGGTTATATGCCTCCTTCTAGTGAACATTGGCTTGGGACAACAACTTTTGGACAGGATGTTTTTACACAGGTTATGTATGGATTAAAAGCCACTTTCATTGTCGGAGCAGTTGGAGGCGGACTAGGAACTTTTATTGGTGTTTTAGTTGGTTTTATTGCTGGTTATCGTGGCGGAATTATAGATGAAATACTAAATATGTTAACAAATATTGTTACTGTAATACCTACACTGGCATTACTTCTAATTTTAGCTGCATATCTTCCTTATAGGGGGGTACTTCTTGAGAGTATCTTTATTGGATTAACAGCATGGCCCTGGGCTGCACGAGCCATAAGAGCACAAACTTTTTCATTGAGGTCTAGAGAGTTTGTGGATTTGGCCAGGATGAGTGGAAAAAAACCCTTAAAAATAATATTTACTGAGATTGCGCCTAATATGATGTCTTATTTGTTTATGACATTTATACTACAGTTTGGAGGAGCAATTCTAGCTGCAGTAACATTAGATTTTATTGGATTGGGTCCAACAAAAGGAATATCACTTGGGTTGATCATGCAAAACGCTGTTCTCTGGAATGCTATACAGTTGGGCATGTGGTGGTGGGCTATTCCCCCTGGAATAGTTATTACTGCTATCGTAGCTTCACTTTATATTATGAATGTTGGTCTTGATGAAGTATTTAATCCTAAACTCAGGGAGATGTGAGAAGATGGCCCTTGATATAACAAATCTCAGAGCATACTATCAAACATTAAAAGGTGATGTAAAAGCTCTTGATGGAGCCACTTTTGATGTTAAAGATGGAGAAATAATGGGACTTGCAGGGGAATCAGGTTGTGGTAAATCAACATTAAGCAATACTTTGATTTTACTGAAACCTCCTCTTCGGTATGTTGAAGGTGAAGTGTCTCTTGACGGCGAAAAGGTCCCTGTATGGGACATGAAAAAAATGAATAAGTTTAGATTTAAAAAAATATCTATAATCCCTCAGTATGCTATGAATGCAATGAACCCCACAAGAAAAATAGGAAGAATGATTTCAGAACTTCTTGGTTCCAGAGGTGTTAGCTATGGTAAAACTGAGAGAGAATTAAAAAGAAGATTGGATTTGGTAGAACTGAACCGTAATGTACTTGATATGTATCCAATAGAACTATCTGGTGGTATGAAGCAGAGAATGGTCATGGTTCTTTCAACACTTATGAATCCATCACTACTTATTGCTGATGAAATAACTTCAGCTCTAGATGTATCCACACAAAAAGCTGTAGCTGAAATGCTTGTAGAATTCAGAAATCGCGATATTGTAAAGAGTTTGATTTTTGTCACCCATGATATTTCCATACTTTACCAGATTGCTGACAGCATAATGATAATGTATGCGGGTAAATTGGTAGAAAAAGCTTCAACAGAGATCATTATAAGAAAAGCAAAACATCCATATACCAAATTGCTTATTTCATCTTTGCCAGATGTGGGAGTTAAATATACAGAAAAGAAACTTACTGGAATTCCAGGTAAACCTCCACATCTTTTAAATCCTCCAACAGGATGTCGGTTTAGAGAACGTTGCCCTGTATCTTATGAGAAGTGTCTCGAAGATCCACCTTTTTTAGAGATTGAGAAAGATCATTTTGTTGCCTGCTGGAAGGAGTTTGAGAATAATGCTTGAACTCGATAAAGTTTCTAAAATATATAAAACAGGAGCCTTTGGAGGTAAAAAGCTTGTAGCCGTTAATAATGTTAGTTTTTCTCTTAAGGACGGAGAAGTAGCGTCGCTTATTGGAGAAAGCGGAAGCGGGAAAAGCACCATAGGAAAAATGATCTTGAGATTAATTTCCATTGATTCAGGAACGATAAAGTATAACGGACAAAATATAAATACTTTAAAGGGGAATGATCTTAAAGAATACTATAGAGACGTTCAGGGTGTTTTTCAGGATCCTTTTAGTACTTATAATCCAATTTTTAAAGCAGATAGAATTTTCAAGATAATTAGGGAAGAATTCTTTCCTGAAATCAATTCAAAAGAATGGAATAAAAGAATTGAAAAAGCGCTTTACGATGTAGGCTTGAATCCTGGAGATGTGTTAAACAAATTTCCTCATCAACTTAGTGGCGGACAACTTCAGCGTTTCTTAATAGCTCGTGCTTTATTACTGGATGTTAGCTTTCTTGTGGCTGATGAAATTATTAGTATGCTTGATGCATCAACGAGAATAGACGTACTTAATCTTTTGGCAGAACTGAAAAAGAAAGGTTTATCTGTCCTTTTCATCACTCACGACCTTTCACTTGGTTATTACATAAGTGAGAAAGCAATCATTCTTTATAGAGGTTGTGCGCTGGAATCAGGAGTAACAGAAAAGATTTTTAATAATCCACTTCATCCATATACCAGGATGTTGATGGCTTCAGTTCCCCGGCTTGATAAAAAATGGGAAAAGGTTGAGATGGAGCTAAAAGCGAAACAGATGGAAACAGAAAATAAGTGTGTGTATTATGATCGCTGTCCTTACACGAGGAAAGATGAAGGTTGTTCTAATCCGAAAATGGTAGAGGCTGAAAAGGACCATTTTGTAGCATGCTGTCATTATGAGGAGGTATAACGATGTTCAAAGAGGATTTTTTATTGGGCGCCTCATTGTCTGGTTTTCAGTTTGAAATGGGTGGAAAAAATGTTGATAAAAATACAGACTGGTATGTCTGGAGTACAGATAAATTCAATGGATTAAATGGAATAGTAAGTGGAGACAAACCAGAAAATGGGCCGGACTATTGGGAAAATTATGAAACATTTCATGATTTAGCAGTTGGGTGTGGTATGAATGCTTTCAGGATAGGCATAGAATGGTCCAGAATCTTTCCAAAAGCTACATTTGGAAAAAATATTGATGAAATTCAATCAATTGCTGATATGGATGCAGTAGAACATTATAAAACTATTATGAAAGACATTAAGGAAAAAGGCATGAAATTAATGATAAATCTTAATCATTTCACACTACCTTTGTGGACCCATGATCCGTTAGCTGTAAATAGAAAAAAAGATCTTACCTATCCAGGATGGGTCAATGATAAACTTGTCGAAGAGTTTTCAAAATATGCAGCGTTTGTAGCAGAACAGTTTGCTGATTTTGCTGATTACTGGTCTACATTGAATGAACCAAATGTTGTTGCCAATCTGGGTTACTTAAATTGCAATTCCGGGTTCCCTCCCTCAATAATAGCTCCTGATTTATGGTTAAAAGCTATGGATAATCAGGTAAAAGCACATATAAAAGCCTATGAAGCAATGAAAGACAAAACTGACAAACCTGTCGGTCTGATTTATGCCACCATTTGGTTTGATGGAGATGATTCAGCCAGAGAGGCTTTTGAATTTAACAACTATAATTTTTTGGATAGAGTAACTGAATATTGTGATTTCATTGGAATTAATTATTACACCAGAACACTTGTTAAAAGAAGAGAAGAGCCAGTAAGAATAGAAGATCTTGAAATACGCTGGGATAGTCTTACAGGGTATGGATATTCATGTCAGCCAAACAGCTATTCAGAAGACGGAAGATTTACCACAGATATTGGTTGGGAATTTTATCCTGAAGGATTAGAAAAGATTATAAAGTGTTTAAACGAACGATACAGCAAAAAGCTTTTTATTACAGAAAATGGAATGGCTGATGCTTTAGACAGATTTAGATCATATTATTTATTAGCTCATTTGGATGTTGTAGAAAGAATGGCAGAAGAATGCAATATTGGAGGTTATTTTCACTGGTCATTAACAGACAATTTTGAATGGGCTCATGGTTACTCAAAGCGTTTTGGTTTGGTTTATGTAGATTTTGATAAGAAAATTTTTATACCCAGGCCAAGTTATTATATCTACAAAAAGATAGCCAGAGAAAAGAGTATAATGAAGTTTAAGGAACTTCTTGATTTGCTTAAGGGGAGCAGTCATAAAAAAATGAATTAAGGTGATTTTATGGTAACTGTAAGGGATATTGCAGAAAAAACAGGTGTTTCCATTGCCACCGTTTCGAGGGTCATAAATGGTAACAAAAGTGTTGCAGAAGAAACACGCAAGAAAGTTCTGAAAACAATGAAGGAGTTGGAATATAAACCCAGACCTCGTTTTGGTGAAAATGGAACCCTGTTAAAAACACTTGGAGTTATAGTTCCAAATATTAGAGCCTATCATTATCCTCAAATAATTACAGGTATATATGAAGCTTCTTTCAACAATGATTTTGATGTAATGATCGCACTTGCGAAAGACAAACCAATAAGAGAAAGAGAGATCCTTGATGAGTATTTTAACAGAAAGGTTGATGGGATATTGGTTTGCACACTAAAGTGTGAGGAACATTACATAGATCGTTTTATTGAAAGTGGAATACCTGTAGTTGCGGTGGATTATCCACTAGAAGAGGTAAGAATTGATTCTGTAAATATTGATAATGTTATGGGTGCATACAGCGCATTGAGGTATCTGTACAAAAAAGGGCACAGAAGTGTTTACTATATTAGAGGCGCATTGAACGTTTATGCTTCTAGAGATAGGGAGCATGGAATAAAAAAATTTGTGAGACGTCATAAAGATATGGAAGTAACAATGAGTCAAGCCGCGGGCTTTGAAGCAGAACATGGTTACGCTGCAATCCTGGAAAATAAAAGTAAATTAAAGGATTTCTCAGTGGTTTTTTGCAGTAATGATTATGTTGCAATGGGAGCCCTTAGAGGACTTAATGAACTTAAACTGACAGTGCCAGATGAAATATCTGTTATGGGATTTGACGATGCACCTTTTGCTCCCTATACTGTTCCTCCACTAACCACAGTATTTCAGCCAAGAACAGAAATGGGAACGATTGCTGCACAACTTCTCATTGATCGATTGAACACAGGCAAAAAAAGTGTTTTTAAAAATATTGTTTTGCCAACAAAAGTTGCTGAGAGAAAAACGGTTAAAAATCTTTAGATACAAAGTAACATGATTAGTTGTTGGAAAGGAATGATAACACCGGATGAGTAAAAGAAAGATGATTGGTGAACCATTGCCCACTATACCCTGGGAAAACAGACCAGAAGGTTCATTAGAAATTATGTGGCGTCACTCAAAAAATCCGATAATAACAAGAGAAGCCGTAAAAAATGCCAACAGTATTTTCAATAGTGCTGTAGTTCCATTTAATGATGGTTTTGCGGGGATTTTTAGATGCGACAATACGGCCAGAGATATGCTGATTCATTCCGGTATAAGCAAAAATGGTGTTAATTGGGAAATTGAACAGGAACGGATCCATTTTGTTGCTGAAGATAACGAAATTGGTGAATTCGCGTATGGGTATGATCCACGCGTTTGCTGGCTGGAGGATAGATATTACATAACCTGGTGTAATGGGTATCATGGTCCGACCATTGGCGTTGGTTATACAAAGGATTTTAAACAATTTTATCAAAAAGAAAATGCCTTTTTACCATATAACAGAAATGGAGTTCTTTTTCCGAAAAAAATAAACAATAAATATGCAATGCTAAGTAGACCAAGTGACACAGGGCACACACCCTTTGGAGATATTTTTTATAGTGAAAGTCCTGATCTTGTTCACTGGGGATGTCACAGACATGTTATGTCACCTGTTGAAGGATGGCAATCAACGAAGATAGGTGCCGGTCCAACACCCATTGAAACGACAGAAGGTTGGCTTATTTTTTATCATGGAGTAATTACTTCTTGCAATGGATTTGTATATAGCTTTGGTGCTGCGCTACTTGACCTGGAGAAACCCTGGAAAGTTATATATAGAACAAAACCTTACCTTCTTAATCCAAGAGAACATTATGAATGCGTGGGAGATGTACCAAATGTCGTGTTCCCCTGTGCAGCGCTCTTTGATCCCCCATCGGACAGAATAGCTATTTACTATGGGGGAGCGGATACGGTAACATGTATCGCCTTCACAAAGTTCAATGAATTGATGGATTTTATTGGTTCAAACAGTTATTAATAAGCTATTTCACAAAATTCCTCCTTTTTCTATATCATTTGAGTGGCGAGAAATCGTCACTTTTTCTTTAAGAGTATAATAATACTGAAAGAAAGGGGTATGAATTATGGACATAAAGAAAAACTTCATAAAACGAATAAAACAATTAAGAGAATTAATCTTGAAAGAAAGATCAAAAGCACTACTAATAAGCAGAACAGATAACTTCTCCTGGTTAACCTTCGGTGCAAGAGGTCATATTACTCTTGATATGAAAGAAAGTGTTGCATCGATTCTCATTACTCCTGATAGGCTATATTTATTAGTAGATAATATTGAAAAAGGTCGAATAATTAATGAAGAAATACCTGAAGAATTACAAGATTTTTTTGAAGTTGTTGTATATAATTGGTGGGAAAGTGAATACAATGCTTTGAACGAAATCACGTCTAATAATTATCTGATTTCAGATTCCGGACTTTATGGAACAAACAACGTATATGAAAAAATTTCTCCTTTTAGATATATCCTTTCAGAAGTTGAGATTAATAATTACAAATGGTTAGGGAAAACATGCGATAAGGTTTTATACGAAGTAATGCAAATGTTAACGCCTGTAATGACTGAACTGGAAATTCAAGGGAAGATCTATTCGCGACTTGCAAGTGAAGGAATAGAGCCTTTGTTAACAATAGTCTTTGGAAAAGAAAGTGCAAGCCTTTATAGGCATAATCTGTCAAGGAATATCTCCGTCGAGAAAAAAGTATTTGTGAGTATCTGTGCAAGATATAAGGGGCTTGTCCTCTCAACTACAAGAAGTATATTATTCGAAAATGTCGAGAAAATCGTCAAACAGCATAGAAATAATTGTTACGTTGATTCTGTTGCTATTGCCGGTTCAAGATCGGGAAGAAAACTCAATGAAGTCTTTAGGGATATTATTTCTGCTTACAGTAAAGTAGGCAAAAATGATGAATGGAAACTTCATCATCAGGGAGGACTGGCAGGTTATAATCCAAGAGAAATTAAAGCCACACCAAAAGAAAACTATGAGCTTGCAATAAATAATGCAGTAGCCTGGAATCCAACAATAACAGGAACAAAATCGGAAGATACCGTCATAATTGAAAAAAACGATAATGAAATAATTTCTTATCCTAATGAAAGTGAATGGCCCTGCATAGATTTCAATATAAATGGCAAAATAATCCGTCGTCCGGATATTATGATTGTTGGAAAATAGTTACTTTGTACAGTTAACCTATTCCAAATCGACAGATATTACCCCCGAGATTTCTGTTAAACCGGAGAGATTATCCTGCAATTTTTGGGCATCTTCATGGCTCATAATTAGAACTATAGACATCTCATCTTCTTCCGATTCAACCTCAAGCGTGTAAATAGAAATATCCATTTTATCCAGCCATTTTGAAACTTTCCCAACCATTTTACGATTGTTCTCTGTTGCGATAACTATTTTCTCTTTCTTAGAAGATAGTGCAAAAAACTCAAGTCTTCTAAAAATAACCACAATAAACAAAACGAAACCTGTTACAACACTAGCTAGAAGATATTGGCCTGCACCAAAGCCTATACCTACTGATGCTGTTACCCAGAGTGTTGCAGCTGTTGTCAATCCTTTTACAGAAAAGCCTTTTTTTAAAATCGTTCCGGCACCAAGAAAACCAATACCGGAGACAATTTGAGCAGTTACCCTGCCGGGGTCTCCAACTTCTCCTGTGAAAAAAACTCCCATAGACAACTGTGTAAGAAAAGCAGAACCCACTGAAATCAATGCATGCGTTCTTAACCCTGCAGGTTTTTGAATTCTTTCTCTTGTGTAACCAATTAATGCTCCGGCAAATGTTGCAGCCACCATACGAAGAACAAACTCAAGGGTTTCCATATATTCCATATATTTCGACCTCCTATAATATCGTTATTAAGTAATATGAGATAATATACTTAAAATTATACCCTTACAGTCTTGTAAAATATAAAAGGAATTGAGGGGTTGATTATTTGCTTGATAATATAGCAATCAGAATTTATAGGTATTCGAATATGGAATACAATTGTGCTGAAATCATTTTGTTGGCAGGAAGTGAAAGATACATTATTAATCTTAAACCTCAAACATTAAAAGCCCTGGGACCTTTTGGAGGGGGAATGCAGATAGAAAGCGTTTGTGGAGCTCTAACAGGATCGATATCAATGATAGGGTTGTTATTTATTAATGAGTATCAACATGAAAGTGATACAGTTGAGGTTATGGTGAATAGCTTTTTAAAAAGTTTCGAAGAGGAAATGGGTACGATTATTTGTTCGGAATTGAGAGATAGATATCATGATGAGACCATTGGATGTGAGAAAATAATACAAGCAGCTGCTGAAAACCTGGAGAAGACGATAGATCAATACAAAAGCTTCTAAAGTAGGAACAGATGTTCTATTAGTATTCTGACACCGATAAGTATCAAAATTAACCCTCCAAAAATCTCTGTGCCTTTTCTGAAGTGTTTACCAAAAAAACTTCCACCCTTAATGCCGATAACTGAAAAACAAAAAGCCACAATTCCTATGATAACTGCAGGGGTAAAAATAGCTCGATCTATTATTGCAAAAGCTACTCCGACTGCAAGAGCGTCGATGGAGGTAGCAATGGAAAGTAACAAAATAGTTGCTAGGATTACTTTAGTTGTTTTTCTGTTCTGTTCTTTTAGAGCTTCAAAGATCATTTTCGATCCAATGAAAGCCAGGATTAGAAAGGCTATCCAGTGATCAAAAGATTTGATGTACTTTCCAAAAGAGAAGGAAAGGTACCAGCCTATTATGGGCATGAAAGCTTGAAAAAAACCAAAACTCAAGGATACATTAAAAACCCTTTGAGCTGTAATGTCTTTATTTGAAATTCCTAAACATATTGAAACCACAAAAGCATCCATTGCAAGCGCTATAGCTATAGCAATTATTTCCATACAAAACCTTTTAGCTAAATTCTTCTTTGATTCATTTCAGTTTATTTATAAGCATTACTTAAAAAACTGGAATCTACCTTCTAAACCCCCGAGTATGAAAATGCTTCTCAGATCTTGGAAGGGGAAATTAACTCCAAGACCACCGTAAATATAGATACTTCTAAAAATCCACCAGTCCCATTCAAAAGTACTTCCAACATCAAAACTAACAAAACCCGAATTTTCGGTATTATTCAAATCTAATGAGTACCCACCACTAAGTGTCATATCACCGTTTTTCTTACTATTTTCAACAATAATTCTTCCAACAACAGCAAAACTCTTAACCTCAGTTAAAGTTGCATCCATGGTTTCATAAGACCATTCTTCGTTTTCGGAATACATACCGTTTATACTTACAGAAAAGCTTTCAGGATAATACCCAGCACCGGCAAATATTGTATTGCTTTCGTAGAAATTGGCAAAACTGGGAAAATAACCATAACCTGCCGATGCCCAAAAATCACTGAATTGCATACCAAATTTGATATACGGTAATGGTGAAAGTCCAACTTCAACTATATCTAGTATGCCGTATCTCATAAAAGTGTCGAAACCTATCGAAAATTTACCCACTCCATTGGGAAGTACATCTGGTTCAAGAAATTTGAACTGCGCAATTCCTAAGACTGAAAACAGAACCAATAAACCAACAACAATTATTTTTTTCATGACTTCACTCTCCTGCATTTGAGATAGTTAATTACATTATACTTTATTAGCTAATAAATAATCATGTACATATTAAAAATGCTGGTTCGAATTCTGTCAAAATTTAAAAAAACATAATAACCAAAAATATTGGTTACATTAGGACCCAGTGTTTTAACTACGGGAATTCAGGCTTTAGTTTTGAAAAGTTTTCTAAAAGAGCTGTTGAAGTGCTCAAAGAAATATTCGAAGAGCCTAATATTGCTTACGATTGAAAAAGTTTTTTGATTACTTAAATATTGTTTTAAATCAAAGCGCTGGATTTCCTTCATTATTGATTTTTAAAATTATATAATTGTAGTTAAAGGGAGGTTTGTTCATGAAAAAGATTAAACTTGGTGTTTTAGGTGTATCAAGCCATTTCGTTAAAAGAATCCTGTTTCCTTTGAAACATTCTTCATCAATCGAGATTTGTGCCATTGCAAGTAGAAACTATGATAAAGCAAGAAATTTTGCTTATAAACACGGTATCAGTAAACACTATGGTTCATATGAAGAATTACTGAAAGATAAAGATGTTGATTTTATTTACATACCCCTTCCCAATCACCTTCATGTCGAATATATAAAGAAATCAGCAGACGCTGGAAAACATGTGATATGTGAAAAACCTCTCGCACTGTCATATGAAAAAAGCAAAGAAGCCTTTGATTATGCAAAATCCAAAGATATTTTATTGATGGAAGCTTTTATGTACAAATTGCATCCCCAGTGGAAACGAGCGTGGGAAATCGTACAGTCAGGAGAAATCGGAAAGATCCGTTCTATATACTGTCAGTTTTCCTACGATAACAAAGATCCTTCAAACATAAGAAATATCAAAGAATATGGCGGTGGAGGGCTGTACGATATCGGGGTATATGCAGTTTCATCAGCGCGTTACTTGATGGATGAAGAACCAAAGAAGGTAATATGTGAGTTGAATAGGGATCCAGAGTGGAAGATAGATATGCTCAATTCGGGCATTCTTGACTTTGGATCAAAGAGAGCAATGTTTACCATTTCAACTCAGGCTTTTCCATATCAAAATGTGAGTGTTTTTGGAACCGGCGGTGTTATTTCAATAAAAGTGCCCTTTAATATGTATCCAGATATTCCTGGAGAAATAACGGTTGAAACGGGTATTGGAAGAAGGACAATACTTACCAATCCTGAAGATCAATACAAACTGGAATTTGAAGAATTTGCTAAAGCAATTTCTGAGAAAAAATCTTTACCAATTACTGAAAAAGATTCTCTGGGGAATGCCAGAGTAATAGATGCTCTATTTGAATCAGCTGAAAGAAAAAGCTGGATTGAACTTTGAAAACGTAACATTTTGTTGAAAGCTTCTAAAAATCTTAATACGGGGAGTGAGCGAAATGAAGAAGAGTATTATTCTTATATTACTGGCAATGGTTTTGTTGGTTACAGCTTTTGGTGCTCAAAGAGGTCCCATAACAGTGGCGTCCAAAATTGATACAGAGGGAGCTCTTCTCGGTCAGATGATTGTTTTGATGCTCAGAAATAATGATTTTGAAGTAATTGATAAAACTGAATTCGGAACAACACCTATAATAAGGCAATCGATAATAGCAGGTGAGATCGATATTTATCCTGAATATACGGGAAACGGTGGCTTTTTCTTTGATAATATCGATCCAATTATATGGAAAAATGGCGAACTAGGCTATGAAGTGGTTAAATATCTGGACAGAGAGAAAAATGGACTTGTCTGGCTAAAACCAGCGTCTGCAAATAATACATGGGCGATTTCAACAAGGAAGGAACTAGCTGAAAAAGAAAATATCTATACACTTGAAGACTTCGCAGAGTATGTAAATGAAGGTGGAAGGGTCAAGCTTGCTTGTTCTGAAGAGTTTGTGAACAGAGAAGATGCCCTGCCAGCTTTTCAAAATGCTTATGGTTTTACTTTAAAGGACAACCAGCTTCTAACCTTTTCAGGAGGAAACACAGCTCAAACAGAAAGAGCAGCTGCCCTGGGTACAGATGGCGTTAATTTTGCCATGGCTTATGGAACGGATGGCGCGCTTTCCAGTCTGGGCTTGATTATTCTGGAAGATACAAAAAATGTGCAACCTGTTTATCGTCCGGCTCCTCTGGTGAGAGAGGATGTATTCCTTAAATATCCAGAAATTGAAGAATTACTAAACCCTGTTTTTGAAACACTATCACTAGAAATCTTGCAATCGCTTAACGCAAAAATCGCAATCCAGGGTTTGCCTGCTTCGGAAGTTGCATCTGATTACTTAAGAGAAAATGGATTTATAAAGTAAAGTTTCATGTTCAATAAGCCCGATGTGACAAAACGGGAGCAAGTTTTAATACTTGGAGCAATAACCGGAGTACTAACGATAATTTTTTTACCTCTGGTTTCAATAAAACCAAATAGGTTACTTCCTGGTGAGCCAGTAAATATATTTGAAGTATATCCCTTTGCGGGTATTGCAATTTTGTCATGTTGGGCGATAATTTTTATATTATCAGTTTTGACACGAAAAACAAAAAGCTTAATTATAAAAGATTTTGTTTCTCTTGTTCTTGCAGATTTAGCATTCTTTCTTCTTGTCTTTTTTATGGGCTTAGCCTCAAGAGAACTACTTTCACAGGATATGCAATTTGGCAGAGTGTCCATAGGAGCTGCTGTTTGGGTTAGTATTTTAAGCCTTTATACAGTGAATTTTTCAGTTTTAAGAAAGATAAAAAATAAAGTCATCATCAGAGCTATATTGACACTCATTATACCTACTGTAATACTTATAATGCTCTTTAGTGGTTTTCTATCAGAGATTTCTGTTGTAAAAGAGTACTATGGAAGAAGTGACAGATTCTTACTGGCCTTAAATCAACATTTATTCATTTCCTTTATTGCTGCAGGTCTGGGAACATTGATTGGTATTCCCCTGGGCATACTATCCTATAGAAGGAAATTTCTTGAAAAACCAATTTTTGCAATCACAAACTTTTTACAGACGGTTCCAGCTATAGCGTTATTTGGTCTGCTCATATTACCTCTTGCTTTGTTATCAGCGCGCTTTCCTGTACTTAAATCTCTGGGCATCGGAGGAACTGGATATGCACCAGCTTTGATTGCCCTAACGCTTTATGCTTTATTGCCTGTTATAAGGAATACATTTACAAGTCTTGATATTATCTCGGAGGATATCATCGAAGCTGGTAAAGGTATGGGAATGAGTAAAAGACAATTGTTAACGAAGATCGAATTACCCCTTGCGGTTCCCATTGTTTTGGCAGGAATCAGGTTGGCTACTGTTCAGGCAATTGGAAATACAACACTAGCGGCTCTGATTGGTGGTGGTGGATTTGGAAAGTTCATTTTTCAGGGAGTTGGCCAGGGTGCCATGGATCTCATTATACTGGGAACATTACCAGTACTGTTTTTGGCAATAGTTACGGATATTTGTTTTAAAGGCTTAATAAGCTTGTTAACGCCAGAGGGTTTAGAAATTGAAGGTGAAATCGAATGAAGAAAATAAAAGGATGGATTATCACCTTCATATTAATAGGGTTGTTCATTGCTCTTATATCAAGTATGGATCTGTGGCGAATTTTTCTTGAAACGATTTTTCCAGATTTGAAGAATGTTATATATCCTAGAGCTTCGTTATTAAAAATGGTTGCAGAACACATGTTTCTTGTTAGTCTTTCAAGTGGTTTATCAATAATAATTGGAGTAGGATTGGGCATTCTTGTAACCAGAAGATTTGGTCAGCAATTTTCAGACCTCGTAAACAGCCTTGCCACATTAGGTCAAACATTTCCTCCAGTAGCCGTTCTGATGCTTGCAGTACCAATGCTAGGATTTGGTGCAGAACCTACAATATTTGCCCTGTTTTTGTATGGACTTTTACCAATCTTGAGAAATACCATTTCAGGGTTAGAAGGTGTGTCAAAACAACTTTTGCAGGCAGCTACCGGAATGGGGATGAGTGGTATTCAATGCCTGACAATGGTTGAATTACCTCTTGCCATGAGGGTGATAATTGCGGGAATAAGAACCTCGGTAGTAATAAACGTTGGTACAGCCGCTGTTGGGGCAACGATAGGTGCCGGAGGACTAGGATCACCAATTGTATCTGGCCTGGTTAATCAGAATACTGCCTTTATTCTTGAAGGGGCAATTCCGGCCGCTTTGTTGGCCTTTATTCTGGACAGGATTTTTGGACAAATCGAAGTTTCTTTTTACAAAAAACAATAGATTTAAAAATCAGAGCTTGAATATAAAGTAATTCTACTATCATTCTGTACTATTTTTTTAAGATCTCTCTGCTTTCCCTTTAGATTTTCGTCAAAAAAAGCAAGAATCAGATCTTTTATGATCTCTTCTCCACCCCTGGACATGAATGTATCGGTTTTATTAAGTAATAATGCCAGTGGTGAAAGGTAATGAATCATTGCATAATCAGCATGTAAAGCGTTTTCTATTTCAGCAGTATACCATTTTGATCGACTTGTTTCGAGTAAAAATTTCACTTTATCATACCTTTTAAGGTTTAACCATTCTTCACTCATGGTAATCATAAAGGGTATATCAAGACCTGTGCTCAGTTCTTCCTCAGTCATGAGATAAATGGCAGGATCCAGGCAGATCAAAGCGTTGATGTTGTCGTTGTTTAATGCATAGTCAAGAACAATCCCACCTCCACCCGAATGACCCATTAAACCAATATTATTAAGGTCCATCATACCATTAAACTTGTCCCTGTTTAGTTCTTCAAGATATCTAAAAGTTGAATCGATATCGTAGGATAAGTAATTCAAAACTTTTCTTAGAGTTTCATCGTCTTCTTTTTCGGAATTGGAGATGTTATTAATCTTTGCTCTCTCATAGAAAATTGCATCACCATCAGGAAAAACAACAACAATATCCGCATATGGTTGTTCCATTGCGACAACAACATAACCATTACTGGTAAGTTTTTCAGTAAAATGAAAATACAGCGATGACAGTGCTGGTGTTCCCGGTGATAAAATTATTACCGGGTACGGTCCTTCTTCAAGAAGTGGTGCATCTATAAAAGAATTTGTTTTAACAAGCTCTGTATGTTGAAGCAGAAATTCGTTAATTCCATGACTTCTGTAAATTCCTTCGTAATAAGTATCTCCTTCTCTTAACCATGTAATAGGTTTGTATCCTTCAACTGTTGAAGCTGGATACCATACATCAAAAAGTAGCCTTCTATTATCTTTTTCTTCTGTTGCGAGTTCCTCTCTTGATAGATCTGTATATTCATTTATTGTAATCCCAATGTCATATTTTCCATCGGGTTTAGGAATAGGTGTAATGGGGAAGATATATAGCGACAATAAACCAAGTGTAAGCACAATAGATATTGCGGTTAAAGGAATAATAAAATCTTTATCCATTCTAACCTCCCCACAAATAAAGTTAATGGTAAGCTTTTTATCCTATGATAAAGCTAATTATATAATAAAAAACCCAGACGAACCAAACTACTATGCCATATAGTCGTAAATTTTGCGAATAAAGGTTTTTGAGATAATAAATGGTTGAAAGAACTATCTTTATTAACATAAGGAAAGCTAAAAGAATACCAACAGGGATGACCAATACAATGTATTGAGGTTTTGTAATATAAGATGTAGTAATAAAAAGTGTATCACTTAAGATTCCTAACCAGAGTAATATAATGATATACTTTTTTAGTGCATTAGACAGAAGCTCTGCCCATATTGAGATTGTGTAAAGTATTGCTGCCGATATTATGAAGAATTGACAAATAAATGACAAATTTTCACCACCTTATGTTAAGGATTCTAACATTTGTTTTATAATAATCAAAAATGTGTTACTACAATTAGCATGAAAAATTATAGAAAATTTAGGTTAACTATATTGATGGAGGTGTATTATGAGAAAAGTACTGATACTCTTGTTGGTTTTGGTAACGGGGGTTTTTGCATTTTCCGAAAACATTGTTTTAAACGATGTTTTAAACACTGTCAGCCTGTCACACATCCCGGTTGTGAAATTGGAAGAAAATAGTTCAACAGGTTATACCTGGAGTTTTGAGATAACTAATCCAGAGATCTTAAAGCTTAAAAGTATTACACGAACAGAAACCAAAAATGATAAAGAAATTGTAGGCGCTCCCCAGATTGTAAAATGGTTATTTGAACCACTAAAAGAGGGGGAAACTACAATTATTTTTAGAAATTACCGTGAATGGGAAGGAACATCCAGTACAGTAGACATAAAGGCATACAATGTGAAGATTGTAAAAGAAATAAAAGATAAAGAAAAAGAAGAACAATTGTTACAGTCTCTTACCATAAACGCAGAGGTAGGAGATAACCTACTGGTTGTACTCGAAGAAAATCCTTCTACTGGATACACATGGGAATACGAGATTTCAAATACTGGTGTGATTTCACTTAAAAATGAGAAAACATTGCACAAAGCAGAAAGACCTGGTGCACCGGCTACAAAACAATGGACATTTAATGCATTGAGTGAAGGGTGTGCGTTAATTGAATTTAAGTTACATAGAAGCTGGGAGGATACTAAACCAGCAGAAGAACATTACTACGCAGTTAATGTGAAACCAGAAGCTGAAAAGGGATCACTTCCAAACATCGTTGGAACCTGGAAAAGGATGAAATCGGAGGGCTTTGGTTATTTTGCACCTGTTAATGGTGATAAGCATATGCCATTACCTGAAGGCTTCACTTTCAAACTTTTTGTTGAAGAGCAGAATGGTAGAGCTTTCCATGGAAGAAAAAAAGTGTGGAACACCGAAGGAGATATTGTAATTGATGAGTATTTTTCAGGCCTAATTACAGGTGATGGAAGAGATATATATATTGTCGAACACGATGACGGAATAATGATCGGAACATTTCTTTCAAATAACAATATGGAATTGCATTATCTAGAATCTTCTGATGAACCGAAAACTATCTACTACTTCTTAACTAGAGAAGAGTAAATTAATAGAAAGCATGCTTCTATTGAAGCATGCTTTTTTACGTTATTTTAAAGGTTTCCCTTACCTCTTCTTTACTATCAAAATTTTCAAACAGATCTAACCAATCGGCTATTTCAATAGCAAAATCAATAAATGCTTCTCCTTTAGCTGTTATAAGGTTTCTGTCTCTTACAACAGTTTCGTTAATAAATTTTTCTCGTGGGAAGGGGTCTTCTTCATTATTTTTGACATATTCTTCATGGTCAAGAGAGGAAGTATAATTGTGGCTTTTCAATATGTTTGTATCAGTTAAGAATTCAGGGCCAGCACAGATGGCAGCAATCAGTTTTTCTTCTTTGTTTAATTTTCCAAGAAGAGAAGTTAAGCGTTCATCCTTTTTCCTTTTCCAGCCTCCTGTTATGACAATACCATCAATTTTTTCCATTTCTAAAACCTCATCCAGATCATATGTTGGCTGGTAAATGATTCCAGCTTTACTTTTTACAGGTGATTTATCGTAAGAGGCTGTGAATACCTCGAATTCATTTGAATAGCCAAGTAAATCCGCTGCCAGTGAAAATTCATAATCGACCATTTCGTTGTAAATAAAAAACACAATTTTCTTCATTTTACATCCTCCTCACTTTATAGTCTATTATACTCTATGCTTTTAGCTAACAGACGAAGATACTGTGAAATGGTAAAATTCATTGAGGTGATTTTATGTTTCTATACATGTTTGATATGGGAGGCGTAGTTGTAAAGAACTTTGATGTTGCACCTCTTATTGGTAAAGAATTTAACATGACACGAGAGGAATTGTTGAAGGAAGTTGGTGAAGAATTGTTAAAAGCTTTGAGCAGTGGTCAGGTTAGTGAAAAGCAATTCTGGGATAGTTTTTACAAAAAAACTGGTATCAAATCAAATAGATATGATTGGTGGATAAGATATTTCAAACCTGAAAAATATTCCGAGGTAGAAAAGCTAATTAATAAACTAAGAAAAAATTACAGAGTCATTTGTGCTACAAATACCTTTGATTCACATTACAGGTATTTCCTCGAAAGAGGTGATTACGAATTATTTGATCGAGTATACGCGTCAAACATAATTGGTTATGCAAAACCGGATCCTCAGTTTTATTTATACATACTTAATCAAGAGAAAATTGAACCACGCAGGGCAATTTTTATGGATGACAAAGCTGATAATGTGAAATCTGCCAGGGAAATAGGCATAAATGCTTTTCAGGTTACTGATCCCAGTATATTACCTGAGCGACTTAAAAGTTTTGAGAATTCCCTAAAGCTTGCTAGGAGTAATTTAAATGATAATCACTGAAAATTTAAAGAAATACTATGGCAAATTTCGCGGTGTTGAAGATGTCAGCTTCAAAATAGAAAAGAATGAGATTTATGGATTAATAGGTCCAAATGGTGCTGGAAAAACAACAACCATAAGAATAATCCTGGGTTTACTGAAAAAAGACAAAGGCTTAGTAAAAATTGGTGATCATTTAATTCCGCATGATATTCATCAAGCAAAGCACAAAATAGGTTACCTGCCGGGAGAGGTCAATTTTTATGGAAATATGGGAATCAATGAATTTTTGCGATTTAACAGAAGGTTTTATAAGGACATAAATCAGGAATACGAGAATGAGCTCTGTGATTATCTAAATATTGAAAGAAATAAGAAATTCAATGAACTTTCTCAGGGAAATCGAAAGAAGGTTGGAATACTACAGGCGGTTGTTCATAAACCTGATTACCTGATACTCGATGAACCAACCAATGGGTTAGATCCGTTGTTGCAAAATAAACTCTATGATTTGCTTGAAAAGGAAAGAGAACGAGGAGCTGCTATATTGTTTTCTTCACATAACCTATCTGAAGTAGAAAGATTGTGTCAGAGGGTTGGAATCATAAAAGATGGAAAACTGATAAAGGATATGAATATTGACGATCTCAGTAAATATGCAAGAAAGATCGTTACCATTAGGGGTTTAAGCAAACCTGAGTTTTTGAATGACTTTGAGCTAAAAAGCCAAAACAATCAAACTCACGTTTTTACAATAAAAAAGAGTCAGCTTAAAGAGTTCGTGAAACTACTTTCGAAAGTTGATTTTGAAGATGTTCAAATACGTAATCCATCTTTAGAAGAATCATTTATGGAGTTTTATCAGGAGGAAAAATAATTATGGTATTTGTCAATGTATATAAAAAAGAAATGAAATGGAATTTCGTTAGTGTAATCATCTGGACTTCTGTTTTTGTTGGCTTTTGTTTCTTGTATATTCCTTTGAGCGATGAATTATTGAAACAGGCAGACGAAATGATGCAATTCCTGGAAAAAATGCCGCAATTTCTCTTACAGATGTTCAACTTTGAAGCAGAAGTAATATCTAAGCCCGAGGGACTATTTGGATCAGAAGGTATGAGTTTTGTTTATATACTTTCCGCAATATATGCTGCAATGCTTGCTGGTTCACTTTTTTCAAAAGAATTTGAGAATAAAACTATAGAGTATCTACTGATTAAGCCGGGAAAACGCCTCACTTTCTTCTTTTCGAAAGCTTTTGCAATGTACAGCTATATATTGTTCTTAAGTTCAGTTTTTACATTTTCTATGATGCAGCTTTTTGCACTCTTTGTAAGCGGAGATTACAGTAATAAAGTCCTTTTAGGATTTGGAGTCTATGCCCTTGCAGTCCAAGTATTTTTTGGGAGTATAGCAGTTTTGGTTTCAGTGCTTACTAAAAAGGGTTCACTAAATACTGCGATATCGATTGGTTTAACAATATTTATGTACTTTGGAGATTCATTGGGTAGAAGCTTTGATCATCTTGAATGGATGGCGAAAATAAGCATATTTCACTACATACCACTTGCAGATACCATTATTGATGAAAAAATCTTCCTTGGTAATTCATTAATAATTATGGCAATTGGCGGGGTAGTTTTACTGGTATCTTCCTGGGTGTTCAACAAAGCCGATATCAGCGTGTAAATTACTTTCCTTTAAAGATACTTCTTAACTAACCCGTTTATCCTGACAATTCGTAGCTTATATCCAGATCTCTGCTAAGCACATCCACCTGATCCCCAAGGCGCATATCAGCGGGTTTAAGAACTTTCTCGGGCTCTCGGATTCTCGTTCTCTCGGTCCTTCTCGTTTCTAGTGTTTTGTACTTCCGTACAACGTACAACCCACTGACGTACCACGTATTTTTTAATTCGATGGATGAAGCGCAAGCATTGGACTTTTTTTAATCTCGGATTCTCGTCTTCTTGGTTTTTCTCGGTTCTCGGATCTCGATTTCTTAACCCGCTGGACAATGGACTAAGCGGAGCGATGGACGGTATTTGAAACGTACATCGTTTTTGCCTTTAAAAAATGCACACACCCAGCCTCCGGCAGCCCTCGCCAGAAGTCATTAAATGCTCTAAAAGCACTTTTAGCTTATAGCTATTAGGTGTTGTGTTACTCTTCCGTGTGATTACGTTGTTTAAGAAACAATGTTATAATCATTTTAATTTAATACTCATTTCATTTTGTTTGCTTACCAGATGGATAAGGAGAAAACTCTGTGAATCTTTCTAATGAAAAAATTAGGAGTTTATTTAAGGAAAAAGGTATAAGGCTTTCATTTCATAAAATTCTGATTTATGATTATTTGATCAAAAATCAGAATCACCCTACCGTATCGCAAATATTCAACGATCTTAATGATAAAATTCCAACACTTTCCAAAACTACCGTTTACAATGCACTTTCTTCATTTATTAAATTTGGGCTGGTCAACAAACTAACAATTGAAGAAAACGAAACCAGATATGACATAATCACAAAATCGCATGGACATTTCAAATGTGTTGAATGTGAGGAAATAACTGATTTTGATATTAATATAGATGATTCTTTGGAAAAAAGCCTGAAAGATTTTGAAATCACAGAGACAGAAATTTATCTTAAAGGAATTTGTCCAAAGTGTCTGTCAGTAAAAGAAAGAATAAGGAGGTTTTAATATGGAAGGTAAGAACGAAAAGAAGAAAGATAAGAAACAGAAAAAAGAGAAAAAATTGACAACAGCATTCGGAGCTCCGGTGGTTGATAATCAAAATTCAATGACTGCTGGTCCGAGAGGACCGATGTTACTTCAGGATGTCTGGTATCTGGAAAAGCTGGCTCATTTTGACCGAGAGGTAATTCCTGAAAGAAGAATGCATGCAAAAGGTTCAGGTGCTTTCGGTACATTTACTGTAACGCACGATATTACAAAATACACAAAAGCAAAGTTATTCTCAAAGGTTGGCAAAAAAACTGAGATGTTTGTTCGCTTTTCAACAGTAGCTGGTGAACGGGGCGCCGCAGATGCAGAACGTGATATTCGTGGATTTGCTATGAAATATTATACGGAAGAGGGCAACTGGGATCTTGTTGGAAATAACACTCCAGTTTTCTTTCTTCGTGACCCACTCAAATTTCCCGATCTAAATCATGCCATTAAAAGGGATCCCAGGACACACATGAGAAGTCCAACTAATAACTGGGATTTCTGGTCATCATTGCCTGAAGCTCTTCATCAGGTAACAATAACTATGAGTGACAGAGGTATCCCTTATTCTTACAGACATATGCATGGTTTTGGAAGTCACACCTTCAGTATGATCAATGCGGACAATGAACGTATATGGGTTAAGTTCCATTTTGTTACTCAACAGGGTATCAAAAATCTAACAGATGCTGAAGCTGAAGAGATTGTTTCTAAAGACAGAGAAAGCCACCAGCGAGATCTTTATGAAAGTATTGAACGAGGAGATTTTCCTAGCTGGAAAATGTACATTCAGGTGATGACACTGAAAGAGGCAGAACAGATGCCCTATAATCCTTTTGACTTAACTAAAGTCTGGTATAAAAAGGATTTCCCACTTATAGAGGTAGGATATTTTGAATTAAACAGGAATCCAGAAAACTATTTTGCAGAGGTTGAACAGGCAGCCTTTAATCCAGCAAATATTGTTCCCGGTATTGGGTTTTCTCCAGACAAGATGCTTCAAGGAAGACTCTTTTCCTACGGTGATGCACAGCGTTACAGACTGGGAGTTAACCATAATCTCATCCCTGTAAATGCTCCCAGGTATCCCACCAATAGTTATCACCGTGATGGAAAAATGAGGGTAGACGACAATGCTGGAAGCACACTTGCATATGAACCGAATAGCTACGGTGAATGGCAGGAACAACCAGACTACAAAGAACCTCCTCTTGAAATAAAGGGAGCAGCTGATCACTGGGATTTCAGGGAAGATGACGATGATTATTATACACAACCTGGAAAACTCTTTGGGTTAATGAACAAGCAACAACAGGAAGCGCTGTTTGGAAATACTGCAAGACACATGGGGGATTCGCCAAAGGAAATTAAGATCAGGCATATTAAACATTGTTTTAAAGCCGATCCAGATTATGGGGAAGGTCTTGCTAAAGCTCTTGATATTCCAATGAGCGAAATTAAAAAGGATTGATTATATAGTTTGAGAATAATGGAAGTGAAGCTATGTTAATTAAGAAAGTAAAAAGAAAATTTTTGTTGATAGCAGGATCATTTTCTTTGGGATTGGGTGTTATTGGAATTGTAATGCCTGTACTGCCTACAACTCCGTTCTTGCTGTTGACAGCTTATTGTTATTTACGGAGTTCCAGAAGACTTTATGTATGGTTAATCAGTCATGGTGTTTTTGGGGCTTACATATATAGTTATATGAAGTATAAGGCGATAAAAAAGAGCACGAGAATAGTAGCTTTATGCTTTTTATGGGCAATGCTTACTCTATCCATGATAATTATCTGGAATCTATATTTAACGTTGATACTTTTAGGAGTGGGAACAGGAGTAACCATACATCTTTTCAAACTAAATACACTGAGTGACGAAAAGATTACTCAAGCCCAATCTGATATAAGAAAAATATGTGACAGAGCATAAAAAAACAAATTCGCTTTTAGATTCTTGCTAATAGGTTTTAGGTGAGAACAAAAAACTGTCTGCGATCAGTTTTGAGCGCTTACAGGTTATAAAGCTGTTATTAATTTGCTATCATAAATATGGGGAGTAATGCTGTGTTTTTATAGCTCCAAACAAATCAGATCAAAGAAATTTATATATGAGTGAGTTTAAAATTAGGTTTATTAAAGTATTAGCAAAAAGGAGTGATTTGATGCAAAATTTCACATTTCACAATGCAACAAAGATAATTTTTGGGAAAGGTACTGAAGAAAAGGTTGGAGAAGAGATCTCAAAATATGGGAAGAAAATACTGTTCCATTATGGACAGGGAAGTATCAAAAGAACTGGTTTATACGATAGGGTTGTAAATAATCTAAAAGCTTCAGGAGTGGAAATTTTCGAACTTGGTGGAGTAGAGCCAAATCCGAGATTATCACTTGTAAAAGAAGGGATTGAACTGTGCAGAAAAAATAATATTGATGCGATCCTTGCTGTTGGTGGCGGGAGTGTCATTGATTCAACGAAAGCGATAGGTATAGGGGTTCCCTACAAAGGAGATGTCTGGGATTTTTATACAGGTGAAAGCACGGTTGAAGAATCACTTCCGTTGGGGGTTGTCCTGACAATTCCTGCAGCGGGTAGTGAATCAAGTATGGGCTCTGTAATAACAAACGAAAACGGCTGGTACAAAAGAGCTGTTAACAATTTCAAAATGAGACCAAAATTTGCAATCATGAATCCAGAATTGACATATACATTACCTGCTTATCAGACCGCAGTAGGAGCTGTTGATATTATGTCCCATGTCATGGAAAGATACTTTACAAACACCGGAAACGTTGATTTTACCGATAGGCTCTGTGAAGCAACTTTAAGAACTATGATTACCAATACGCCCATTGCTTTAGAGGAACCAAAGAACTATGATGCTAGAGCTGAAATCATGTGGGCAGGTACCATAGCACATAATGATCTTCTAAGTACGGGTAGAATAGGTGATTGGGCTACCCACAAGATAGAGCATGAATTGAGTGCAATATACGATATAGCTCATGGTGGAGGACTAGCAATAATGTGGGCTCCATGGATGACATATGTCTACAAACATGATGTGGAAAGATTTGCCCAGTTTGCATACAGAGTTTGGGATGTTGACCCGGATTTCAGAAATCCTGAAAAGATGGCGTTGGAAGGAATAAAACGTCTCAAACAGTTCTTTTCAAGTCTTGGTATTCCTGTAAGCCTCAATGAGGCTGATATTCCATCAGACAAATTTGAAGAAATGGCTGACAAAGCGACCGAAGATGGCCCAATAGGGAACTTCGTCAAACTTGACAAAGAAGATGTTAAGAAAATTTACGAACTGGCCAGGTAATACCACAAAACTGATAAACAATTTTTGAATTCATTTTTATGAGACAATCTTTTGTACATGATGGATTGTCTCATTTTTTATAATACTATTAACTGTTATTGGTCAAAAAAACAACCCCTGGTAATCGATATTGATTGAGATAAAAAGGGTTATTGTTTGAGAAGATCTAATATTAGTACCCGCTCATCACCATCAATATATTCTCCGGTATCCACAAAACCAATCTTTTTATAAAATTCAAGAGGCCCAAATTCTTCATCGACGGAAGTTACCAGCTTCTCACATTTCTCGTTTCTCAATTTCTCGACTAATAATTCAAGTGCTGCTTTTCCATATCCGTTTTTCTGGTGTTTTCCACCAATCATAAATCGCCACAAAAAAGTATGTTTGGTGTCCTTGTACTTCTCAACAGGACTATAATTGAGCATAATAAATCCTACAGGTTCTGAACCATGATAAATAGCCCTAAACCAGGCGTTTTTTGAATAATGCGCTTGAGCTATCGAAGCAGCATTGGTTGCAACAGCTTTCTTTTGATTCTCATGCAACGTATCACTGAGCTTTATAACATCCCTTAAATTATCTGCGGTGATTTCCTTAAAAACAATCTTATGATTCATAGAGTTCGCTCCTTTATACAACTTTTATTGTATACATCTTGTTATATCATAAGACATGTCAATAAGACAATTAAGTGTAATAATTTCCATTTTTGAGGAATTTAGATGCAAATCCGTGGGAAGAATTACAATTGACCTTAAAACTTTTTTTCTTATCAGATCCCTAGACCCCAATCCCGTTCTTCTATAAGGTCTCGGATTCTCGTCACCTCGGTCCTTCTCGGCTTCTCGTGTTTGAATTTTGCGTACAACGTACAATGTGTTTTGTCTGTTTTAAAAATTCCACCCTTGAGGGTGGCCAGCTGTACTTAGCTGGGGGTGTTAACAAAGACGATCGAAGAGAGGGGCTTGATCTGATGATACAAGCTGCTCCAAAAGAGGCGCTTGTAGATAAGCAACTGCAAAAATCCATTAGCCGCTTGGAGAGTGAGGCTTGATAAGTTGGGACAAGCAACTCAGAGAGAGTCGCTTGAAGATAAGCAATTACTATAAAAAACAATAATTATATTTCTATTAAAACCAAACCCTATACCCTAAAACCTAGAACCCACTTTTTTATTAGTTTTTGCCTCTAGTTTTTTAAAAATTCCTTCCTCGAGGAAGGTACCTGCGAAGCAGGGGGAAGGTGTTCGTTTGACTTTTGTCTCGGTCTCTCGTTCCCTTGGTCCTTCTCGAGCTCTCGTTTTGTTTTTTTGAACTTTGCGAACCACGCACAACCCACTCACGCACAACGTTTTTTGTCTTTCTTGGTTTCTAATCCGCCCTTGAGGGCGGGGGACCGCTTGCGGTGGTGGGTGTTATTTTGTTTTACTAGACCTTAAACCCATGACCCTAGAACCGATTTTTAGATGTTTATCCGCCGTAGGCGCAAATCCGAGCGCAGCTCGCATATCCTGCTGTTCTTCAAGCAGCATATCCGATTGTCCACCAAATCGCATATCAATATCTTGTTTTTGTACTTCCGTACAACCGACAACCAACTATCGCACAACGTTTTTTTGATTCAAATATGTATCTCCCTATCATTTGCCTTTTCCAGTGCTCCTAAAATTGTCTCTGTTAATGTTGGATGCGGATGAATTGACTCCATCAGTTGTAAAGTAGTTAGTTTGTTCCTTACTGCGATTACGCCTTCCATAATCATTTCAGTTGCATTTGGAGAAACTATAGTCAGGCCAAGAACAGTGTCGTTTTTCTTATCGGAAATTATCTTAGCAAAGCCTATTAACTCTTCCATTGTTCTGGCTCTACCTGTGGCTGAAATAGGAAATTTTGATACCTTTGTTTTTTCCTCTTCAACATCTTTTTCTCTCAAACCAACCGATGCAACTTCCGGATTAGAGAATATCACTGAGGGAATTGCCGAGTAGTCCATTTTTGTTTCCATGCCGGCGATGTTCTCAGCTGCAACTATTCCTTCATGCATTGCTGTATGTGCCAGCATGTATTTAGCCTTTATATCTCCGATTGCGTAGACATTTTCTATATTTGTGCACATATGATCGTCAGTAATAACTCCTTTGTCTATTTCAACACTAAGCGCTTTAATATCCTCTGTTATAGCCGGTTTTCTACCCACAGCAAGTAAAACACTTTCCGTTTTTAATTCTTGCTGTTCGTCTTTTTCTTTATTCTTAATAGTAGAAGTGAATGTACCATTTTCCTTTTCAACAGTCGTTACTTCTGTCTTTTCTAATACTTTAACGCTTTTTCTCTTAAGAGCTTTCTTTATATCTTCAGCTACATCTTCATCCTCTGTAGAAAGGATTTGATCAAGAATTTCAACGAGATGAACCTTCACGCCAAATGAAGAAAAGAATGTAGCGAACTCAACTCCAATATATCCTCCGCCAATAATGAGAATTGATTCAGGAAATTTCTTTATGTTAAAAACATCATCACTGGTCATAATACCTTCGACATCTTCAAATGGTGGAAAATTGGCAGGATCTGAACCCTGTGCAAGAATAAGATTTTCACCTTCAACAAAGTTTCCACTCTCTTTGATTCTGATTTTTCCTTTATCTATTATTTCTGCAGTACCTTTAATAATCTCAACATTATTTTCATTTAGTAAATGTTCTATACCTTTTCGAGATAATATTGTTGCCTTTTTTGAGTGTTTCATTATTTTACCTTCGTCGTAACTAAATTTTTCAACCGTTACTCCAAAACGTTTGGCTTTATCGTTTATTTCGGAATAAAGGTGTGAAGCGCTTAACAACGCTTTTGTAGGTATACAACCTACATTGGTACAAGTGCCCCCAAGTTCATTTTTCTCAATAAGCGCAACTTTT
>JAWODV010000046.1:0-10772 GCA_046483075.1 Kosmotogaceae bacterium | reverse complement strand
TTCTTTTCCTCACAGGATCAGGAAAGAGCATCTATCCGTGCAAGAAGGATGAGAACTTCCCTCTTAATCAAGAGTAATGAATTTGAGAGAAGAGGTAGCATCAAATTAAAAATTACCGGATACGTATACTATCGCGTTAGTTTGGGAGATGATGGAGAAAAAGGTTGGAAGAGGAAAGGTTTTTCTTTTTCGGAAAATATTTCAGTGGATGATTTTATTGCGAACGGTTGGCAAGCTGATATAGATTTAGACTTTTCATCTTTATGTAAAAAAATAAACCAAGATTCGATAAGAACTTACGATATTCCTGAAGGCACATGGAAAGCTAAAGTTTCTATGTCAGGTTCGGATTTTTCCGACGATTCCTCAGTTGAATTAAAAATATTAAGGTTTGACTTAACAAATAAGGCATCTGAAGACCCGAGGAAAGGAAAAAGATTTGATAAAAATCTTTTTAATTGTAAATATGAAGTTGATTTAGGCGAAATAAGAAACGAAGAGTTCAAAGATGAATACATGTACGAAGGATTTAAGCAAAGGTATTATTATGATTTCAGGACAATCAACTGTCAGGCGTATTGGCTTAACGAAAGAAAAACGATTTTTTCTACACGTCATTATGACCTTTTCAATCAACCAAACATTATACCAGCAGAGAAAATAGAAGGGGTAGATGTTACTTTTTCAATCCTTTCAGGTCCAGACGGTATATCAGAACTGGAAAAGTTATTAGAAGAAATGAAATCTAGGAAGACAGAGTATGAATCAAGATTACCTTCTACATACAATTCACCCTTCCAGCAGAGAGAGGAGAACAGGGAAAAGACATGGATTGAAAGGGAGAATAATATCAAGCATTTTGGAGATATTATCGAACTTTTTGAACAGGGCATAAAGATTCTGAATGAAGATGGGGTAGCTAGAGAATCCTTCCTAAAGATGAATGAGACATTCTCAAAGTATTACGAAAGCAAAGGTATCTTGGGGGCATCTTGGCGAATTTTCCAGATTGTTTTCATAGTGGCGGGTTTACGGTCCATCATTGAAAAAAAGGATTTTGAAACAGTGGATGTTCTCCATGTCGGCACAGGCGGAGGGAAATCCGAAGCCTATTTTGGTTTAGTGGTTTTAGCATTGTTTTATGAAAGAGTAACGGGTAAAACATCTGGTGTAACAGCCATAGTAAAGTTTCCCTTGCGGATGCTTTCAATCCAACAGTTAGAGCGGCTTTCGAGTGTTCTTATCTTTGCAGAGGAAACCAGGAAAAAATACGAGGAATTGTTTGGTGGATCTGAGTTCTCTCTAGGTTATTATGTAGGAAGTTCGACTGATGATTTTCCTGATATGTATTACAAATTAAAGAGGAAGTTGTACAAAGATGAAAAATACAAAGAGTCGATAAAACCCGGTCCGGAATCTAAAATAATCTCTAAATGTCCACTTTGTACTGGAAAAGAAAAAGGAGTTGTCCGATTAGTAGACGACCCTACTCGAAAAAGAATCGTTCATGTTTGTGATAAAAACCACGATCACATATTTCATATCTACCTCTCGGACAGAGAGGTTTTTAGGTTCAGACCATCTGTTATTGTCTCAACTGTTGATAAATGGGCAGGTCTTTCTAGCCAACGAAGAGCACGAACTCTTCTTGGGTGTAAAGGAAGCATATGTCCCAACGGCCACGGTTTCATTCCATCAGGAGAACAATGTGAAGATAATGAAAAGGAGGGGATTTGTGAAGAAATCGGTAAAAATGAAGAAACGTGCGATGGTCCACTACTCTCGATACAAGACGAAATGCATCTATTACGAGAAGGGTTTGGCACAATTTCTTCCCATTTTGAAGGACTAATTGAAACCATAGTCCGTTCTAATTCTGGTGTCAGAGGTCTTAAACATGTGGTGATGAGTGCAACATTAAACGGAACGGAAAAGCAAATTTATGAGTTATACAATAAAGGTTCTATCATACTACCTGGACCTTCTCCGGAGGGTTTTGGTTCATCAAGGGACTTCTTTTACGACCATATTCCCGGAGAAAAGCGTCTGATATATGGTCTGAAACCAAACTTAAGAGATAATCACTATGCCACGTTAAGGACCCTGCGTCATGTATGTGAATTCCTCCATACGCAACAGAAAAGATTTCTAACTTCAAAATCGGGATTTTTAACTGAATATGGATTTAAAGATGAGAAGGAAGCCCTAATTGAATTTAAGAAACATCTTATCCCACTTACATATCATCCTAAGGTTCAAGATGCAGAGGATATGGATAGATTTTCAGACACTGTTATAAATGATTATCTCACATCAGCATCTATAGCCCATGTTAGAGGAACAGTATTGACCGGTGGAAGAGGATTAGACGAACTCAAATACATAATAAACAAAGTCCGGGAAATTATTGAGGACTACGAAATAAACGAACAAATTAATCCCACCTCAGCCTATTCACCCCTTTTTGCCACATCAGTTGTTTCCCACGGAGTTGATTTAGAAGAGCTAAATATTATGGTTTTTCAAGGAATTCCAAACACTACGTCTGAATATATACAAGCTCTATCACGCGTTGGACGAAAATACCGGGGCATTGTATTACTCTGGTTCTATCCCAATAGGGTACGTGATGATAGTTTTTTCAGAAATTTCAAAAGATACCATGATTCATTAGACCATCAAGTAAGACCAGTTCCCATCAACCGAAATGCAAGATTAGGCACTATGCAAACGATTAATTCCCTTTTCTGTGCTGGAATTTTACAACATCTTTCAGAGATTGAAGGAACCCCGTTATATCATAAAAAAGACCTTGTCTCATTAAACTCCTCTATAAAAGAATTGTTAGTTCAATTTATCAGAGATGTGTATGGAAAACCCGTTGAGATTAATGTTGAAGAAGAAGTTGAGACACGATGGCGTCAAATTATCCACGATTCCGATAGCAGAGACAACGATTTCATCCCTAAGATACTGGAAAGAAGTGGTAGCCATTATTTTAAGAACCAAACGGGTATGAGAGGCATTCAAAAACAGCTTGTTTTAACGACCAATGATGATAATAAAATCAAACTCATAAGAGGAGGTGGTTAAACTGGATGAATTTTTTCACGAAATTCAAGAAGGAAGTGCCTTCTTTCAAGGTCACCCAGACCAATTCTTCACAAAAAATAAGATGAGTTATCAGGTAATGTGGTTAAATGAGGACTTTACTGGAGATTCAAACTTAAATTTCGAAAAATATCGAAGATTCTTCTATGACCTCATTAGAAAAAAACTTATTTTGAGAGCAACAAAAGAGGGCTACGACTACCATCTAATGGATCCCAAAGATTTAAAAATAACATGTCCAAGACTTTTAGATAGCAGAAATGACGACGGAACTTCGGGTAGATTTAAAGTGTATCCGAATTCTGCGATTTGTACCAATTGTCATACCTACTTCAATCTCAATGAAAATAAACCATGTAAATGCTCCTCTCCAATCGAGCACTTTACTTTCGTAGCTTTTTGTGATGAATGTGGGGCAAATTATCCGATAGAGGCCATGTCGAATTTAGGCAATGATTGTAAAAAGTGTGGTGAAAAAAATGGGTTTAAGAAATTATCCTGGAGCAGAAAAGACGATTTGAGGAGCTATAAAGTGGTTTGTAAGAAATGCAATTCTAAGGAGTCTCTCATTTTGTATATGTGTGATCATAAAACCCGCCCCTCAAAAAAAGTTAGGTCTAACAAACCAGCTAGTAACTTTAGGGGTGTTCCTGCAAGAGCAGGGGCTATCTTTCATCCCTTTGTCAGAACAATCCCTGATATCCCTCTACCAGATGAGATTGATAGTCGGGGGATGAGAAATGCAACAAGTATTGAATTATCAAGAGCATTTAAAGATTTTTTCGGAGGTATAGGAAACATAAACGAGTCATATCTCCACCTCCCAGAATTTAGGGAGGCTATCCTTTCAAGAACTTCCTTTTGGAGGGCTTCCCGGATTGAAGTAATCTGTGATGACCTCGAAATCGAAATTCAAGACGTAAACCAGCTTAAAAATTATGAAATATATAAAATTATAAAAACAACATTGCTAGACGCAAAAAACCGCCTTGTTTTTAAAGAAAATGGTAATTCGAATAAAGAAGATATCTTTAAAAAATTTCACCTCGATGAGATTAAGGATGCATTAGAATCGCTGGAAGGTATTGAACTAGACGAAGAAGATATGCAAGCTTTGTTTTTATTATCCGAAGAGCAAATGGAACAGGTATCAAGAGGAGCATTTGCAACAAAAAAGCGTTCTATTCCACAATCTATGCCTCCAGATTGGGAAGATATATTGGCCAATTTCAAACTTCAAAAAATTACACATATTGAAAACCTCAATATGATACAAGCCCTTCTAGGTATAATCGATGGATCAACAAGACGAGACCCACAACTGTTTAGAGTTATTGAAACAGGTAAAAAAGGCAATAAAAAGCCGACGGTCTTTATAAGAAATTTCAAGACTGAAGGAATACTCTTTAAATTTTCTATAGAAAAGATTGTAGAATGGCTTAAGCAGAACGATACACTTTCTGAACATGAAGTAACATCCACAATAAACATAGAGGTTGCCTTTAGAGAATCGCTATCAAAAAACGTAAAGGCTTTAGAACAAGTCAAAATCCTACTACACACATTTTCCCATCTTTTAATTCAACAATCCTCCGTAGACACTGGTTTAGATATTCAGAGTCTTTCGGAGAACATTCTTCCAAAAACCGCAGCGATTCTGCTCTATTCTACAAACGAGATAAATATAGGCGGTTTAGAATACACCTTTGATTTCCATATGATAGATTGGCTTTCTCGTGTGAAAGAGTTAGCCGAGGACTGTCCACAAGACCCGGGTTGTATGGAAGATGAAAGCGGGGCTTGTAATGCATGCAGCTTTTTACCTGAATTTGTATGTAGATACTTTAACCAATCTCTAGACAGAAGTTCCCTTGTCGGAGGGACACGCCATGATAAAGGATTCTTCAAATAAGATAAATGAAATCTTAATGACCATCATATTGAAAGAAATTATCGACAAGATGGTTTCCAGCGGTGGAAAACTATCCCAAAAAGAGGCGATAGATGGGTATTCGGGGCCCCCTCAAGTAAAAGAATCAGAAATTCGGTCAGCCATCGAATGGGGGATACAAAAGAACTATCTATCCCGAGATTTGAATAGTCCCAGGGACTCCTCTGTTTTATCGTTGACTAGTGAGGAAATCAGAAATGAGTTTACTAACAAAGTCGATCTAGTGATGTCAATACCAGAACTGACCGAATTAGGGCTAAGACGAATACAAATTAGAAATGCTATGATTGAAACCAGGGAAGCCTTTAGATATCTCTTTAAAAAAGCCAAAAACATCCTTAGAATCTCATCCCCATTCTTTCAAGCTAATATCCTAGAAGATGATGGAATCCCAGAAATAAAAGAACTCTTTTCCGAGAAATTTCAAAGTGGATGTGAGATCAGGATTCTATCGAGGGAAATTTTCCATCGTCGCTCCTCTGAGTTCAGATGGCTTAAAAAGTTCTCAGAAGAAGAGGGTTTTTCTCATTTACTGAGAATATATGATTATCACCTTGAATCTACAAATAGAGCGATTGTTTCCAGCACTCACTCTAAAATGTTAATCGCGGATTCTTCATTAGCCTATGTAGGAAGTGGGGAATTTAGAAAGAACAGCCTCGCTCATAACTTCGAAATTGGATGCTTAATTCAAGGACCAATAGTCACAGGCTTATGTGAATCTTTTGACCTAATGACCCGATATGCAAGGGAGTGGGGTGATGACTTTAAAACAAGTTAAATATATTGAAGATAAGGATAAGCATGATCTCATATTATCTTCATTAGAAAGCAAAGGAGATTTTCCAAAATCTTGGCTATCGCCTATTTCAACCCAGATATTACACCAATCATTAATAGGTGGCGTTTCTGTTGTATTTGCTCAGGGTCCTTTGAATCTAACACCATTAATCTGTTCATTATTGCAGAAAAAAGAAAAGCAGGATATTTTAATCGGAATACCACGAAGACACTTTAGAAAACGAAAGAAAAAGTATTCAAAAGTATTTTACTCACTTTACGATCAGAGAGGTATTTTCTTTTATAAGAATATTTTATTTGTCACAGCCGACGTGAAGAATTCACAATCTGTGAGTTTTTTACAGTTAGATAAAGTCAAATCTCGGCCAAATTGGGGATTCAAGTCCTATAAAGATAATTTTGAAGAAACACTAAAGACTAAACTTAATTCAAAAGAATGCAATGATTGGCCAAAGATAGTAGCTATACCTATTGATTATAGTTTACCAGAGGGCTTATTTCAAAACACTGAGATTAAATACGAAAAGGAATCATATCACTTTAAACCATTTTCCCCGAGTTTTGTTATTCTAGAGTCAGTAAATGAAAGGATATTTTCACTAAATGCTGTTAAAAGTGTCATCAACGAATTAGTGAAAAATGATATTGGAGGTATTATTCATTTCTCTTGGCCCTATTTACCAGGATTGAACTCTTTTTTAGATGAAGTTGCCACGTTAGAGAATATAATGACATTTCATTTAGGAAAACGTTATGGTATTGAAATGCGCTATTCCTTCTGCAATCATTTAATCCAGTTAGATTCTTTGTCAACTTCGGTTTATCCATCCTGTATTGAAGATTACAGTAGAGAACATCCAGGATTTAAAGAGTTGTCACTTGAAGGACAAGATTGGGATAGATATTATCCATCTCCTACGAAGTTTTCCGATATGAAAAATGTTGATGTATATATCCCATGTAGTATAGGTCTTATCAGTAACGAGCCAGCCACTACCTACAATCATATGGACATTCTCCTATCAGAGATTCGATGGGAACTTCAGGATGGAGAAATATCCCCTAAATTTCGTAGCTTAATGGCTTTTCCTCCCTTCATCGATTCGTTCCTCAGACCAAGGGATATAACAGTTCGAACTCCTTTAGAGTCCGGTGAATATAGGTCATATCCTATAAAAGACGCAGTAAAACTCTGTATAGACAGGGAAACACCGGGTCTAAATCTCTTTATCGATCTTTGTTCACAACTTGATAATGTAGCAGTTTTTAATCATATTTTGAATGGCCTCCAGACTTCTTCATATATTGGGAAGTCAACAGCATTAGCTCATTATATTTATCGCCACTTATACACTATGGATGAGAATGAAGGAAAAACAATCCATCTGATGGTTTGCGATTACACATCTCAATTAGGGTCAAGGAAAAAGATTATAGATAAGCTTGTAGAAATGTTAGAGCACATAACCTCTGATTTAACCAACCACGAATTTCCAAAAATCAAAGGAGAATTTTTCAAGAAGATTTCTTTGGTTGACGGAAAAATAGACACCATCACCTTAAAATCGGAGTATAAACTCATAAAATTGGATTTCGATATTTCTCGGTCAAAGCAAATAATTGATGTCTCCTTAGTTCTCTTAAATGAAGAGCGTATTAGATTACAAAAAAAGCTAATGATTTCATTCATCGATTTCGGAACTCTGAGTTCAAGGCCACCACAGGACCTTAGTAATTCGTATCTTCTACTACCAGGCCCAATCCCTATTTTGTCATTTAAAAAAGATTCGCCTATTATCACCACGGGCTTCGATTTACTATTAAGGCCTTTCAAACGGATAGTCTTTTTTTCTTACCCAGGTAATAATACTAAAAGGCTCATCGAACAATCTAGATTAATAGATGATCTCATGGGAACCGATTCAAAATCAGATATTGCCTTAAAAGATCTTTCTTTATCTTCAAATCACATTCCAAAGGAATTGATTGTTGGCATAAAAGGTGCACCAGATATAACTCCCTCTTCATCAATTCCCGATCTTGATACTAATGTTCCTGATGACAATCCTCTTGATTCAAACTTTAGAGGTTCTATGATTAAAAAGATTAAAGAAGAAGACGAAATTGAAATAACCCAACTTTCAGATATTTGGAGGGATCTCTCAAAACCCCGTGAGCCACGGCAGTATGTAAGCGGTGGTGGAGTTTATGACTACGATTATGAACGCATACTATTAAAAGTTAGATTCAAGGATACATCTCAGGAGGATAACATCTTCTTGAATCCTAGAAGTTACATAAGAGTCATATCAGAAAATGGAGATTCCTATTTTTTGGCAAATGAACTTGAGGTAGGACAAGAGATTATACACCTACAAACAGAAGAAAAAGAGGGGCTCGATAATTATTTCATAAAAAGCTTTTCAGAATATACAGAGTGGTCTTTAGAGGAGATATTGGAAGTTTATACTTGTTTGTCGTTGTTCTTGGAATCAATACAGAAAATCCAACTATATTCTAATTTCGACGAGGAGGTGTTCGAAGGACTTTATTGGCTTGGTCTATCTGAAAAAGAAGCGTTATACAATTCCATTAAATTTCTATTATCTCCATTAATAGACCAAATAGATACAAAAGAATTATCGACTATGTGGAAAGAAACTTTTTCTATTGATGAAAACATTTGGTCAGATCTTTCTCTTAATATTAAAAATCAAATAGACCAGATTAAAGTGATAAAAAAGGACTTTGAGAGCGGAAGAAATTATACAACATATAGTAACTTGTATAAAATAGCGAAAATATTTGATCTGAAACTTACAGAGAATTCATTCAAAAGCCTTTTATCCAGTGTTCGTTCAAAGAGGATGTCTTCAAATCCAAACTCAAAAACAGTTCATTACTTCTTCAGAAAACCGAAAAGCCTATATGCTATAGGAAAACTCATAGGAAACCAAGATATTATCAATAATTTCCAAGAAATAAACGAGGCAGGAATAAATATTTGGAAAATTCTTGAGTTGATTGGACATTCTATCTCAAGAGTAAAAGAGGGAAAAGATAATCCACTAAATGAAATGGACCAGATTATAAGAGATCAGATGAAGATATGCCAAATCATCTCTATAGGGGGTTAATCTATGTCAACACAACTATTTGAATGGAAATGTAAATTTAATGACAATAAAATAAATCCGTTCCAGACGTATGTAAAGCACTTTCATAATTATTTACTAAATGACGCTATTATCTTGGGGGTGAAATATGAAAATTCTTCTGGTTGAACCGAAATTTCCAGTTCCTCCAAAAAGCAAGAATCATAAAGACTTTTTACCAATAGGTCTGTTGAAACTTGGGTCTATGTATAAAGCGAGTGGGCATCGTGTAAAACTTGTTAGAGGGGAACTCACAAAAAAAGAGATTTTGAAGATTGGTAGCGGTAGATGGTATGTTCCAGATGAGATCAAGATTACGAGTCTTTTTACTTATTGGAAAGAACATGTAGAAAACTGTGTGAGGCATTATCGCAACTTATATCCTTCTTTAAAAATTACTGTGGGCGGTATTTACGCATCTCTTATGCCAGACGACTGTAAAAGAATCTGCGGTGTTGACAATGTATGGGTCGGGATTCATCCAGAGGCAGAGAAATACGAACCCGCATACGAATTAATTGAACAAAATCCACATCCACTGGATTATCAAATAATACATTCATCCAGAGGATGTCCTCGGCAATGTGATTTTTGTGGTACATGGAAGATTGAACCTAGCTTCACCTTTAAAAGTAGTATCAAAGACGAAATATTTAAGAAAAAAGTAGTTTTTTATGATAACAACCTCTTTATGAATCGCAACATAGACGACATCTTGGACGAATTAATTGAACTGAAAAAATCAGGGAAAATCAGGTGGTGTGAATCTCAGAGTGGTTTTGATGGCAGGATTTTATTGAAGAAACCGAAATTGGCTAATAAGATTAAACAGGCTGGTTTTAAGTCTCCCAGAATTGCATGGGACGATTCTTTTGAAGAGGCAAATAATGTTAAAAAGCAAATAGATATATTATTGAAAGCAGGATATCATAGAAAAGAGATTTTCGTGTTTATGATCTATAACTGGGATATTGGTTTTACAGAGATGGAAAAGAAAAGGGTAAAATGTTTCAAATGGGATGTTCAGATCGCTGATTGTAGGAACAGACCTCTTGATAGAACTGAGGATAATTATAATCCAAGGGCCTATAAGAATGGTCAAACAGAAGAGGATTATCATATTCATAAAGAAGCAGGGTGGACTGATTCATTAGTTAGGCAGTTTAGAAAAAATATTAGGCGGCAGAATATCTGTGTGAGACAGGGATTTCAATTTTATTCAAAGGATTTAGAGAGAATGACTATATCAAAAGTAAAAATTCAAAGTATGATGATACATATTGAAAGAATACACACGAAACGCGAAAAAAAGAAATATTTGAAAAAAATGGAGATTGATTATTGGTTTCCAGATGAAGTTACATACCACGACACATTACAAGGTGATTGAATGCCCAACAGAATGGAGATTTCGCCCATGACTCGTCGCTCCCTTCGGTCGCTTGGGACGTTGCACTTTCGGGCTACACCCTCACCTCATATAACATGGGAATATGGGGTTCCAGACCCTGCGGGCCTTTCACCCAAATTGGCCTTCGGCCAACTACCCTACCCCCAGGACGTTATCTGGTCACTTCTCCATAAATAGAGGTGTCCGGGTGCGCTTGAGGTTTGAGTGCGTTAATATTGATCAAGGCAAGACAGCCTTGGCCAACATGGTGAAACGTAAACGGACTGTTAGCGCAAAGGTTGTTTCGGTTCTTCATTCCCGGGATGGGCCCCTGCTCTTAGGTGCCAGAAATAGATGGGATAAA
>JAWODV010000012.1:0-31640 GCA_046483075.1 Kosmotogaceae bacterium | reverse complement strand
ATCCATACCTTTATATGAATTGGGTCCAATCTGGCCCTATCACTTTTGTCTTACCTAGGGAATCACTATCCACTTTTCAATGACCCTCTCTCTTTCGCTCCATTCCAGCGCAATCCCTATATTACCACTCACTCCCTCCACTGTCAAGTTACAACTTCTCTTACCTTATCTTTTCTAATTTGTGAATTCATTTTTATCCACAAAATTGCTATTGATGATTTTACTTAACCACCTAAATTGCAATCCTGTTCTACCTTTAAAGAGTGCTTTGATTTTTAATTTTTTCAAGGTTTTTTAGTGAAGAATAAAAACTAATAATAATTACCTATATCATCCAAAGAAATTCTAAAATTTTTCTCATTTTTTATATTTAGCTTTCCCCTTCTTTTACTATATATAACCTGCTTACTTTGATCATCAATAATGAACCAACCGGTTCATGTGTTTTAGTTTTTAAAGGCATTTTTTCGGATCTCTGATTTCAAATCTCGATATTTTATTCGGTCTACGTGTTTTTTGTGTAAAAATCCACACACTCAGCCTTCGGCAGCCCTCTTTAAAACCGTTGTACGTGGTCCGTGGTAGGTTGTGCGTTACTAATATGTACGATGAACAACAAACTATTGTACAACGTATTTTCCGTCTTACCGGTTCACGTCTTTTGAACTTTCGATGGACGGTGTTTTAGTCTCGGCTTCTCGTTCTTTAATGCTGATCTCGCTTCTTAACTTATTATCCCATACAACTCTTTTTTAATCTGTTCGACCGGACGATTTTCAAGCACAGAAATTCTTTTTGCTATTGGGGGATGTGTACTGAATAATGATGCAAAGAAAGAATCTTTTTCGTTTATTCTTCTCTTTAGAGGATCAGATATGAAAAGATGTGCTGTTGCAACAGAGGCAGTTTTCATTTTCTTGCTTGTACCAGCAATTTTTCTTAATGCTGATGAAAGTCCATGTGGATTTCTTGTTAGTTCAACAGATCTTGCATCTGCAAAATATTCTCTCGTTCTGGAAACTGCTAGCAGAGACAATCTACCAAGAAATGAAAACAACGTTGCCAGTCCTGCAATGGTGGCAAGTAGAACCAAAATATAGACACCTGAATCGTTTTTACTTCTTCTCCTTCTACCTCCGCCAAATATAAAGCTATATCTTAATGCTCTAAGTGCAACTATTTGTATCATAACAACGGCCCCAAGTAATGCAGAAATAAGTGTCATAATGAGGATGTCCCGGTTTATTATATGACTGAGCTCATGACCGATTACTCCAGATGTTTCTTCACGATTAAGTGTTTTAAGTAAACCTGAAGTAACACAAATAACACCATCTTCTCTTTTAAAACCAGTAGCAAAAGCATTCACCGTATTGTCGTCGTCAACAACATATACAGGAGGAGGTGATGACATCCCTGCAGCTAAAGAAAGCTCGTTAACTATATTGATAAGCTGCTTTTCCTCTGCGTCGTTCGGATGTGCTTCGCGAGCCTTAACAGATCGCAGAACCATTTTCATTCCTGCGAAAACAGATATGATTATATGAATACTTGCTACTAAAATAAAAGTAGAAGTAAATATTGGCAGCATTCCGAAGACTAAGTCTATTATAAGGCCAAAAGCTACCATCATAATAAAGAAAAGCGAAATAAGCAGGATACTTTTTCTTACATTCTTTTTTTCTTCTTCGTGGAAATCAATCGAAAATGTCATAAAAACTCAACTTTTCACATGTTTATATCTACTTTTGGAACTTCACGTTCACTTGATTCTACTATTTCAAATAGAGGGAATGGTTGAAATTTGCTTGAAAACATACCAGCAATCATGTTATTTGGAAACACTTCAATTCTTGTGTTGAACTTTGTAACCGTGTCGTTATAAAACTGTCTGGAATAAGAGATTTTATTTTCAGTTGTTGTAAGTTCTTCCATTAACTGAGTTACATTTTGATTTGCCTTTAAATCCGGATAGGCTTCCATAACAGCGAACAATCTTCCAAGCACTCCACCAAGTTCTCTTTCTGCCTTTATTTTGTCGTCCATTCCCTGAGCAGAAACTGCTTGACTCCTAGCTTTTATAACATTTTCAAGCGTTTCCTTTTCAAATTTCATGTATCCCTTGACAGAATTAACAAGATTGGGTATCAAATCATGCCTTCTTTTTAACTGAACATCAATCTGTGACCAGGAATTTTCAACACGTTTTTTCGTTGTAATCAGTGAATTATATACACCTATAATCCATAAAACAACAATTACTACCACTGCAAGTATAATTAGTCCAATCCACACGAGTATCACCTCCTCCGAAAATTATACACTTTTCTACCATTATTGGCGACAAAGAACTCATTGTGTTTTTCAAGAAGTTCCTTCAAATCATTAACCACGAATAACTTTTCTGGCAAAATTTCTGGAAGATCCTCTTTTTTTGTTTCTCCAGTTAGAACCAGCACGGTATCAACACCTGCATCTAATCCGCATTTTATGTCCGTATATAATCTGTCTCCAACTATGAGCGTTTGATCTTTTTCAACTTCATACTTTTCCATGAGCATCTCCAAAATTTTTATATCCGGCTTGCCCAGAATGTAATCAGGTTTTCTACCTGTTGACGTCTCAACTAGTGCAATAAAGCTACCAACATCAGGAATGGGACCCTCCAGTGTAGGACAGTTAATATCTGGATGAGAGATAATATACGGAAGTCCTTTTCTGGCAAATTTGCAGAATGTTTTTATCTTCTCATAGTTTAACGTTGTATCGAAGGTCATTACAACTAAATCAGGATTCTCATTTTCGAGAACAATACCCTGTGATTTAAATGCCTTTTCTACCTCAGGTGTGGCTAAAAGAAAGATTTTGCTTCCAGGAAATTCTTTCTTTAGAAATAGAGTGGTTGATTCAACGGAAGTAAAAATTTCAAATGTTCCTTCTGGCAATCCAAATCCCTTCATTTTCTCAATATACGCTTCTTCTGTATTCGAAGAATTATTGGTAAGAAAAACAAGCTTTGCTCCGATTTCATTAATCGTGTTTGCGTATTCTATAGTTCCAGGTAAAATTTTGTTGCCCAAAAAAAATGTTCCATCCATATCGGTTACAAAAAGTCTTTTCAAGTGTATTCATTCCTTATTTTAGAATTATCGTTTAACTCCTTTTTGTTTCTTATATTTCAGCATATTTTTATCAATAGAATCAAGTATTTTTGAAATACTGGGACTTTGCTCCTTTGAGTAATCTACAAATTTGCTGGCATATGAGAACTTGATTTTAGAGGAATCGGCTTTTTTATTTATTCTATCAATTATTTGTTCTGCCATTTTCTCAGTACAATCAAGCAAACATATCAAAAATTCGTCTCCTCCCATTCTGAAAGCAAGATCTACATCATCTCTAATAGAACTCAGTGTAATGTTAGAAAATCTTTTCAAAACTTTGTCGCCATAATTGTGACCTTTTGTATCATTAATTATTTTGAAATTATCTAGATCAGCTAACACATACGTAATTGGGTAATTCAGTCTCTGCGCTCTGTGAATTTCCTTTGTAATTACTTCCTCAAAGTATCTTTTGTTATATAAATTAGTTAAATGATCTTTTATTGCTAGATGCTTCAACTTTTCATTTTTCCTTGAGAGTTCTCTAGATAAATCAGTCAATTCATTGTTCATCCTTGACAGTTCATTAAGAAGTTCTTCTTCAACTTTATTAAAGTTTGGATGATTTATCACAGCCTCTCTCAATTTTTCCATTCTACTTTCTGTGTTTGCCTTCTCAATTTCAGAAGTGCCGATCACAATTTTCTCTTTACCAGAATCTATACCAGTAAGAATAATTGGTTTTCTTTCGGTTACGATATTCATTTCAACTTTATAGTTAAGAATGGCGCCTGCAGTTGAAAGAGTTTCAAAAAAATGATCCATTTTATCTCTCATGTCATCAGGGATATATTTGAGGAAATTCTCGTCGTTTGAAAATTCGCAGCAATCTTCATAATAAACCTTTTTTATATTGAGCTTTTCATCACAAAATACTACAAACATTACGGGGTCATCAATCATGTCTTCTCCCTGAAACAAGTTTTTCTCCTTTTCTTACAGCGTCTTTTACAGAAAAAGCAGTTGTATCAGCTCCAAGCTTTCTTGCCAGATCGATATTTCCCGAGACAGCTTTTCCTCCTACAATTATTGGCAAATCAGATCTTGTTTTCCTGACAAGCTCAATTAGCCTTTGCATTTCTACCAGATGCGGTGGAAGAGTCACTCCAATAGCGAGTAGGTCAACATTATTATGCTCTATAAAACTAGTCACACTTTCGGAGGGAGTATTTGAACCAAAGAAAACACTATTCCATCCATTAATCTCGAAAAAATCAGCCACCATTCTAATTCCAATTTCATGTAACTCACCACTTGTTCCCACAGCTACCAGTGTATGGGCATCTGGTTTAAAACTTACTACTTTTGAATAGATGTTAGACATGATCGATTGTGTCACTGCAGTAGCATAGTGTTCCTGAGCAACTGAAATTTTATTTTTCTGCCAGAGCTGTCCTATCTCATATTGTGCCCTTGCAAAAATAAGGATATAAATATCTTCAGTCTTTACTTCGTTTTTAGTTAATTCATTCACAACATTCCACGCTTCAGCGTTATTTGTGCTTAGTAGGGCTTCTTTGTATCTTTGATAATAATCATCATATCTATGACTGAATTCAGCTTCTTCTATCTGTTTGTAAATTTCCAGTGAATCATTGACATATTTTTTTATGAGTTCAGCAATATCTGTGGCATAAAACTCTGTTGAGATTTCTGCCATGTATCTCAGACTATCTTTAAACAAATCAAAGTTAAGGCCATAACCTTCTGCAAGCTGCCTGAACCAATCAATATAATCTGCAAATATGTTGGGTTCTTTATATTTTATAGCTGTGGCCAAATATGACAGGTTGTATTCGACATCCTGGATCGTCTTTTCTCGAAAAACATCATTTCTATATCTTGGATACAACTCTCTGTAATGTTCATAGATTTTAATTGCTACTTCTTTATTTTTATTATTGATGGTTTCATATATATCCAAAAATAAATCCCCCCTATTCCCAATGTTTGAACTCGCACGTTTATTATATAATTTTATTGTCAATTAGTAAAAGGCATCAGAGAGTTTAGTTTGATTGGAGACACTTTAATGAAAAATGCAAAAAGTAAAACCACATTAAGAATCGTATTGATTATTGTGATCATTTTCCTGCTTTATGCTTTTCTCATAGAGCCGAATTTAATTTTTGTTAGTGAAGTCAATTTATCCTCTGACTATGGTATGGAAATAGTGTTTTTCAGTGATTTGCACATGAATGGTTATACAGGTTTTCATGATCGAATGCTTGACAAAATTAAAAACCTTTCTCCAGACGTTATCCTTTTTGGTGGCGATGCCGTTACTGAAAATACTAATTATGAGGACCTTGAAAAATTCTTTGCCAATCTCTCTTCAATTGCACAGGTATATGCAGTAATTGGTAACTGGGATTATTTCACTGAAAAAAGAATATTGGACATTTATGATAGAGCAAACATCTCTCTCCTTAATGGAACAGATGCTGTGGTTAGAGGGAAAAGTAGCTATATAAGCATTGCTGGTATGCCCTTAAATACAGAATATAGTCTGCTCACATCTCATAAATTGATACTAATGGGACACTACCCACATTCATTAAAGCGGTTCTCTGGTACTGAACCAGAAATTTACCTTTGCGGACATACCCATGCAGGACAGGTATATATTCCTTTCATTACCAAATTATTCTACAGAAATGAAATCAACGAAATAAGAGGGTTCTTTGACTATCAGGGAACTAAAGGCTTTATCACTTCTGGAATTGGCTCATGGTTCCATTTACGATTCCTCACTTTTCCAGAGATTGTTCTCATAAACCTGTAATTGTTGACACCCACAAAAACAATTGATATAATATAAATGAATACCCCCAAAGGGTATAGGAGGTGAAATAATGCATACTAAAATAACAGTTTATTCTACCCCTTCATGCCCATGGTGCAGAAAAGTAAAAAAATACTTCAAATCTCTGGGAGTTACTTTTAAGGATGTAGATGTTAGTAAAAACCCTAAAAAAGCCCAGGAAATGTATCGTAAAAGCGGACAAATGGGTGTTCCTGTTGTTATCATGGGAAATCAGGTAATTGTTGGTTTTGACAAGAACAAGATCAATAAAATCCTTGGTGTTTCTTAAAAAGGACTAAAATAGCAATAACAGGCAATTAAGGTGGGACTTTCCCACCTTTTTCATTTGCTTAAAGGATTTAATTAGTGCTATTCTTTTATATGGAGGTTGAGTAAATGCTTGAACTTAGATTAAATCCTTTAACAGGTGAATGGGTAATAATATCATCAGGTAGAAGCAGTCGTCCGGTTCTTCCTGAGAATGCATGTCCTTTGTGCCCTGGCGTGCTTGAAGTAGAGAAAGATTATGATCTTGTGGTTTTCGACAACAGGTTTCCCTCCCTTACTCTTAATCCTCCTCATCCTTCAGAAGAAAAAAACAATTTGATGAAGGAAAGGGCGCTTGGGAAATGCGAAGTAATTATGTATACGTCAAAACACGATCTGTCCGTTTCTGATATGTCTGAAAACCAGTTACATAAACTGGTTGAAGTATGGTGCAACAGGTACAATGAGCTTTCCAAAATACCTGACATTAAATACATCTATATCTTTGAAAACAGAGGGAAAGAAGTGGGAGCGACATTAAGTCATGCTCATGGACAGCTCTATGCTTTTTCATACATTCCTCCCCGAGTAGAAAGAAAAGTACAGCAACTAAGGGGTTATTATTATGAAAATGGTAGATGCTCACTTTGCAAACTAATTGAAGACTTAAACGAAGATATCATCATAAGAGAAAATGAATCTTTCTTTTCATTTGTCCCTTCATATGCTCGTTTTCCCTATGAAGTTCATATTTATCCAAAAAGACATGTATCTTCAATAACAGATTTAACAGGTGTTGAAAAGAGACATCTTGGAAATTTGATACTTGATACTGTTAGGCGTTATGATAACTTATTTGAAGAAGATTTTCCATATATGATGATGCTTTTTAACGCCCCTGTTAATACTGAAGAGCTTTATGACGAATGGTTTCATTTTCACATAGAATTTTGTCCGCCAAAAAGGAGCAAAGACAAAATCAAATGGATGGCCAGTGTAGAAACCGGAAGCTGGAATTTTATCAATCCAGCAGATCCTGAAAATATTGCCAAACAATTAAAAGAAACGGAGGTAGATTAATGAAGGAAAAAAGATTTTACATTGCACCTGGAAGAATAAACACTGTAGGTGAACACACTGATTACAACGATGGTTTTGTTTTACCCGCGGCAATAAACAGGTTCACGCAGACAGGTATTCAGGAAATCGATGGTACAACGATTAGGGTTAATTCAAAGAAATACGGAACTGCGGAGTTCGATGTTTCTAATATCGAAAAAACTAATGACTGGTCAGATTACATTAAGGGTATTTTTTGGGTGTTAAAGAATGAAAAAAACGTCACTTTTTCCGGCCTTGAAATCGAAATCAAATCAAATGTTCCGGAAGGTGCAGGTTTATCCAGCTCAGCAGCTCTTGAGGTGTCAGTAATAACTGCTCTAAACGACTATCTAGAACTGGGTTTAACCGATGAAGAACGCATTAAACTTTCAAGAAAAGCAGAAAATGATTTTGTTGGTGTTCAGTGCGGTATTATGGATCAGTTCATTGCTGTTCGGGGAAAGAAAGAACATGCTATATTCCTTGATACAAAGAGTCTTAAATATGATTATGTTCCTGTAAAAACGGGAGACTACAGTTTAGTGGTTTTCAATTCCAACGTTGATCACAAATTATCTGGCGGGGAATACAATAAAAGACGCCAGGAAGCTCATAATGCACTAAAGGAACTAGGGAAAGAGAGCTATCGTGATGTCAAATTAACAGAAATTCTTATGAATCGTTCAAATATGAGCGAAGTTGGTTTCAAAAGGGCTATGCATGTAATATCTGAAAATGAACGTGTGCATGAAGCAGTAGATATGCTTAAACATTCAAATTTTGAGAATCTTGGAAGAATTTTAATCCAGTCTCATGAATCACTTGCCATGGACTATGAGGTGTCCTGTGAAGAAATCGATTTTATTGTAAATACACTTAGATATTCAGATGGAGTAACGGGATGTAGAATGATTGGCGCTGGTTTTGGTGGTTCGATTCTTGCTATCTGCGAAAAAGATAAATTAGAAAAGATAAAGAATGATCTGTTTAAAGAGTATAAAGATGAGTTTGATATTGAGCTGGATGCATACCTAATCGAAATTGAAGGCGGAGCGAGAAAGGTTCAAAAGGAAGTCATCTGACGCTTGAAGGCGCGTCCTTTGGACGCTCAAGATGCTCGAAGAGAGCAAGTGCCTTAGAAGACGAGAAGGACCGAAGAGACGAGAACCGAGAATCCGAGACTAAAACACCGTCCATCATCCATAGTCCATCGAAGGTTCAATGAATCAGAAAACGTTGTCGGTTGTACGCAAGTTCAAAAGAAAACGTTCTGACCCCCTAAAATTGGACAAGAAATAACAACAATCACCGTTTTAATATGATTATCTTTGAAATTATCTCCCTCAAAGAATGAATCTAAATAAAAATGAGATTGGGATTTTTAGTTAGTTTTGTAAAGGCCTGCCCAATCTCGAATTTGGTGCATTAAAATATTTTTATTTTTTTATTGTTCGAGTTCATAGTGTTTTCTTCTTTTCTTAAAGTATTTTTTGTCTTTGCTTCTTCTTTCTGTTTCTATAACGAATACATAATAAGTATTCAACATGGTGCACCTCCTGTTTAATCAGTATCTTACCTTGTGTCTATTTCTCATATTAATTTTGTCACCCATTATTCTTGAATTATCTATTTCGGTATTTCCAGTAATTGTATTTCTATTTATGTAAGTCTTGATATACATGTTATCCCCCCTAATTCTTTACAGCATCCCAGAATACTTCCATACATCTACTAACGTCATTATCAATTGTTTTACCTTTGTAATCATTTAAAGAAAGCATGAATCCCAGTAACATGTAATAATATGAAGTCAGCAGCTTTTTAGGGTCATCGCATTTTATTTCTTTATTCTTTATTCCACTTTTAATTATTAATTCAAGTTCATTTTCCATGTAATTTTCGACTTTTGCAGTTTTTTCATAAATTTCCTCTCCAAACTCTGCTGGTGGAAAATAATAAATCCGGTTCCAGAATTCGACATAATCACTGTTTTTACAATATTCTAGATATCCCTTGAAGAAACCATACAGCTTCTTTTTAGTTGAAAGTTCGTCAATGTTATTCAGTATTTTTTTCACTTCTGACAAATGATCTTTTACCACTTCATCAAATAACGTTATGAAAATCTCCTTTTTACTTTTAAAATGAAAATATAATGATGGTTTTTTTATTCCAACAGTTTTAGCGATTTCATTCATACTGGTCCCGCTATAACCTTTATTACTGAAGAGCGTCAATGACTTCCGTAAGATTTTTTCCTTTGTGTCCATAAAATCACCTACCTACCGTTAGGTTTATTATACTATATTATTTTTCCTCATGTCAAGTCTTAAAATAATTACAGGCTGAATTGTTGTACAGCCTTTTCTGAAAGAGCCTAAGAAGGTTTTTTTATAGATAATTATTCAAATTTCAGTTATTCGACTTCACCATAGCACTATTACCAGCATCTGTGAAACCATATTTTGCGTACAACTTATGTGCATCTTTCGTATTCAAGAATCCTTTTAAATTTTTCAAATACGGACTATTTATAATTGTCTTAATTAGCCATTTCCCCAAACCTTGGCCTCTATGATCTTTCACAACGAATACATCACAAAGATAATAGAGCACCGCGTAATCTGTTATTACCCTTCCAAATCCTATCATTTCATCATTCTTATAGAGTCCAAAACATAGCGAATTCTTTATAGATTTTTTAATCTGCTCTTCTGTTCGATCATTTCCCCAATATGACTTATTTATAATATAGTTAATTATAATATTCTGATCCAGCATTTCTTTTTCATCGCTAATAATGTAGTTCTTCCACTGCCATTTCATAATTCCACCTCGCTGAATTTATACTAAATCAAGATTTATATTTAACACTATACCAGACATCATTTTGAAACTCATTTATGGTATTTTATAACAAGAAAAGGTTTTAAAATATTTATAGGGTTGGTGAAGTCATGAAAAAGAGCTTGATCGTAGTATTTGCATTGACTTTATTTTCAATTTTTGCTGTAAATGGTTGCATACACATTTCACATCCAAATGACTATCTGGCATGGGTCGTTGGGCAAACCGATAATGATGGAAAAGCAGTGCTTTTATTTTCAGAAGACTCCGGTAATACATGGGAAAGGCAGGGAGAAGATATTCTTCCAGAAGGTAAACCGCTTAATGATATTTTCGCTGTTAATAACAAAAAGGTATGGGCAGTTGGTGCCGGAGGCCTTGTTATGAAAACCCTTAATGGTGGTAATGATTGGGAAATTATTAAGTTGACAAATGTTGCCTCTAATACAGCTTTTTATTCTATTTCTATTTATGAAGATACTATTTGGTTAAGCGGAGAAAACGGTTCAGTCGTATCTTCTAGTGACGATGGTGAAAGCTGGTCAGTTCATAATCTCCCGGCAAGTGCTTCCGAATATTTATTACAGGGTATACACGCTATAGATAGTAATCTGATATACACGGCTGGTAATAAATCTACTCAACGCCAGGGCATAGTTTTAAAGTCAGAAAATGGTGGAGAAACATGGGAAGAAATCATCCTTCCAAACGGTTATGACAACATCGGCTGGATAGGTGTTAAAGCAACCGATAAAGATCATATTGTGATTAATGGTGGCAGAGGACACTACGCGGTGACAGCAAATGGAGGTGAGCAATGGATTACAGGTGGTCCATTGTTCGTGAAAGATATCAACTCTTTGATTATGCTGGATGACAGTACTTACTGGGCTGCATGTGACTTTGACACGATAGTTCGAACAAACGATTCAGGTATCAGCTGGATCGAACAGGCATCAACCGGAACGAGCAATACTTTCTTGTTGGGTATAGATGCATTAGATGAAGAAAATGCTCTGATCACTGGAAGTTCAGCAGGTTATCCTCAATTTGGGAAAATATTACGTACAGACGATGGCGGTCAAAACTGGGAAGTCGTTTTAAGTGCAACTGAATGTACCGTACCACTTTCTCATGTCACCATAGCCAGAAAATATAATTAGTTTTGTGAATAAATCAACACAAATAGAACGAAAATCTCATTTTGATGAAGGATCTTTTTTTGAAAATGCCTTTGAAAGCAATGTCGGTAGAAAGGTGAGAGATACAAAAGAACTCACAAGCATGGTTACCCACATAAGCATAGAAACATATGAATGAAATTTCAAAGGAGATAAAAGTAGTGCTGATAAACCAGTAGCTAATCCTAAGGCATTTGCCAGTACTGGTTTTGAAACGTAATCAAATGATTTTGATGCAGCTTGTTTTGATTCGCTATTTCTGTAAAAGGATTTGAAAAGGGAAGTAAAGTGTACTGAGTAATCTATTCCCACACCAATTGTTATACTTGCAATTGTACTGGTAACTATACTTAACTCTATACCAACATATCCCATAAATCCAAAAAGAGATATGAGAGTTGTTCCTAAAGGTATAATACCTATCAAAGCCATTTTAATATTCCTTAATGTAAGCCACATTAAGACAAATACAAAAAAGACAGCAAGTAAAATCGAGTTAATTTGATCAAGTATTATTCTGTCATTCATCTCTTTCATAACGAAAGGCATGCCTACTGCATTGTAGGTAATGTTATCATTTTCGTTTCTTTCTGTTAATTTATTAATTCCTTCCAATGTTTTGTTAGAAAGGCTTTTAGGAAATATTATAATTCTACCTCTTTTCTCTTCTCTCAAGATAGTACTGCTAACTTCCTGTGATTGTGCAGAATTAAACATCATATACATTAGGTTAGCTCTTGCTTGATTTGGATATTCAGCTTCTTCTGCATGAAAAATTAATCTATTCAGTACAGAGAAAATTTTGTAGATAGAGACAGATTTGGTAATCAGGTTTTCTTCTTTTAGTTTTGATTCAAGTTCTATAACGTTATTTGCTATTACTGGAGAAAGAGGATCTTTACTTGTTTCAAACTTAATGAAAATAGGTATGGCACCACCTGCAATTTCAGAAATCTTTTCAATGTCCTGTCTTACTTCGGTATTTTTCTTATAAAGATTCAGCATGTTTAGATCAGTTTCGATAAAGAAAAATCCTGGGATAAAAGCTATGCTAAGTATTATCGTTATTACGATAGCGGACTTGCCTAACCTCTTTTTGAGAAATGGAGTCACCGGATCAAAAGCAGGTTTCGTTCTCTGTTCTTGTTTACTACTAAACCCAATATAAATAACTGGCAAAAATACCCAGGTAGCTACCCCAGCTAAAAATATTCCTGTACTTGCTGTAAATGCAAGCTGTCTCATTGGTTCAGATTGAATTACAAGCAATGAAAGAAAACCAGCTGCCGTAGTTAATGTGGTTAAAATCATAGGCCAACCAACTTTTTCCAGGGTACTAGAAAGAGCTTTGTTTTTTCCAACACCGTTTTTTATTTCATCCTGTATATGAGAAATAAAGTGAAGACCATCTGCGCTTCCCATAACAATTGTAAAAACTGGGGTTAGAACAGTTATTACAGATAGTTCTATTGATGACCAACCGAGCAATCCCATAGTCCATAACGCACCAATACCTGCAGGTAAAACTGAAAGAAAGGTCCCTTTGAAATTACCTATACGCCATCTAAATATTAATAGTATCAGACATAAAGCAATAGGGGGAACCATAAGAATTATTTGAAGCACGTAATCAAAAATTGATGTTTGAAGATATATTTCACCTGAATTGTAGAACTCCATTCCTGTTTTTTTAAAAAACTTTAGCAACTCTTCAGCCGTTTGCTGTAATTTTTCAGGTTTTGGAGAAATAGTAAATAAGCCATAATATATATTATCTTTTCTATATAAGGCTTTAATTGCATCCAGTTGATTAATATAACTCATTATTTCGTCAGAATTCTTATCCGTGATTTCTGTTATTTCTTTTACTCCTAAACCACTGGGGATAGCTGGAGGTACTGGGCCATTTACATACTTTACTCCACCGAGTGATGCAATTTTCTTTTGAATATCAAAAAAGCTGCTCAAAACTTTTTCTGTTTTTTCTTCTTTTGATTTCACCAAAAAAATTAATTGTTCAACACTTCCGAATTCCTTGGTCATTTCATTGTATTCTTTTATGGCAGTAGAGTCCGCTGGCTTAAATAATGTCAAGTCACTGTTAATATTAATTCTAAAAAGACCTATGAAAGCAAGAATGTTTAAAGATACAAATAAGATCAGGAAGTATTTTCTCTTTTCGCTAACTAATCGAACAAATTTTTCATATATATTCATACTAAAAATCCCCCAAAAATATGCTTGAACTTTTTTTTGGTTGTGTCAAGTCACTGCTTTAAAAGCAAATATGAGTATGAAGTATTGATCACGCTATTGGTTATCCTCTTCTTTAACCTTTACCGGTTTTTCTTCAAGTATCATTGACTCTTCACGAGTTTCTCACCGTGCATACTTTTTTATGATCACTGTTATTAAGATATGGAAATTATTTTCTTTTCGCAATATCTATTTTAAATTGTCAAATATCACATGAATTGTTGGATACCCTAAAATTTAAGTGGAGCAAATATGTTTTTAAAGAATGAAATAAATAACAGAATAATGATTCTTTCGAAGGATGGTCAATTTTTTGTAATCACAGGCCAGTTTTTGATTATCGTTCACAAATTTCAAAACGGCGTTCATTTAGGTTAGATCTTTGAGTTCAAGTTCATTTTTACTTGAATTAATGGGATTAATAATCCAAATTTAAACGTTTTTACTGTTGAAAATACGCGTATAACAACAGATTGGGCAATATACTATTCAATAAATTTACTATCTTTTTCCAATCTTTTTATCGAAATAGTTAATAAAGCAAACTGCATTGAAATTATTCCCTATCTTTCAAGAATTTTCCAGCAAAGACTTTAGTTATGACTGAAAGCTATTAGCTATATTTATATTTTTTACAATTTTACACCTATACAGAATTACTAATGCTGTTAATAGTTCATGGAAACTCTATCGATTTTTCTAATTCTCCTATCGGTGGTCTTTGAGAAGATTTTTTCCATTATTAAAACCTAAAAAGAGGATATGAAAATGTGCTCTCTTTATAAAAATTACAAAGAAAAATTAGTAATACTCTTTTGCTATTGTTACATTTGTAATCGGAATCTCACACTCTGTAGCGCTATAAGAGACTTCCCATTTTTCTCCTCCATTGCTAGTACGAATTATTTTTCCATATTGTGGATAGCCAAAAGATTCACCTGCAATTAGAGCATGGCTCTCATCAAGAACAGCAATATCTAGCAAATAGGAATTATTTCCACCAGCTGATTTCTGTTCAATCCAGCTTATTCCATAATTATCCGTCCAAATAATGGTGTCAAAATCACATGCTGCCCAGTATGTTTTTTCATCTAACATAACAAGGGAATTAATATCTCTCTTAAATAATGGTCCGCCTGTTACCCACTGTTTTCCACCATTAGCAGTAACAACACAATGTCCTTGCTGACCAAAAATCACTACATGGTTTTTATCGGTAGCTTTCACACCTATCCATGCATTTTCATTATAATTATTTGGCAAGTCGATGTTTTCCCATGTCAGTCCTCCATCTGCTGTACGTAAAACCAGTCCAGGTATTTCTGAACTTTTATTTCCAACAGCGTATATTAAACTTTCGTTGATTGCGTGAATGCCTTGTATCAAATAATCTGTGGCACTTGCTGGAAGTTCATGTATAGTCCAACTTTCTCCATCATCATTTGAAGATACTATCAAACCGTTTTCTCCACTTAACCAGATTGTATCTTCGTAAACAGAAATACAGCTAAAAACTGAATTAGAGGCTATATTTGTCAAGTCAATAATTTCCCAGCTGCTACCACTATCTGTTGTCCTTATAACAAGCCTTTGAGTTCCTGCTGCCCATACTTCGCTACTGTTAATAGCATAGATATCGTTAAGAGTTTTTCCTACTGGAAGAACATCAAGACCCTGACGATTCCAGGTTTTACCAGAGTCTCCGGAAAACAAAAGCATTGACTTTCCATTTTCATCCTCATTACCTACAGCCCAGGCAAAAAAGTCGTAAGGATGTGAAACATGAATACAACCGTTTATAATTATTAGAAAACAAAAAACAATGATACATCCTAAAATTTTTTTCTTTTTCATAACAACACCTTCTTCCTTAGTTTTGTTAGTTAATGAATTTGCCAGGACAGGATATAAAGGTAAATAAATTAGTTAAAGATTACCACAAACAAAATGATAACCAAATATTTAAGCACAGTGGATTATTTTTATCAACTCTGCAAAAAGAAATTATTTGCTTTGTGTCGAAATATATAATTCACGGTATGTGTTACAAAAACGAAATTTAGATTATTTGTAGTCGGTTGCATTTTAAACGTGTTTTATTGGGGGAGAAAGAGAGTATAAGGATAAGGTGTAATTCAATATGGAGTTTTTCATACTGAAGACTTTCAGAATGTATGTTCTAGTCTTGATTTAAAAATATGCTATTTAGTTTCATGATGAAACCTCTCAATGAAACTTGCCTTCTCTCAGTTGCTTAATTATCACCCAGGGTGTTATTATTTCGAACATCTATATAACTTTGTTTTCCATAAAGTAAACACCATATATAATATTAATAGAGGTGATTACATGAAAAAAATTAGACTGGGTATTGTAGGAACTGGTATAGCCGCGAGAGATCTTCATCTTCCTGCACTAAAGCAACTATCTGACAAGTACCAGATAACAGCACTGGCAAGCAGAACTCGCTCAAAAGCTGAAAAGCTTGCGAACATGATTGAACCACGACCAAAGGTCCTGGAAAATTATGATGAGCTACTTAAATCCAATCTTGTTGACGTTATTGATATAACCGTCCCAATACATCTTAACCCGGAGTTTATTCAAAAAGCACTGGCCTACGGATATGACGTTATTTGTGAGAAACCCCTGGGAGCAAATATGCACCAGGCGAGGCAGGTACTTAACTCAGAGAAAAACACCAACAGAATAGTTTATATTGCTGAGAACTTCAGACATATAAAGGCATTTAAAGAAGCAAAACAATTGATAGAATCTGGTGAAATAGGTGATCCTTCCCTACTGATTTGGCATGAAGTGAAGTTAGCAGGAAAAGATGCCAAATATGTGAATACAGAATGGAGAAAGGATCCCAAACATATAGGAGGTTTTATTTCTGATGGAGGCGTACATCACATAGCCGCAATCAGGCAGATTATGGGTGATATTAAATCAGTAACTGCCATTCAGAAAACGGTAAGATCTTATCTTGGTAGTACAGATACCCTTTCTGCAAATTTCGCGTTTGAGAGTGGAGCTATAGGTAATTATACAGTTTCCTTTGGACTCAACACAGAGAATAACCCCAAAAAGGCTATCGGAACCGAAGGAGAGATCGTTATTGAAAGCGAAGTAAAATTAGTTTTAGACAATGAAAAAGGAGAAAATATTATAGATTTACCTGAAGAGAATTCTTACAAAAATGAATTTGATGATTTTTATGAAGTTTATGCCGAAAAGAAAGATAATAACCTTGGTAATGTTATAGAAGCTGCAAAGGATCTTGCCACTATTGAAGCAGCACTACTATCTGCTAAAACCTCCAAAACAATTGAAGTTAACGATCTCTTGTAAACAGGAGGTGGAATAATGAATGCGCTTGAAGTAAAGGATTTGAGGGCTACTATTGGTAACTATAAAATCGGCCCTATAGATCTTGCGATACCTCAGGATGAAATCCATGGTATTTTAGGTGCTTCAGGATGTGGCAAAACGTTGTTGCTTAGAACAATAGCAGGACTTCATCCATACGATACAGGTAAAATTTTCATAAACGATAAAGAAGTAACGCAGATGTCTCCTGCAGATAGAAATTTGGCTTTCATATTTCAGGACGATGCGATATTTCCTCATTACAACACATACAGGAACATTGCTTTTCCTCTAGAGATAACAAAAGATGAAGAACTGAATAAAAAGGTTGAAGCAAAAGCCAGAGAATTAAACGGGCTCACGGAATACTTACAGAAGAATCCAAAAGAACTGCCAGCTGGTATAAAAAAACTCACAGCACTGGGCAGAGAAACAGTGAAAAGATTCGATCTTATCTTAATGGATGAACCTTTCGAAAGACTCGACAAGAAAATCCATACTGAAATCAGAGGTATGGTGAAGAAACTTTTAATCAGCCTGGGGAGATCCGTCCTTGTTATTTTAACTGAATCTGAAGATGCCCTGGCGCTTCCAGATAAACTATATATTATGGATAAAGGAAAATTCATTTCAGAAGGCAACCCCAGAGAGCTTTACAAAAATCCACCCAACATTTTTGTTATGGAAATGCTCGCACCCTATGGAACCAATGAACTGAAAAATATTGCTTTCAGACCAGAAGATATTCTTATTGATAGTGGTGACTATATCGGTAAGATAAATGGTTATACGCTTATTGATGCAAAAAAGACCCTTGCTGAAGTGGAAGTTGAGGGCGAAATAATACATTTATTGTTGCCACGGCAAAGAGCTGAAAAGGAAGAAATCAGATTTGAAATCATAAACTACTTCGAATCACTCAATCATTGATTCAAAAAGGTTCCTTGAAGAGCAGTTCGATCTCCGATGGTGAAAGCAGTTTTATATTACCCGGTTCAGGCACTAAATTCATTGACAACCTGCCTATACCGATCCTTCTCAGTTTTGTCACTTTTTTCCCCAGGGCTCTAAACATTTCTCGTATCTCCCGTTTATGCCCTTCGTGGATAACAAGTTTTGCAAGTGTTCTTTTATCTGTATCAGATAGCACTTCAACTCTTGATGGTGCAGTAACATGGCCATCTCTTAGTTTTACTCCATTCCTTATGTTATTCAATTCTGATTTTGAAATATTTGAATCGACCATTACCAGATAGGTCTTCTTAATCTTAGAAGAAGGATGGGTGAGTTTGTTTGCTAATTCGCCGTCATTTGTTAACAGTAACAATCCCTCTGTTTCTTTATCCAGTCTACCTACATGAAAAACGTTTTCTTTAATTCTGTTTCTGACAATGTCACCAATGCACTTACGTCCCTTTTCATCACGCATTGTGGTTATTGTTCCAGCTGGTTTGTAAAAGGCGTAAACGACCTTTTTCTCAAATTTGTTTTCAATAATTCCGTTATTAAATTCTACTGTATTTTTTTGAGGTTCGATCTGAAACCAGGGCTCGGTAACGATTTTACCATCTACCTTGACTATTCCGGATTTAATCGCCTTCCCCGCTTTCCTCCTGGACAGATTCGTCATCTTCTGAAGAAACTTCTGAAGTTTCAGACTCCTTTTCACTCTCCTTTTTTTGAAAGAGTTTTTCTGCAATTTCTGCAACATCATTTATCTGGAAGACATCATAAAATTTGCTTGTAACCTTGTACATATAGGGATTGCCTGGCAACCTCGATTTGGTGCGCCTTACCAGTCCCATTTTTAAAAGCTCCGCCAATTGGGCTTGAGAACTCTTACCCCTCATCAATTCGACATCTACTCTCGTTAATGGTCCTCTAACCGATACAATAGCAAGTACTTCCATCTGGGTATCTGTGATCTTTACCAGAGGTCTTTTGGTTAATCTATCTACATAACTCTGAAGTTCTTTTTTTGTGTAAAAACGAAGCTTCCCTTCAACACTCATCAATTGAACGCCATGATCCTTGTCTTTGTAATCTTCCGTTAGTTCGTCAACCAGAACCATTACCTGGTTCAATCTCATTCCAAGTATTTTAGCTATCTTATTTGGTGTTACACCTCTCCTTGATGCGAGTATTAAAGCTTCTACTGCTGCCTTTTTACTAAGATTGTCGCTCAATTATCGACCCTCCTGAACAATGGTTCAGGTTCGAGCGAAACCAGCCTGTATTTACCGAGTTTAACCAGCTCAAGTACCGCAAGAAATGTGACGATTATTTCAAGCCGTCCTGACATTGACCTTAGCTCTGAAATAAGAGGAATTTCAAACTTCCCTCTTTCGAGTTCGTTCATTTTTTCCTCAACACTGAACAATTCAGCATTAACCGTATAAACCCTGTCTTTTGCAAAGGTTTCCTTCATTATACTCTTGAAAGCATCGGTGAGCTGTTCGGGAAGTTCTTCAACTTCTCTTTCAATATCCATGGTGTTGGCTTTTACATGATTTCTCGAATAGGACTCATAAAGTCTATGCCGAAGATTTTTAGAAACATCCTTAATTTTTTTATATTCTTCAACCTGCTGGTAAAAAGCCTGCTTTTGCTCACTAAACTCAAGCTCCTCTTCTGAATTCATTCTTGGAAGAAGAGCCTTAGATTTCATCACCATCAATGTGGAAGCCATAATTATAAAATCTGAAGTCACTTCAAGTTCAAGGAATTTCATCTTATGCAGATGTGCAACGAATTCATCAGCAATTATAGATATTGGTATCTGTCTGACATCAACTCTATGCTTTCTGACAAGGAACAACAACAGATCAAGAGGACCTTCAAACTCGGGGAGAGTGAAAACTAATTTTTCTTCACTCATTTTTCACCACCTTAGTTTCATCGCCTTCCTAACATCCGCCATGGTCTTAGAGGCGACTTCACGTGCTTTCTCATTTCCCTCAGCAATTATCTTGTCGAGTTTTTCAGGAGCATTTTCGAAAAATCTGAGCTGCTCCCAGACAGGCTCCAACCTGTTTTTCAAATTGCTGAAGAGTAGCTTTTTACAGTCAATACAGCCTATTCCTGCACTTTTGCATCCCCATTTCACCCAGTCTTTTCCCTCTGTGCTTTTTGTAAAAGCTTTGTGATACATCCAGACAGGGCATTTTTCAGGGTTACCAGGATCCTTTCTTCTTATTCTAGCGGGATCGGTCGTCATAGGAGCGATTTGCTTCCAAAGGCTCTCTTCATCGTTGTCAATAGGTATGTAGTTGTTGTAACTCTTGCTCATTTTTCTTCCATCTGTACCGGGAAGCTTTGGAACTTCTGAAAGTATTGGTTTTGGTTCAGGGAAGACTTCATCAAAATAAGTGTTGAATCTTCTGGCAAGCTCGCGCGTGATTTCAATGTGTGAAAGCTGATCTTCGCCAACTGGTACTGCTTCTCCTTTATAGGCAAGGATATCAGCAGCCTGAAGTACTGGATATAGTAAAAATCCAGCACTTGAAAGATCACGATCACTCATCTGCAATTGTTGATCCTTATAAGTTGGCATTCTTTGTAGTCTTGGAACAGAAACCAGCATGGAAAAGAACAACATTAATTCAGCATGTTCCTTGATGGCTGACTGAACAAAAATAACCGAATCATCTACATCTATACCAGCAGCAACATAAACCTTTACAATGTCATATATCCATTGTTCAAATTTGCTGGTTGAGTCAATGTGGGAAGTAAGACCATGCCAGTCAGCAACAAAAAAGAAGCATTCATTGCCCTCATTCTGAAGTTCAATCCATCTGTCAAGGGTAATAAGATTGCCTAAATGAAGCTCGCCAGTACTCCTCATCCCGCTTACGATTCTCATAAAAACACCTCCGACGAAATGCAAAAACCTAATACCGGATGAATACAAAAACCAAATATAATAATATAAACCACGCAATCTGCACTGATATTTTATCACAAATAATGGTATCATAATTATAAATACAAACTGGGTGTTTATGTTAGGAGGATTAAGATGAATTTCAACAAAATTCTTATAATAATGGTAATTGTTGTAGTTGCATTTACTGCTGTCAACATATTCATGACACTTTCAAACAGATTGCAGATTGAAACTGTAAGCTATGACAGCGAATATGAATATGATGCTGGGGGTACTGTAATAATGAGAAGTATAATGTTGCTCAAATTTGACAAACCTTCACAAATCGAGCAGTTTTTTGGTCAATTTGATAAAGATAAAGAAACAAAAATATCCGAATTCCAGCAGTCAGTAGACCAGATTTCTAAAGATCTCCCAAGATCGATGGTGGTATCAGATTTTGCTTCAACAGCCACCCAGGTTGCCAACGATATGGTGGAAGTAGAGGAGTATTCTGTAATAAAAGGTTTTGCTGGTGTAGAAAATGACCAGATAAATACATCAATAGGAGATCTAAAAATAGATCTGCAGGACGATTCGAAGCTTACTTTCTTGTTACCTCCTGATTCCGAAACACTATCTGTGGATCCTGCTCCTACATACAGTCCTCAAAATAATATTCTCATCTGGGAAGGAACAGGAGAAATAAAATTCCCTGAAGTGATTTTTACTGCTGAAGGAAGATAAACTTGGAACTTTATAAGGCAGCTCAAGAGTTCTTTGACTTCCTTAAAAAGAGTCAGTTTATTGTAGCTTTGACAGGAGCTGGTGTTTCCACTGCATCGGGGATACCAGATTTTAGAGGTCCGAATGGATTATATAAGAGACTTCCTAAAAATATTTTTGATCTTGAATTCTTTAAGAATAATCCAGCCAAATATTATGAACTAACCCTTGATCTGGTACACTCTTTCGATGAAAAACAACCAAGTATGACACATAAAATGCTTTCAAAACTGGAGAATGAAGGATATCTTGAAGGCGTTATTACGCAAAACATTGATGGATTGCACCAAAAAGCCGGTTCCAAAAAAGTAGTGGAATTACATGGAAATACTTCAAGGTTTATATGTATGCAATGTGGAAATATTTACAGTAAAGAAGAGTTAATAAAAATACTTGAAAAGAAAAATCCGCCAGAGTGTAACTGCGGTGGTTTGATAAAGCCCGACGTTGTTTTTTTTGGCGAAATGTTGCCAATGGGAGCCCTAGATCAGGCAGAAAAATTAAGTTTGAAGGCTGATCTTTTTGCCGCTCTGGGTTCATCTTTGTTAGTGTATCCCGCTGCTCAATTCCCAGTAATCTCAAAAAGAAACGGTAGCAGATTGATAATAGTAAACAAAGGCAAAAGTGGACTTGATAGTATTGCAGACTCTAAGATTGATGGTGATCTGGAAGAATTTTCCAAACATGTTATCAACTTACTGGAAAAAGGACGGCATATCTCCTAAAATCATTGATATCTCTCATTATCTCACAGAAATAACCTGCTTTTTTTGCCATACTTGCAATACGACTGGCTGAGTAATCTGCAATTTCCAGATAAATCTTTTTTCTACTGTTTGACATAGTATAAAATAATTTTTTGTAAAAAGACAGACCATCTTTCCCACCATTAAGTGCTGTTAGAGGCTCGTAGTTTTTTACATGTGTGTCCAGTTTATTGATAAAACTTCTCTTTATATACGGTGGGTTGGATACTATTACTCCAATTTCCTCAAGATAGGGCATTAAAGGCTTCAAACAGTCTCCCTCTAAAAAAATGATGTTTTCTACTCCATTTATGCAGGCATTTTCTTTTGCCAGATCCAGAGCTTCACCGGAAACATCAGTAGCGTAAATCAAGCTTTTAGGAAATTTTTTTGCGAGAGCAATTGCAATTACACCTGAGCCCGTTCCAATATCAGCGAAGTTTATCTTAAAGCTTTTCTCTTTTTCGATCACTATATCTACAAGAGCTTCTGTTTCAGGCCTTGGAATTAAGGCTCTTTGATCAACCTTTAGTTCTATTCCAATGAAATTTACACGCCCTACAACATAGTCAAGCGGTTCACCCGAAATAATTCTTTCCAGAGCGTCCCGGTATTGATCAAACTTATTTTCCTTGAGCTGCATATCTTCGTCTATAAGAATTTTATGTCTCGAAATATCCAATAATTTCTCCATCAGGTTATACACAACAATGCGGGGATTATCTATCCCCGCATTTTCAAGTTCCTTAACAGATTGTAAGAAAATGTTTCTTGTTTTCACAATCCCATCATATTTCTAATCTCTTCTGACGCTTTCTCAGGAGACCAGGGTGGATCAAAGGTTAGGTCGACATCTACATCATCAACTCCTTCAACCTCCTGCACCTTCGACCGTACTTCTTCAACTATGAATCCTGCCAGCGGGCACATAGGTGTTGTCAGTGTCATGGTTACTTTCACATTGTTATCTTCGTCGATATCGACATCATATATCAAACCAAGACTCACTATATCAAAACCTATTTCCATATCATAAACCTGCTCAAGAGCTTTCATAACCAGTTCTTTCGTAACATCAGCCATAAAAAATCACTCCTTATCGCTGAACTCATCCGATATTTCGATCTCAGCTTTTTCTCTAAAGGGTACGAATTCTTTTTCCAGCCAGTTCTCCCAGTACATTTGCTGTTTTTCTTCAAGAATTTTTCTTTCAATTTCATCTTTGGCTTCTTCTAAGCTTTTGAAGCTTCCAGGATTGTATTCATGTAAATATAAAACAGCAAAAATTCCGTTGATATTGACTACGCTGTCAAATAAACCTTTCTCGAAATTATCGAAAATCTCCTGTCTCTTTTGATCTTCAACTGACGATAGGTCATTTAGTGTAAATTCACTTCTTTCTCTCGTAAATAAACTAAGTGGGTCATTACTGTTCTGAACCTTTGTAAGAAAACTATACGCCTTTGAAAAGGTGTCAAACAATTCCATGGTAGCTTTTATATTCTCTTCAGATTTAGTAAATTGAGATTTGTTGGAACTGTAATATTCCTGCATTTCTTTCTCAGAAACAGTTGCATCTTTTGTAACAGCCGAAACAAGGGCTTCGAAAACTCTATTGAATATCACGCTGTTTGTCAAATAGGTTTCATATGTTTCCAATCCACCAATGTATCCCTTTTTCAATGTATAATAAGAGTCAGCTTCCTCTCTAGTTAAATCATTTTCGTTCAAACTCTTATCTATCTGGTTACGTATCTCTTTTCGTATTTCTTCAAAACTTTCTTTAGTGAAAAGTCCGTTATGTAATGCATACTGGACAATTAGTTTTTCCCTAACCATTTTATCAAGAACTCTTTTTTCATAAACTTTAAGTAATGCTTCTCCTTCAGCTGTATTGGTTAATACTTCTGAAAAAAGAGGATCAATTTCTTCAGTTTTTTGAGATACCTGTACATATACTGGCATCACTTCAGCATAAAACTCCCTCGTTGTCACGGGGTCACCATTGACTGTTGCAACTGGAGTGTCAAAATTCAAACCTTCTGCACCAAATAATATTCCCGCAGTTAAAAGTGCAACAATTAGCAATAAAGCAGATTTCCTCATTTTAATTTACCCTCCTTAACTTTCTCCCAATAGTAATCAAGTTCATTCAGTGACATTTTGTCAATATTCTTTCCTTCTTTTAGTATAAGACGTTCAAGGGCCTCAAAACGGTTCATAAATTTCTTTGTTGCTTTATTGAGCGAAACTTCAGGATCTACATTTATGAAACGTGATAGATTTACCAGTGCAAAAAGCAGATCCCCAAGCTCTTCATCTATTTCATCTTTATTATTTTTCTTTCTGGCTGTCTTCAATTCTTCCAGTTCTTCCTGCACTTTTTCCGCAACGTCATCTATCTTTGTCCAATCAAAACCTACAGCAGCTGCATTTTCCTGCACCCTCCTTGCCAGACTCAGCGCAGGTAAAGCCATGTTAAGTTTACCTATGGAAGAATTAGTGTTCTTCCCTTTCTCTTCTGCCTTAATTTCTTCCCACTGTTTGTATGAATAACCCTCTGAATCTCCAAAAACATGAGGATGCCTTCTTATTAATTTTTCCTTGAGCGTTTCGATTACGTCGTATATGTCAAAGGCAGCTCTTTCTATGGCAATCTGGGCATGGAATATTACCTGCAGAAGAAGATCACCGAGCTCTTCTTTAAGTTCCTCATCTGCTCTGTTATCTATAGCTTCTAAAACCTCATAAGCCTCTTCAATCATATATGGTTTAAGGGTTTCATGGGTTTGTTCTTTATCCCATTCACAACCATTTTCCGATCTAAGTATTCTCATAACCTCTATAAGTCCATCAAAACTATTTTCTTTCACATTTTTCCTCCTTTTAAAGACAACCGCACCTGAACAACCTTCTTTTGCTGACAGCACCTATTTTTAGCCATTCTTTGGTACTTTTTCTGTTCAAACAATCTCTTACAGGCTTAAAAGTTAGCCTATGCCAGATAGTTGGCTTAAATTTCTTAATCGCTTCCAAATGTTTTTTCGTTCCATAACCTTTATTTAAAGCATAATAATACTCAGGATAAAGCCTGTCAAGGTTTATCATAAGTCTGTCCCTGTATACCTTGGCAAGGATAGAAGCTGCAGCAATTGAAGCGCTTTTAGAGTCTCCCGCAATAATACATTCTCCAGGGAATTCGTCCATCACAAGATTTTTACCATCGATTAAAAGATATTTTGGTTGATTTTTCATTGCAGTTACAGCTCTTCTTATGGCCATTCTCGTGGCATTTAGAATATTATAAACATCTATCTCTTCAGGAGTAGCAACACCTATACTATAAGTTGAATTTGCAATTATTTGTTCATAAAGCAACTCGCGCTTTTTTGATGAGAGTTGCTTGGAATCATTTATGCCTTCAATTTCAGACTTAAGAATCACTGAAGCAGCTACTACGGGCCCTGACAGAGCCCCTCTTCCTGCTTCATCCACGCCAGCGATTAGTTTATAAGAGTTTACATATGGTTTATCAAATTCGCTGAGGGTCATTTTCATATGACTATTCTCCTAAATACAGACCTAAAATATATATGACCTTAATTTACATCTTCACAGTCTAATAATAAAACATTATATAATATTCTTACATACCAATTATACTAGAATTGAAAAGCCTTTTCATTTCATACACCAATGGAGGTTTGAATGTTTTTCAAGTGTTATAATTTCTTAGTAATGAATGCCAGGAGGTGTGCATCGTTTTATGAAAAATACACAAGAAGATTCAGCTTCCAAAACAGAGCAGGTTCTGCGTTCAGTATACATTAGAATCAAGAGGGAGGGACGTAAGGTAGTTAAAAACTTTCCGATTACCCCTGCGCAATTTGACGTTTTGCAGATACTATTTTTTCATGGGAAAAAGAGAATGAGCGACATCAGCCAAACACTTGGAATCACAAAAAGCACAACCACCGGACTGGTTGACAGATTGATTGAAGCAGAGTTCGTTAAGAAAAAGCAGTCTCACGAAGATCGTAGAGCATATATAATTGGTATTACAAATAAAGGTAAAAAGGTTATCGAAAAAGTTATTGAACGGCGCGTCAAATATCTAAAAAACATTCTTGATATCATGGACAACCAAAGCAAAGCTCAGCTTCAAACTTCGCTAAACACCTTACTCGAAGCTATGGAACAATATTCTGATAGGGAGGGGAAATCGTGAAAAAAACGGTAGTGATAATACTTGCATTTTTTCTTTTGGCAGTAGCATCTTTCTCAGCACGTCTTCTAAAGATATCTGCTGATAATATCGTAAGTTCATCAGAACGAACAAAACTTACAGGTAATGTTTACATAGAAAAGGAAGAAGAATTCACTGTAGTAACAGATGAGGCTACGCTAACTATGAGTGATGGGGAATGGAGATATCTTGACACATCAGGACTAACTCATATAATCTTTTCAACCGGTGAAGCCACTGGTATGAGACTTAATTACGATATTAATTCATCAGAAGGAACTTTGCATGATAATGTCGTTGCAAACATAACTACAGAAGACGAACAAAATATCATAATAAGACGTGCCGAAAAAATTGAATTCAAGCTTGAAGAAGAATATTACAAGGGTAATTCTCTTCCAAAAAGCCATAAAGATTTTTCCCCGATAATTATTTTATATAAAGGGGATATGGAAGCCCGGGCATTATTTTTTGAGTATTTCGCAAATGAAGATAAATTTCACCTGAAGGACGATGTTTTTGTACTGGACAAGAAAAACAATCGTGAAATAGACGCCTCCGAGCTCTGGTATAACACACAGGATGATTCCTTTGAAGGAAACAATGTACAGTTGCAAATTACTTTAGAGGAGGATTGAGATGCTCGACTTGAAGCTCATAAGGGAAAACCCGGAACTAGTTAAAGATGGACTCAAAAAGAGAAAAATCGACGCTTCAATAATTGACGAAATTCTAAAACTCGATGAAAAAAGAAGAAAAGCAATATCTGACTCCGATCAACTAAAAGCTGAGAGAAATCAGATTTCTTCCAAAATAGCCAAAGAAAAACGAGCAGGAAACAATGAGAAAGCTAAAGAGCTTCAAGATAGAGCTAAAGAGATTTCTTCCAGTGTGAAAGAACAATCAGAAATTGCAAAGAATATAGATAATGAGGTTCAAAATTTAGTTCTTCATCTGCCCAACATACCTCATGAAAGCGTACCTATAGGTGACACAGAAGAAGACAATGTCACTGTAAAAACCTGGGGAGAAGTTCCAGAATTTAATTTTGAAGTGAAAGCTCACTGGGATCTTGGGCCTGAACTAAGAATGATTGACTTTGACACATCGGCAAAGCTAAGTGGAGCGCGTTTCGTTATACTAAGAAAACAGATCGCAAAGCTGAGCAGAGCATTACAAAATTTCATGCTGGATCTTCATACTTCCGAACATGGGTACGAAGAGGTTTTACCTCCACACATTGTAACCAGGGAGACAATGCTTTCAACAGGTCAACTCCCAAAATTTGAAGAGGAAGCATTTCGTACCGAACCGGATGATATGTTTCTTATACCAACAGCCGAGGTCCCACTTGTTGCCCAGCATAAAAATGAAATCCTTGAAATGGATGAATTACCTTTCAAATATGCCGCCTTCACTCCATGCTACCGTAGAGAGGCAGGAAGTCACGGAAAAGATGTTCGTGGAATGGTTCGTGTTCACCAATTTGATAAGGTTGAACTTGTCTGGTTTACAAAACCCAAAGAATCCTATAAAGCTTTAGAGGAACTAACCAGTCACGCAGAAAAAGTTCTCAAATTACTGAAACTCCCCTACAGGGTGGTTACATTGTGCGCGGCGGATCTGGGTTTTGCATCTGCCAAAACCTATGATGTTGAAGTTTGGCTACCTTCTTATTCAGATTATAAAGAAATTTCCTCGTGTAGTAACGTAGAAGACTTTCAGGCAAGACGCTGCAATACGCGATTTAGAGATAAAGACAACAAGATTAAATATGTTCACACCCTGAATGGCTCAGGTCTTGCCATAGGCAGAACGTTAATTGCGATAATTGAAAACTATCAGAGATCTGACTGTCGTATTGATGTACCCGAAGCGCTTATACCTTATATGGGTACGGAGGTAATTGGCTAAGTGGCCAATGCATATTACGTATTGCCAGATAAGGATACTGTAAAACTAAATAAAACAGAAACGCACCATCTTAAAGTAACAAGAGCCAGCATTGGAGAAAGGCTTTTGGGACTTGATGGAAATGGAAGTATTTATTCATTCGAATTGACCAATTTGAACAAAGAAGAAGCTAAAGGAAAGATTATTGAAAAAAACAAAGCAGACCACGACGATAGAATAGTAACAATGGCGATTGCCGCTACAAAATGGCCTGCATTACGAATTGCTATAGAAAAAGCCACTGAACTTGGTGTGGACAGAATTGAGATTTTTCATTCAGATCGTTCAGTAGCAAAGATTGATGACAAAAAGGCAGAAAGAATAGAAAAGGTAATCAAAGAGGCATCAAAACAATGTATTAATCCCTTTTTTCCCAAATTTGAAATCACTGATTCTCTCAAGAGGGTCACGAATTCTTTCGATCTGATTCTTGATCTCTGTGGCGCACAACCCAAAACAATTATCGAAAAACTCACAAATAAAACCAATATAAGAATTATAGCTGGACCAGAAGGAGGTTTTAACCGGGAGGAAATCAATGAGCTAAGAAAAATTGGCCAATTAATGTCTCTCGGAAAAAGAATCTTACGCGTTGAAACTGCAGTGATAGTTTCTTTAGCTTACGTGAATCTTGCACTAAAAAGGATTTAAAGTATATTCCAACGGAGGTGACACTATGGGTGAAAAGCTTTCTTTTATCAAGTACTACAACGAAATGGAGCATGATTACCGGGAAAAACTGAACGAAGCCAAAACTAAATCTGATGTCGGTGATGTATTTATTGATCATGTTTATGATTTTTTATCAAGACTCGATGTCGACCTCAAAAAAAGAAACATTGAACATATCGTTTTTACTCCCGAAAAAGAGGAACCCTATTATTTAGAAAAACCTCTGCATGAAAAAGTAGAAAATCTCTTTGAAACAAGTGATCTGGAGAGTATTCTAGACAAAATGGCAGATGATGCCAAACACCGATTCATGAAAATCCAGCAGGATCAGGACAGAACAGAGATGTTTAGAAGAGGTCAGTAAGCATGATTTTGTCCCTTACCATGAATCCATGTCTTGATCGGTACTTTTACATAGATACACTTAAAGAAGACGATACCAACAGGGTAAACAACATTATGGATTATCCTGCAGGAAAGGGTATCGACATTTCAAGAGCAATAAATGAAATGAAGGGCCACTCTGTAGCAATAACACTTCTAGGAGGCGATACTGGTAAACAAATTATGGAAATGCTCGATAAAGAAGGTGTCGTTTATTCTACAGTGAATCTTAATCATAACACTCGAACAAACATTATTATACAAACAAAGGAAAATCAATATAGATTTAGTGTGCCTGGGCTTCCCATTGACAAAATTGAAGAAAAAAAGGTTCTCAAGAATATCGAAACATTATTGAGAGAAGGAGATTATCTTTTAATTTCTGGCAGTATACCGCAAGGTTTGCCAGATGATTTTTACTACAGGATAATCAATAAAGCTAATGAAATGGGATCAAAGGTATATTTTGACGCGGATAATGAGTTATTGTTAAAGGGAATCAAGGCGTCTCCGTGGGGAATAAAACCGAATTTACATGAGTTTTCGAGACTAATCGGTGAAGAACCAGAAACTGAAAAAGCTATAATCAAATCTTTAAAGGATACTGCTGAAACCTATTCATTGAAAGATATTCTTCTTACCCTGGGTAAAGATGGAGCTATCTGTTTAATTGAAGGCTCAGTATTCAGAGTGAAAGTGCCCGAAGTGAAGGTAAATAGCGCTGTTGGATCAGGAGATACCTTTCTGGGAGTTTACTGTATGTACCGAGAAACTGGTCATAAACTAGAATTTTGCTTAAAAATAGCTGGCGCAGCCAGTTCAGCTGCAGCTATGACTTCTGGAACTGAATTGTGTAAATATGATGATGCAAAGGACTTAGTTGACAGAGTTACTGTTGAAAGACTATGAAGCCGGGGCAAACCCGGCTTTTTTAGTTATTAACTTCTTCAAGCAGTTCTTGAAGCTTAAGCTTTAACTCTTCATCAGTAAGGCTTTCTACAATTTCATCAAGTTCTCCATTCAAAACATCTTCAAGGCGATGCGTGGTGAAGTTTATCCTGTGATCGGTTATTCTATTCTGGGGGAAGTTGTATGTTCTAATCTTTTCGCTTCGATCTCCTGTACCTATTTGAATCTTTCTTCTATTTGAGAGTTTTTCGTCCTGCTCTCTAACCTTTTTGTCGTATAATTTGGCTCTCAAAAATTTCATTGCCTTTTGCTTATTTTGATGCTGAGACCTTTCACTCTGAACTGCTACTACCATTCCTGTTGGATTGTGAACTATTCTAACCGCTGAATCAGTTTTGTTAACGTGCTGTCCACCCGCTCCAGACGCTCTGTATGTATCTATCCTCAAATCAGCAGGATCTATTTCAATATCAACTTCCGTTGCTTCAGGAAGAACGGCAACCGTGGCAGTCGAAGTGTGAATTCTTCCTCCCGACTCAGTTTCTGGAACTCTTTGAACCCTGTGAACACCACTTTCATATTTCATTATCGTGTAGGCTTCTTTACCTTTTATGTCAAATACAACTTCTTTGAAACCACCAAGATCGGTTTCATTCGAATTAATCAGCTCAACCTTCCATCCTCTGTTCTCTGCAAAACGCATATACATTTTGAAAAGATCCCCGGCAAATAGTGCCGCTTCTTCTCCCCCTGCTCCTGCTCGTATTTCAACTATTGTATTTCGATTACTATTTCTATCAGGCACCAAAAGCAGCTTTAAATCGATCTCAAGTTTCTTACGTTCTTTTTCAAGGGTATCAATTGTCTGCTTTATTTCTTGAGCTTCATCTTCTGAAGCACTTTCCAATAGTTCTTTCCACCCATCAATTTCTTCTTCTTTACTTTTCAAATCATTGTATATTTGAGAAATTGTCTTGAGTCTTGAGTGTTCTTTACTCAATTCCTTTAGTTTATCGCTATCAGATATAACCGAAGGATCTGATAATTCTTTCTCTACTTCTTTCAATTTCTCTTTGAAACTT
>JAWODV010000063.1:0-41603 GCA_046483075.1 Kosmotogaceae bacterium | reverse complement strand
CCGGTCCCCGGATCATTGCGGAAGGCGATATCGTGAACGTTGATGTCACCTCCATTGTAAACGGGTATTACGCCGACGCCAACCAGACCTTTCTGGTGGGCCAAGCAACTGAAGAAGCCCGGAAAATCGTGAATGTGGCCCTGGAATGCCTCAGAAGAGGTCTGGAGCAGATCGGTCCGGGCAAAACCCTGGGGGACATCGGCTGGGCGATACAAGACTATGCATGATAGTGTAACCATCTGGATTTGCATAGGCACCAGCTCCGTGTCCTACTGCTCCACCACCGCCAGTTTTGTTAACCACAACAAATGGTTCTCCTAATTCTTTAGAAAGTTCATCAGCAAGAAATCTTGCCAGTCTGTCTGTACCTCCGCCAGCACCCCACGGACAAACGACGCTTACCGTTTTCCTGGGATAATCAAGAGCGAAGGCACCAACAACAAATGCTAACACTAAGAAAATTACCAATAGCTTCTTCATACAAACACCTCCTATAAGGTAGTTACAGATTATGATTTGGCCTTCAAAAGTCTTTCAACTTCACTTCTAAAAGGCTGTCCTTCTACAGAACCCGTTTTTGTACAAGTGCAAGCTGCTGCAGCTAAAGCAAATCTTAAAGTTTCCTTATAGCTCATCTTCTCAATAATCCCGGCTAAAATGGCAGCAGTAAAGGTATCTCCTGCTCCAACGGTATCGGCAATTTCAACATTAAAGGCTTCCATTTTAGTTACTTCTTCTTCAGAACCGATTAAAGCCCCCTCGTCCCCTCTTCTGAAAATAACCACGCTTGGTTTTTCTTTTAGCACTTCTTTAACTGCATTTACAGGATCTGACGGTAACCCCAAAATATCTGCTTCCTTTTCATTGAAGGAAACTATGTCTGCATATTCTTTAATTACATTTTGATATACACATTTCGCTATTTTTGGATTCCATAATTTCTGTCTGTAATTGAGGTCATAAGAAATCATCTTTTTTTGTTTCTTTGTTGCATCCATTAAACCAAAACTAGACTCCAAACAACTTTTACTTATAGCCTGGGATATCCCACTTAAATGCAATATTTTAAAATCGCTCATCTGAAGCTCATCAATATCTGAAGAATTGAATGTGCTCGCGGCTGAATTACTTCTTTTATAATAGAATTCATGTTTACCATTTTTGAAGCTTACAAAATACATTCCTGTATCCATTCCTTTTTCAATAAAAACGTTTTGAACATCAACTCCAGTGTTTTTCCAAAGCTTAAATAACCCTTTACCAATAAAATCGTCTCCAATCTTTGTTATATAACCTGATTGATGACCAAGCTTATTAAGAGCAAGAGCTACGTTTGATGAGTCTCCTCCCCAGGTCATATGGAAATCTCCCATTTCATATAACGACTGTTCTTCAGTAGTATAAAAGCCTGCCAAGGGTTCTCCAAAACTGTATACTTCGCAACTCAAGAAATTCACCTCAATAATCTGCTTTCTCCGCTGGAATAAACATCAAGAAACAATTCAAGGTCCTTCCATTTTGGTAAAGGTTCAATATCACCTTTTAGACTTACTGTGATCGCACCAGCCGCACATCCATACTTAAGAGCTTCATTTATATCGTATCCTTTAAGAAGTGAAGCAAGGAATGCACCATCAAAAGCATCTCCAGCACCTAATTCATCAATCACTGATACTTTGAATGATTCGTTCTTATAAGTCTTTTCTTCATTTAAAGCAAGAGCACCTTTTTCTCCCATCTTGATAACTAATAGTTCTGCTTCTTTAGTTAGTTTTCTGAACTGTGAGATTTTTTCTTCAAATTCTCCATCGAAAAGCAAACTTAAATCTCCCATTCCTGTAAATACGATGTCAGATTTCTCCAAAAATGGCTGTAAACATTCATATGCTTTTTCCCTGGTCTTTAACAAGTTGATGCGAATATTGGTATCAAAAGCTACCTTTATGCCCTTCCTTTTGCACATATCGATAACTTTCATAGCAGAATTTCTGACATCATCACCTAAAGCAGGAGTGATACCACTAACAACGAACATCTCGACATCTTCAAGTATTTTTTCATCTAAATCTTTAGGGATAATTTTACTTGCAGCTGAATTCTTACGATAATAAATTACCGATGTTTTGCCAGGAAAGGGGTAACTTCTTTGTACAAAATATATTCCTGTAGGATGGTTTTCATCTATTTTCACATTATCTGTATTAACGCCCTCTTCTCTTAATGTTGCAAGAATAATCTCACCGAATGATTCGCTTCCTACAGCTGTAATAAAGCTCGTTTCAATGTCTAGTTTTTGCATCTGAATGATTATGTTTGCTTCCGAACCTGCAACATGCCTTTCAAACATTCTTTGATATAATAAAGAACCTTTTTCTGTTGGGTTGAACTGAACCATTATTTCTCCCATTCCAAGCACTTTACTCATAAAATCACTCCAGTTTTACTCAAAATCCACATATCCTGTTTTTTGCAATGCATTTTTAATCTCAGAATATTTTGATTCAGAAACTAATCTAAAAGGTAATTTTGCTTGTCCTGAATCAATCCCTCTCATATTAAGCATTGCATGAATCGCTGGTATACTCTGCGCGTAATGTTGAATTTCTCTGAGATGATTCACTTTTTCCTGTAATACATATGCCTCTTCATAGTCTTTGGATTTTGCCTTACTATAAAGCTCAACAACTATCTCAGGTAAAGCATTTGCAAGTCCACAAATAGCCGCATCTGCACCTAAGGGTATAGAAGGAATAATAAAAGCCTCAGTTCCTGAAATGTAACTAAAATTATCTAAACCAATGTTATTCTTAACTTCATAGAAATAAACAAGATCAAAAGTACTATCCTTAACGCCAGCCAATCTATTTTTGTGTAGTTCTTTGAGTGTTTCAATTTTAATTTCTAATCCTGTAGTTTTTGGATTATTGTATAAATAAACAGGTATATCAACTTCTTTTACAAACCATTTGAAAAAGTCTATTATGTTCTCCTGTGAATATCCAAAATAGAACGGTGGTACACTCGCCACGGCCTTAGCTCCAGTCTTTTCAGCATGATTGGCAAGTTCTAATATATGTTCAGGAACTGAACTTCCAACATGTGCCACAACTGGCACTCTTCCATCCGCTTGATCTATCGCTATTTCCAAAGTTCTCTTTCTCTCTTCTAATGTCATTAATGGACCAGAACCATATGTTCCGCAAACAAATAAACCCTGGACATGATCACACAAAAAATCAATCAACTTTCGATAACGTTTTTCGTCAACTTTTCCATCATCATCAAATATAGTGATTACCGGGGGAATAATTCCTCTTAGTTCATTCTTCATACTATAAACCTCCTATTTTATATTTAAAACTTTAAATGTGCTAAAGATTTTCTAGAATCAGATAATGTATTAAGTGAGTCTTCTCCTTCTCTAATAGCCAGAGATGAAAAAAGAACATCAACGATTGCAAGTTGTATACATCTGCTGATCATTGCATCAGTCCGCATTGCTGTTTCCTTTACATTTGAAAGTAAGACAACTTTAGAAATCCGCGCTAATGAACTATATGAATTACCTGTTAATGAAACAATATTAGTACCTTCAAATTTTCTTTGGAGAGGTAAAACAATATCTCTTGTTTCGCCAGAATATGAAACCGCAAGTACCATATCATTTTTCTTTAGTTTGGAAAAAACTATTGCGTAAGAATGTGAGTCTGGAATAAAAAAAGCATCTTTACCTAATAGCGAGAATCTAAAAGCCGCGTAATTCGCAACAGAAGCAGATGCCCCATGCCCAACACAGATTATCTGTCTGCTTTTCTCAATAAGTTCAACTGCACTGTATAGGTTTTCTTCATCCAATGAGTTCAAATTATCTTGAAATGCACGGATACAACTTGAAAATACTTTTCTCTTTACTTCCGAGACCGTATCGTCTATCAAAACATCTTCATATGTATGAACTATTGACGATCCTGACATTTCACCTGCTAAAGTAACTTTGAAATCATGATATCCAGAAAAACCTAATGCTCGATAAAATCGTACTACTGAAGATTCACTTTTTACATTCGCCGCATTCGCTAACTCTGATATGGACATCTTAAGTACATCATCAGGAGTTTCAAGAACAAATTCAGCTATCTTTTTGCTTGTGGCAGTCAGTTCTGGAAGCACATTTTTTATTTTATTTAGTGTGGGAGAGATAGTAGCTTTTTCCATAAATATGCCATCTCCTTTGGAAAAATTTCCACCACTATTATATATGAAGTTAGAATAAATACAAAGTTCTATATTTTCTAATTACCGTTGATTAAACGCTTATAATCTCTACTGTTATTTATCATGTTGTTTTTACTCCAAATAACTATGAAAATATTGGAAAAAATTTTTTCCTTGATTGAACTTAATATTTTGTAATATCCATCTTTTTGATTATGGCTTATAAACAACATTAATTGAAACACATCGTCAATTTTATGTATAGAAATAACTTTAACTCATACTTACTCTTTGGAAAATATTTCCAAGAGATAAAATATTCTCTTTACATATTTTACACTTTGACTTTGTTAAAGTATTAAGATAAGCAAAGTAAAATCAGGAATAGTAATTTTCATGAAGAAAATATAAGAGTTTATCAATTCCTATTTTCGGTTCTAAATTGAAGGTTTCTTTTTTCACCATAAAATTGACCAAACCAACATCTTGAAGTTTTCTTATGTAATCAAGAACTTCATTGATATCGAGGAGGATGTATTTAAATTTATATGACCGTAAGATATTAATGGGAATTTGCTTTTGATCAAATAGATAGAATATTGCAAATGCGAAGACTTCTATCGAAGGGTAGAACGTTTTTGCTTCAATTGAATGATTATTATAGTCAACAATATTAGTGATTCCTAACAGTTCAATATAATTATCAACTGCATTATCTAATTCCTTCTTTTCAAGATTGGTTAATTTATCCATATATTCATAAATTTTTTCTTTTTCTATTTTTTTATCGTCTTTCTTGGATGTTTCAAAAATTAAGTTTACTGTCAAATCAGCCATTACTCTATCAGAAACACAACTAATCCAAAAAATCAACTCGTTTTCTAGTTGTTTGCAAAAATCATTGGAATTTAGGAACTTGCTCAGGATTTTTAGGTATTTGAAATCAATAATGTCTATGAAATATTCTTTAAACCAATTCCAGATATTCTCTTTTTCTTTTTCAGGAAGATCAAATGGATTTTCTTTGAAATAATCTTTCTTAAGTTTGATAACTAAATCATTACTGTATAGCTTTTTAATAAAATACTTAGGATAATTTATGTCATAATATTCAACAAGAATCGTTGACGTCGTCCACAAATTATCACCTTCCTCATTTAACTTAAACTTAGTATAACATTATTTAAGTTTATATCTTTACATCACATTCACTCTATAAAATTCATTTATTTAAGAGTTTCTAGAAAATTTAGTTTATTTCATTTTTGCAAATGATCACTATCAAATGAGTATGCCAACAATAATTTCATGTAGCTTTATCCAGGAAAGTTTTCTGGTATGTATGAATATTTCTTTTATAATAATGATTTATATAATTCTTTAAGTAACGCTTTAATTAATTCGCAAAACTTATTTTGGCTTTATATTGATACTCGAAATACAATATCTGGACTTAAGACAACGCATAAATGTACTGTATTGTTATATGTGGCGAACTCAGATGTTATCTTTTGACGAATGACTAAAGACAGTGTTTCCAATTCACACCAAAAAACAGGAAAACTGAAGTTTACTAACAACTTTGAAGTTTTCAGATGGACATAAGTTTTCTTTGATTTGGTTTCGCTTAAACCTATATAAATAGACTACGCATTATTATGCCTTTCATGGCTTGAAGGTTAATTATTCAAATTCAAAAAAGTGCAATCAAATCATTGATGTATTAATTAAAAATTTTTCAAGGAACGATTTTCCTGTAACTACTAAAGATTATCATATTATAGTCATTCACAAATGAAGACTGTATTTGCTTTAAATATCTTAAGAAACAAAAAAACTCCTCTTGTGCGAGGAGTTTTTATTAAGTTGCCATAATTAGTCAGTTTTCTGATTTGCTTTTATAAGTCCTATGATTAATAATATTCCACCAATAAAAAATACGATCCAGCTCACCGGGTTAAGAGATACACTCATTGAAGCTTGATTAATATTCCCCATTTCATTAAAATTCGTTCCAAATTCACCGATATTACCCAACTGTTGCTGCATCGAGTTAATAGAAGAAATATCTGAAAGAAATTTGAAGAACCTGAAAATCAATAAACCAATAGTTGTCAGACTGGTTATCCACACGAGTTCTGTTTTCTTAATAAATACTAACAGAAATGTTCCAATTGATAAAATTAGTATTATTGCTCCAAACACTTCATCTGATTCAAAATAACTAGCTGTATCAGATACATTTGCCATTTGATTTTGCGCGTTGACAGTCAAAGCTGGTAAAAATAGAGCAACTATTATTGCTATCGCTCCGATTAGTAATAAAACATGACTGTTTTTCATCTTTTTTTACCTCCATTATTAAAAATTGATTTTATTGTTTATAACACGCGAAAGTATCTTTTACAAGTCTTATAGAAATTAAGCAGAAGTATTTTAACTCAAAAACCTTGCTGTGTTATTTCACGTTTATTTCACAAAGTATTTTCTATACTAAATATACTAATAATTTTTGGAGGTGATTGTTTATGAAGAAAGTACTATCTACACTGGCAATTGTTTTCTTGGCATCATTGATAATGCTAGGATTTTCATCAAAACTACCTTTTTCAGATGATTTAAGCGAAATTGCACTTACAGTACAGCAAATACGATTCGCGAATTTGCTTAATAAAGTGAAATTTGATAACGATCAGTTATTAGAGATTTTTTCACTGGTTGATTCAACTAGAAATGAAATCAAGGTTAACGTTGACAAAGCCAGGGAAATTTTAGAAACTTCTCTTGAGTTTGCAATAAATGGCCAGCCTGAAGAGTCAAAAAAATTATTGATTAAAGCTTTGGAGCTAAAGGCTGAAATCTCTAAAATAATAGATTCTTACGTTTATTCATTTAAAAACATTATTACTTTAAGCCAAGCAGAAAATTTGGCAGAGCTACTTAAAACTAAAGCATTACTCAATGATCAAATACTTACGCTTTCTCAAAAATTCAAAGAGATTCCGTTTTTGAAGTTTAGAGAGAATTTTTCCCAGGAAGGTTCACTTGTTCCATTTAAAGAATATTTTCCAGCCAATAAGTCTTTAAAAAAACGTATAAATAATGTAGAACCCGAAAAGAAAACTGAAATACTGGAAAATATTAAAAAAAGGATACCGTTGATCAAACAAAAGATAAGCAAAGAAAATTTATTTTCAAGAATTAGCTTAATGTTTTTAAAAGAGGAAAATATTGAAGTTTTACGTAAAATGATAGCTGTTGAATGATTAAAATGATTTTGAGTGAGATAGAGCTGTTCTTTTACAGCTCTATCTTTTTATATGTACTTCAAACCTGCTTCCTTTATCTAAACTGCTTTTAAGACGTAACTTTGCATTGATTTTATCAGCTAGTTCCTTAACTATTGCCAGACCCATACCAGCTCCCTCTTCAGTACGAGATTTTGAATTTTTATAAAATTTCTCAAAGATCTTTTTCTGTTCACTTTCTTCAATTCCTCTACCATTATCTTGCACAAAGAGGATAACTTTTTCGCTATCAGTTTCAGCTCCAAATGTCACTTCTCCATTTCTATTTGTAAATTTTAAAGCATTTTCTGTCAGGTTTTCCATTATTGTTTGCAATATTTCTTTCGACGCATTAAGTACAACCTGCTCATTACACTTAAACTTCAGTTTTATTTCCTTTGCAGCTGCATACGATTCAAATTCATTATATAAATCTTCAAAAAAGTCTTTTAGTTTAATAGTCTCAATATCATATTCAATATTTGATTTCTTAATCCAGATGATTTTAAGAAGTTGCTTAATTATCCGTTCCATTCTTTGGATAGTTCTATCAAAAATTTCAACTTTGTTCTTCACTTCATCTGTTAAATTATATTTTTTCTTTAATATGTCAACCGTTGCGCGAAGAACGCTTATTGGTGTTTTTAGTTCATGTGATGTGTCATAAGAAAATTGACTAAGTCGTTCGTAGCTTTCTTTTACAGGTTTCAACACATTGCTTGATAAAAAATATCCAACAAACCATCCTCCAATTGCAGAAAGAAATAAAAAGAATACTATTGTGTACAGAATAAAACTAAACTGCTCTTGTAAATCATCGAGGTCTGATCCAACTCTGAGATATAATAAATTGTCACCTAATGGACCTTTTATAGGTTTAGTAATTGTTCTAAATGTTTTACTTTCTTCCCCATTGTTTGATTTACCTTCAATATTTGCAAAACCCAAAGTATCATTTCCATTATCAAACAAACTGCCTATTGAGAAAATTACTTCCCAATTTTTATTCAATAACTGGATGACATTTTCACCAGAAAGCAGGAATTCGGTATATTCTTTTTTGTTTTCAAGTTCCTCTAAAAATTTCTTACGAATCATTACAGGCATTTCTTTAAGTCTAAAATGTATTTTTTCTGCTAAAATAACCAGTGTTTTATCAAAACGATCTATTGCTTTCCTTGTCGAATTAATATATACAATTACTGAAATAGACATCACCAAAAGAACTATAGAGATTGTAAAATATATGGTCCATTTTAATCTGGCTCTGGAAAAAGCAGAATTCAGTTTTTGATTATTCATGAATTGTATACCCTACTCCCCTAATCGTATGAATAAGCTTTTTCTTAAAACCTTTTTCTATTTTCTTTCTGAGATTCTTAATATGGGTTCTTAAAACATCAGACCATAGTAATTCATTTTCTCCCCAAATATGTTCCTCGAGTTCATTTCTTTCTACAACTCTATTTGTGTTTATTATAAGATAGCGAAGTATCTGATACTCTTTTTTTCTTAACTTTATTTCTTTTTTGCCTCTAAATACCTTTCTTTTAGATATATCCACCATAAGGTCTGCACATTTAAGCATATCCTTTCCTTCAAATCTCAATGATTTTCTTCTAATAATTACTCTCACTCTTGCAAGTAATTCTCTTATATCAAAAGGTTTTGCTAGATAATCATCTGCTCCTTGATTAAATCCAAATATCTTGTCATCCACTTCATCAAGCGCTGTTAACAATAAAACGGGAGTATTCATGCCTGATTCTCTAATTTTTTTTAATATTTTCCATCCATTATAAACGGGTAACAAAATATCAAGAATTATTAGGTCAAAAGAGAAGTTCTCAATGTAATAAATCCCTTCTTCTCCGTCATACGCATTCTGAATAGTAAACATTTCATCTTCAAGGGCTTCCTTGATCAAATTTGCAAGATCCTTTTCATCTTCTACTAAAAGAATTTTCATTATAATCACCCTGGTTTTTTGTAGCATTAATGACTAAGTATTACTTTGCTATCTTCATAGTTTTTCTTAATTGAACTGAAATTAATTCTGAGATAACAAACATTAATATTTTAGACTTTTCATCGAATTTTTTCGTTCCAATAGAGGAAAATTATCCATGCCATTTCTTAATAAGCGAATTGCTCCATTTATAGTCAACTTAAACTTAGCTACACATAATGTTGTTAGCTGAAAAATTTTGGAAAGAAGCAATCACTACTTATTAGTTGACCGAAGAAAGATGACAGGCAAATAGTGAGCTTTAAGATTAGTTTTAATAAAGTTCTAAATAATTTTCTATTTCCCATTCAGATACACTTTTAGTGTATTCCAACCATTCCTTTTCTTTCATTTCAAGGAATTTGTTAAAAATATGTTTCTCGAGTATATTTTTTATTAAATCACTTTTTTTGAGCAATAATAAAGCATCATAAAGATTTTTTGGAAGTGATTTTATTTTCCTTTTATTTTTTGTTTGTTGATCAAATTCAAATATATTACCGTCTACAGGCGCTGGAGGAGGAATTCTATCTTCAATACCTTTTAATCCTGATCCCAAAATAGATGCAAGGGCTAAATAAGGATTACAAGTTGGATCGGGATTTCTTATTTCCAATCTGGTTTCTTCTTTTCGAGTTTCGGGTATTCGGATCATTGCACTTCGGTTTCCCAGAGCCCAAGAAATATTCGTTGGTGCTTCAAAACCAGGTAAAAGTCTTTTGTAACTGTTTATTGTTGGATTCGTTATTGCAGTAAACTCAGGAGCGTATTTGATTATTCCAGCTATAAAATATAATGCTTCTTCACTTAGTTGATGAGGAGCTTTTTCATCATAAAAAGCGTTATTTCCGTTTCTTTTTAGGCTTATATGAATATGCATACCTGAACCATTTATACCTTCAAAAGGTTTAGGCATAAAGGTAGCATGTAATCCATTCATTAAAGCTACCGTTTTTACCACCCATTTGAAGGTCTGAATATTATCTGCAGTTTTTAAAATATCTGTATATTCAAAATCTATCTCATGTTGAGAAGGAGAAACTTCATGATGTGCAGTTTCTACATCAAATCCAATTTTTTCTAGATGTAAAATAATTCTCTTTCTGGTTTCTTCTCCATTATCTATGGGCAAAAGATCAAAATAGCTTCCTTTGTCCATAAAATTCATTATTGGTAAGTTATTCTCTTTTGATCTAGGTAACAAGAAAAATTCTGGTTCAGGACCTGCATATGCTTGAAAACCCATTGAATGAGATTTTTCAATTACTTTCTTTAGGCAATATCTAGGATCACCCTCAAACCTATTTCCATCTGGTAAATGAACATCACAAATTAGACGAATTGTTTTCTCTTGTTTAGACATCCAGGGAACGAGAACAGCAGTTTCAGAATCAGGAATTAATTTCATATCAGATTCATCAATTCTCACAAAACCATCAATTGAAGAGCCATCGAATAGTATTCCTTTAGAAAGAGCTTTATTTAGCATTTTGACTGGAATTTCAACGTTCTTAAGAAAACCGTTTATATCTGTAATCTGAAGCCTTATAAATTTTACATTCTCACTCTCTGCTAATTTTAAAACGTTCATGCTATTCTCTTTCAATATTGACACCACCTTAAATTGATTTTCATTAATTGTACATGAAATAATAAGGTAAAGTCAAAATATAATGAACTTTGTTTATAGTCTAATTAAACTGAAATGCTTCTTGAAGCTAAAAAAGCGGTTGAAAAAGCTGCTTGAAGATTATATCCACCTGTTTTTCCATCAATATCAAGTACTTCACCTGCGAAGTATAAATTATCTACCAATAATGATTTCATAGTTTTTGGATCAACATCATCTAGGGAAATACCACCAGATGTTATCATGGCTTTTTCAAAGCCATATTTCTCTTTAACCATGAATGATAGCTCACATATATACATGCTAAGTTTTTTGCGTTTTTCTCCTGTAAGTTCGCTTACCTTTTTATCATAAGGAGTATTACTTAATTTACATAAGTGATTTGACAACTCATCAGGAATGTCAAGTAATTTCACAACATTTTTTATTGATTTTTTCGGGTTTTTTTTGATCAATTCTAGTATTTTTTTATCTGTTTGACTTTGGTCCATATTAGATAGATTAATAGTGATTTTGTCTCCTTTTCTTATGTATTTTGAAATATTTAATATAGCGGGTCCTGAAAGCCCGTCATGGGTAATTAAAATATCTCCTTTTTCTGAAAATCTCTTTGTTTTATTTTTATATAAACACACAGTTTTCCCCTTAAGCGTAACACCTGCAAGCTTTTTCAAACCAAATCGTTCAATTTTCAAAGGTGTTAGTGCCGGTTCAGGTGGTACAATTTTATGACCAAATTGTCTAGCCAAAAAATAACCATCTCCTGTTGAACCGGTTTTTGGATAAGTTTTTCCACCTGTGCATATTATGATATTTTTTGCAATAAAAGTATTCTTTTCAGTTTCAATTTTGAAGTGATTTCTATATCTATAAATAGTTTTTAATATCGTTTTCTTCAATAAAAGATGCCTTTGGAGTTCAATTTCATTTAGAAAGATATCTCTAACATCAGAAACTCTTTGAGATTCTGGAAAAACTCTTCCATCATCTGTAGTAACTACATTTAATCCCCTTTTGACAAAATATTCAATGCAATTATTATTGTCAAAGGCTTTTAAAGCAAATTTAAGAAATACGCCTTCATTTCCAAAAGCCTGTATAAATTTGCTTCGATTTTCAATATTTGTAAAATTACATTTTCCTGATCCGGTAAGGAGTAATTTTTTCCCAGGTATCAGGTTTTTTTCAAATATTATTGTCTTGAATTTTTTATCGATTAGTGCTCCAGCAAAAAGTCCCGATGCCCCTGCTCCTATTACAGCAATATCAAAAATATTCATAAAAAAATTCTATCAAAAAATCCAATATTTTTCTCTGAAATTTCAGTATAAATTGCTGTATTATTGAGTTGATTATATAGAATGGAGTGTATGGAGGTTAAAAATGAAAAATGTTATGAGAAGTCTTTTAGTTATTGTATTTATTGGCATTTCAATAATTACGTTTTGTTCTAATGAAGGTTATGCACTTGTTTTGTCTGGAGGTGGAGCAAAAGGTGCTTATCAGATTGGTGTATGGAAAGCTCTAAAACAACTGGCCATTAATATAAAAGGGGCTTATGGTACTTCTGTTGGAGCAATTAATGCTGCCGCTGTTGTACTTGAAGAATATGAACAAGCAAGAACTCTTTGGTTAAACATTGATTATGATGATGTTATGGATCTTTCTCCTGAACTGGAAGATATTTTCAGGGGACATTTAAGTAATATGAGTTTTTCAGATTTAGAGAAAGGGATAGGACAACTACTCCAGGGTATAGATATTGATCCACTAAGAAATGAACTTGATGAAATTATTTCTGAATCAGAAGTCAGACAGTCAGAAATCGATTATGGTTTGGTAGCATTTTGTGTTTCTGATATGAAGCCCAGGACTCTCCATATTAATGAAATTCCAGAAGGAGAATTGATAGATTACATATTAGCAAGTGCAGGATTACCTATTTTCAAACATGAGGAGATTAAAGGTAAAGTCTTTGTTGATGGTGGTGTTTATAATAATATACCTATTAACCTTGCCCTTGACAGAGGTTTTGAAAATATAATTATAGTTGATATTGGAAACATAGGAGATTTACCAACAAGAATTACCAACTTTATTGAGAACCGAAAATATGATGGTGAATATAATGCTATTTTCATAAGGCCCCGGAAATTTTATGGAAATATGCTAACATTTGATTCAGATGTTGCTTCAAGCTTTATAAAGGAAGGTTATCTGGATACATTGGCAGCTTTTAATTTTCTCGAGGGTGAAAACTTTTATATATACATGAAAGAGGATATTTTATTCCATATGTTTTTAAGCTTATCATCTGAATTACGAGCCAAAGCACTGAAAATAATGTCTTTAGAATCTCCGGAAAATGTTTCGCCAGAATATCAATATTATCGTTTGCTTTTGCCACAATTAGAGCATACTGCTGGAACTGTTTCTGAACATCCCATTAAAACAAGCCTTAAGATAGTAGAAGATCTTGCAAACTATCTTCAAATAGATTCCCTTAAACCTTATGACAGTTATTCTATTATTAAGATAATAGATGAGAAAACAGATAATAAACCAAAAATGTCATTGCTTAAAGAGTTCATCGAAGAAATGAAGTATGGAAAAGTACTTGATTTAGTTGATTTCCTTTTCGAAAACTCCAACTATATCTTTCCAAAAGATGATCGATATAATGAAATAGTAGACATTTTTAATGATTTAACGAATATAGAAAAATAGACTCTTTTATTATTTAATCATCATTTTGATTATAAAAAAAGGAGACTTTTTGTCTCCTTTTTGGTGGAGTCGATGGGATTCGAACCCACGACTTTCGCCTTGCGAAGGCGACGCGCTCCCGACTGCGCTACGACCCCATGTTCCATCATTATAACCTGACTAAATGTAAAATTCAATTCTAGGTGACCAATATGTGTTTGCATTCGAGATTATGTCCGTTAGGTATCTTTTTGTATTTCTTTCTTAAAACTTGTACCATTTTCCATAAGCCTAACATCAAAAAGATCAAGTATGGTTTGTCCAAGATCAGAAAAGGTATCTCTTTCTCCTAGATTAACATCTGGCTTTACATTCATACCATAAACCAGTAAAGGTACCTTTTCTCTTGAATGATCTGTTGAAGGTGTAGTAGGATCGCACCCATGATCAGCAGTAATTATTAAAATATCGTCTGATCTCAAATTACTCATTATTTCTGGTAATCTTTCATCAAATTCTTCAAGACCCTTTGCATATCCTTCAGGATTATTTCTATGTCCATAACGCATGTCAAAATCAACCAGATTGGTAAATATCAATCCTTTGTCTACCTTCTTCATGTAATTTATTGTTTTGTTCACTCCATCCATATTATCCTTAGTTTTTACATAATCTGAAATCCCATGACCCAGATATATATCATTAATTTTTCCTACAGCGTAGACAGGAATATCATTTTCAATTAAATACTCAGATGCAAGTTCACCTTCAGGAGGAAGTGAGTAATCATGACGATTTGCAGTTCGTGTGTAATCTGGATGTTTGCCAACGTATGGTCTTGCAATTACCCTTGCTACTTTGTATTTACTCTTGTTCAATATTTCCCTAGCAATTTCGCAGTCTTTGTATAATTCCTTCAGGGGTATGACATCTTCGTGAGCAGCTATTTGAAATACACTATCGGCTGAAGTATATACAATTAGATCACCTGTTTCTTCTTGTTTCGGTCCGAGTTCTTTTATAATAACTGTTCCTGAAGCTGGTTTGTTTCCAACAACTTTTCTTCCAGTTTCTTTTTCGAAGTGCTCAATTATCTCAGGTGGAAAACCTTCAGGAAAGAAGTCGAAGGATTTTTCCATAATTATTCCCATAAATTCCCAGTGACCTGTTGTTGTATCTTTACCGGGGCCTTTTTCAAGCATTTTTCCATATGCTCCCAGAGCTGTCTCAACATTTTCTAATCCTGGAATGCTATCAAGTTTCCCAAGACCAAGACGGGCGCTATGGGGCATTTTTAGTCCACCCACTGCTTTTGCAGTATTTACTAGAGTGTTTGAACCTTTATCCCCAAATTTTTCAGCATCGGGCATTTCTCCAATCCCAACACTATCAAGTACTATTAATATTACTCTCATTATTTATCTACCTCTTTTCATTGGCCAGCAAATTCAGAGGGTATTGCCAGGAGTTCACCAAACTTAAAATTCGAGAGATCGCTTGAATTGCATGCTTGCAAAATATATGCAGTATCGAGTCCTTTCCCCGTTCCACCTGCACTAATTATCCATTCATCAACAGGCACAAGTCCAGCATCAGCTGCCATTATTGCAATTTCTACTGCTACTTTTGTTCCTTCGCCAAACAATCTTAATGCTTCTGCGAATACCTGAGGAGGATAAACACCCTGTTTGGATTTATAAAAATAACCGTCTATTCCTCTAAACAAATGAGTTGTTGTTAAAACTTCATGACGGGTGTTCTTATAATTCTTTCTAACGTTATTATCAAATTCATCATCGCCAGTTTCCCTAAATCCTATTGAATGAGTAACAATGACAAGTTTCAACTCTTCCGGAACCATATTTAAAGCATTTTTAGCTACAATTCCTCTTGTTGATGCAAGTACAATGGTATCGATTCCGTTTTCTTTTGCCTTGTTAAAAACTATTTCCAAGACACTTTCAGTATTTTTTTCTCCATTTTCTTTGAAGTACATCGAATCCCTCCCAATTATTATTCTTCTAAAACTAGTTCTTTTTTGTTAAAGAAGGGCTCCATTGGGGAGCCCGATTAGATTGTTACATTTCTGGTATCCCTTTAAAATCTGTTTCAAACATCACATTATAATTGAATTCAGCTGTTCCTGGATTATATTGCATTTTGAAACGTGCAACAGTATCCAATGCAAGAGGATAAATGATTCCCAGACTCAATCTGGTATTATCATTTAGTAATCCTTCTTTCCAGTCTTCAGAAAAAGCTTTACTGAATTCAAAGTTATTTTGATAATATTTACCTTCAAGGAAAAATTCAGGAGCATTAAAGTCGCCTATATTCACTTCAGGAATCCTTACCCTGAGATATCCCTCCAGAAGGGGCGTGTAATGAGAAATGTGATCATACCATTCAATGTTTGCTTGAAGAATTACAAATTTTCCAATATTGAAACTGCCTTTAAGGAACCAGCCAAAACCGGAATCTACATCTGTTCTTAATGCTGGTAGTTTAATACCTTTATCCTCATGATATATCATCATGAATTTTTTATATTCATAGTCTAAATCAAAATAACCTGGAACAAAGTCTTTATAGTGCCATAAACCGCCACCTTTAAACCATATCATATCAAGAATGGAAAGCCTTCCGCCAAGTCCTACTGACAAACCATAATGATCAAATTTTCTGGTGGTTAATCCAGCAAATTCAACTGAAGGAGCAAATCTAAACAGTTTCCAATCAAAGGCTCTAAAATCAGCTGATGTAGTTAAACCTAAAATAGGATATTTGTATTCATCATCAGTTGCGTCACTGGTCGGTGATTCCACCTCATTAATCACGCTGTTGCTTTCCCAAACTAACGTTGTATCGAAATGAATATTAAAGGGTAATTCCCATATTATTCCTCCCCACCAAAGTGATGATGTTTTCTTGTATCCGAGAGGAACAAAGGATGTTATTTCAAAAGGAATATGTATGGAAACTCCAGGATTGAACAAAACTAGTTCCGCATCAAATGCATAAGCATCATATTTTGTATATGAATCAAACAACAAACCTATACCTTTTGAGTAATAACCCATGTCTCCATATCTTATATCCATGACATTGTTATGTAAGCGAATTCCATATAGGGTTAGACCGTTTATAACATTTGTTGAAGGAGTTGCTGAAGGATTAGGTTTACCAAAATACAACGGACCAGCAATTTCTGTTTGATAAGCACTAAATCCTATATCCAAATCTAAACCGGGTACAATATCTGTTATTGGATAATGAATACCATACCTGAAGTAACTCTCTGTTCCCAGTGTTGTTGTTCCAAATTCAACCTCTGGTCCAAAAGCTAAATACATTGAAGACGCCAAAACTATCATGATCAATAATGCAATTTTTTTCATTTTTTCACCTCCATGTCAACATTTACAATCAGTTATCCATTATTTATTTTACTTTAAAGTATTTATTGCCTTCTCAATTCTTTCAAGTCCATCTTTTAAAAGTGATCTTGGACATCCAAAATTGAGTCGCTGAAATCCCTCGCCCTCCTTTCCAAAATCATGACCATTATTTAATCCGACTTTTCCTTTTTGAATCAGAAATTCTTTTAATCCTTTATTGGATAAACCTAACTTTCTGAAATCAAGCCAAGCCAGATATGTTCCCTCGGGTTTGTAAAATTCTACTTCTGGTAGTCTTTGTTGAATAAAATCCTCTATATATTTAATATTACCATCAAGATAGTTAAGTAAACCACATAACCATGGTTCTCCATATTTATAGGCAGCCTCCGTAGCTACAATCCCGAAAATATTCGTCATCCATAACGAATATTTTTTAATATACTTTTCATATTCTTCTCTTATTGATTTATTCTTGATTACAACAAAGGAGGTTTCCAAACCTGCAAGATTAAAGGTTTTACTTGGAGCCATACAAACAATGCTAAATTCTTCAAAAGCTGCATCTGCGTTTAGAAACGGTGTATGACTATAAGGTCTGTAAACAATATCTGCGTGTATCTCATCTGAAATTAAAAATATTCCGTTATCTTTCGCGAAATGTCCTAATTTCTTAAGTTCATTAATATTCCATACACGACCAACAGGATTATGTGGACTGCAAAGAATTAGCATCTTTGTTTTATTTGTGATTTTGTTTTCAAGGTCATCAAAATCAATTCTATATTTTCCCTCTTCAAATTTTAAAGGATTTTCGATAAGCCTTCTATTATTATTTTCTACTGCCCCAAAAAAAGGGTGATACACTGGCGGCTGAATAATAACAGCGTCATCAGGATTTGTATAAGCCTGTATCGCAAGATCAATAGCAGGTACCACTCCAGGAGTAAAAAGAATCCACTCCTTTTCAACTTTCCAGTCAAATCGTTTTTCTAACCAACTAATGACTGATTCATATAAACTATCGGGTCTAGCAGTATATCCAAAAACTCCGTGCTTTGCTCGATCCTCAATTGCTTTTATAACTTCAACCGGTGATTTAAAATCCATATCAGCTACCCACATGGGTAATATTTCAGATTCTCCAAAAATTTCTTCAGCATAATCCCATTTAAAACAACTTGTTCCCTTTCTTTCAACCACGCTGTCAAAATTAAATGCCATAACCAATCCTCCTTAATTTTCTTCTATTAATATTTTATCCCGGTATATAAATAAAAACAATTAAATCTTACCTAATAAACCAGTTTATAACACCTTTCGTTATTTTTCATAACATTATATATTAATCTAATTTCGAAACTATTCGAAAGATAATACGAAATATATCGTAAGATTATCGAAAGAGTATTTAATCGATAATAATCATGCTTAATTGATAATGAACGTTGCTATTCATTCTTGGTATTACTACTAAACGAATGATAAAATTTTTTGGAGGTTAACAATGTCGACAGAAGAAAAAAAAGCAACAATAATTGAAAAATTAAGAAAGTACGGAAAAATTAATAATTCAATACTTGCCGAACAGTTGAATGTATCAGAAGTTACAATTAGAAATTATCTTAGAGAATTAGAGTCGAAAGGTCTCTTAAAAAGAGTACGCGGAGGCGCTGTTAGCATAAGTGCCCCTAGATATGATCCAGTGTTTCAGGAACAGATAGCAATCGATGTGGAAGAAAAGCGTGATATTGCTAAGATTGCCAGCAAACTTGTTGATAAGAATGATGTTATTTTCATCGATTCAGGTAGTACAGCGTTATTTTTTGCAGAAGAACTACTAAAAAATCCTCCAATAAATATAACCATAGTAACTAATTCTCTATATATAATGAACAAAGTTGCTGAATTTCCCAATGTGAAAATGCTTGCAATGGGCGGATTCTTTCAACTGAGCACTATGAATTTTCTTGATTTAAACGCTGGTGATTTTTTTAGAAAATACAATATAAATAAGGCATTTGTTGGAATTAATGGTTTTGATGAAACGGGATATTACGCCTCAACTCTTTTAGAATCCGAAGCAAAAAGCATGATATGTAAAACGGTAAACGATTTATATATTATGGCCAGTTCATCAAAGCATTTTAAGAAATCTCTTGTTTTGATAAACGAATGGACAGGCAAAGAAAAACTTGTAACTGCAGGTTTTTCAGATGAAAACAAAGAAAGAATGAATCAGCATGCAAAAGAAATTGGTATAAAAATTATTAATGACCCCTTTGGGGATTAATGAAAAAGGAGGTAAGTTTTATGACTAAGAAACTTGGACTTGTTTTAACTTTGGTTTTACTTTTTGCATTCTCTTCAGTATATCTTGCTGCAGATCCAGTAGAAATCACACTCTGGTTCCATTCAGGTAGAGGAGCAGAAAGAGAAGTACTAAATGATCAGGTTAAACGATTCAACGAAATGCAAGATGAGGTTTATATCAACGCTGTACAGTTACCTGAAGGAAGTTATAACGATCAGGTAAACTCTGCAGCCCTTGCAGGTGATCTGCCGGATATCCTTGACCTTGATGGTCCATTTATTGCTAACTATGCATGGGCAGATTATTTAAGACCCCTTGATGATTTGGTTCCTGACGAAATGCTGGATGACTTTTTACCCTCAATCATTGATCAGGGAACATACCATGGAGAACTCTATGCTCTGGGAACATTCGACTCAGGACTTTCTTTTTATGGTAATCTTGAATATCTTGAACAGGTCGACGCAAGGATACCTGAAGGTGTAGATGACGCATGGACATTCCTGGAATTCATGGACATAGTAAAGAAGACTCAGGAACTTGATGAAGTTAGATACGCTATTGACTTTAAAATGTTCGATGTCGGTGAATGGTACACCTATGGTTTGTCACCATTCTTCCAGGCTTTTGGGGCAGACCTTATCGACAGATCAGACTATATGTCAGCTGAAGGCGCTCTTAATGGTCCTGAAGCACTTGCTGCAGCAGCATGGATGCAGGGACTTTTTGAAAAAGGTTACGCAAATCCAAATCCAGCATCCGAGAATGAATTCATTCTTGGAAGAAATGCTCTTTCCTGGACCGGTCATTGGATGTACAACACGTACAAAGAAGAATTAGGCGATGATCTCGTCCTTTTACCAGCGCCAAAAATATTCAAACAAGCAACCGGTATGGGTTCATGGGCCTGGAGCATTACCACAGAGTGTGAGAACCCAGAAGCAGCCTGGAAATTCCTTGAATTCATTCTTAGTCCTGAAGAGATAGTCAAAATGACAAATGCAAACGGTGCTGTTCCATCAAGATTAAGCGCTGCTGAAATGTCGGAACTTTATGGTGAAGGTGGTCCTCTAAGCTTGTTTGTAGAACAGCTTGAAACAATTGCTGTACCAAGACCTGTAACACCAGCCTATCCAACAATAACATCAGCATTTACGCAAGCAATGCAAAATATCGCAAATGGTTCAGATATCAGGAGTGAGCTTGATAAAGCTGTTGAAGAAATTGACCGTGATATAGAATACAATGATGGATATCCAATGGATTAGTTGAATCGAAGTAAAATGATTAGGGGGGATTCACTTCCCCCCTTTTTTCCTAGACAAAGGGGGAGATTTTATGGCAAAAATGTACTACGAAAAAAAACGAGGATTAAAGTATGCCTTGATATTTATCTTACCCGGATTAATACTGCTTGGCATATTTATGATTTACCCATTTTTTTCAGCATTTTATCTCTCTTTTACAAACACAAGGCTTATTGCAAGAACTCCAGCGAGGTTTGTTGGTTTGGATAATTATGAAAGACTTATAGATGATGACTTATTCTGGCAGAGTTTACGCAATAATTTTGTGTTTGTTTTAGTTGTAGTTCCAGTACAGACAGCTTTTGCTTTGATTCTTGCAATGCTTGTAAATCAAAGGCTAAAGCTTACCAAGTTATTTAGAACTGTTTATTTTCTACCTACTGTAACCGCAATGGTGGTAGTTTCTGTTATCTGGACTTTTCTTTATAATCCAGAAGGCTTAATAAATGGTTTTATGGAAATGCTAACCTTTGGACGCTGGGAAACTATTAGTTTCCTGTCCAATCCCAATTGGGCATTACCGGCTATTATGCTAATGTCAATATGGCAGGGTGTTGGTTTTCAGATGTTAATTTTCTTAGCTGGACTCCAGGAAATCCCTACTACTTTGTATGAAGCTGCAAGAATTGATGGAGCTAATAAGTGGAAGCAGTTCTGGAAAATAACTTTGCCTCAGCTAAAAAACACTTCTGTTTTTGTGATTATTTCTACAACAATTCTTGCCTTTAGATTATTCACACAGGTTAAAGTTATGACCAATGGAGGACCAAGCGGAGCAACCTATACAGTTGTTTTGCATTTATATAATCAGGGTTATCAAAGACAGTATATTGGCTATGCTTCAGCTATAACGGTCGTATTTTTCCTCATAGTTTTGGCTATTTCTATTGTTCAGAGGAAGATACTGGGTGAAGAAAGAGAGGTTGGATAATATGGCTGTTGCAAAAACACGAAGTAAGAGGAAAGCAGAGCTTATAAATAAAATTATTGGTTATACTCTGTTGATTATTTTTGGAATATTCTTTCTGTTTCCGCTTGTTTATATGTTCACTATCTCTTTAAACCCTGATGAGTCAGATATTGTTAAAAGAATGGGTTCATTAAAGGCTTTTGTTCCTGATTCGATTTCTTTTAAAAACTTCAAAGATGTATTTGATAGGATGGAATTTGGAAGATTTTTCTTTAATTCTGTTTTCATAGTTAGTACAACAATTGTAGGCGGTCTCTTTATTAACAGCATGCTTGCTTTCGGTCTAGCTAGGTTTACTTTTAAAGGCAGAAATATGTTAGTTACCCTTATTGTTGCTTTAATGATTATTCCTTTTGAAGCAATTGCAATTCCGCTACTGTTAATGACCAATCAATTTGGGTGGTTAAATACTTATCACGTTCAAATAATACCTTTTATTGCATATCCTTTATATATATTCCTTTTTTATCAATTTTTCCTTGGTTTTCCAAAGGCACTTGAAGAAGCAGCTCTCATTGATGGTGCAGGTTGGTTTAAAATTTATTGGAAAATCGCACTTCCTTTATCAAAACCTATCCTATCAAGCGTGGCCATACTACATTTCTTAATGCAATGGGGTTTCTTCCTGTGGCCATTGATGGTAACACGCGGACCAGAAGTAAGACCATTACCAGTTGCCATGCAGGTTTTTTTTGGACAATACCCAAGAAACTGGGGAGACATAATGGCTTTCGCTGCAATGATGACAATTCCAGTACTCATTTTATTTATATTATTACAGGGTCAATATGTAAGAAGTGCATCACAAACCGGTATTAAATAATGTCTCTTTTAATAAAATTCTGTTCAAATTTTTTTATTGAGAAAACAATTAGTGAAATTTAATATCATGAGGTGAAGTTATGTATAAAGTAATTGTTGCCGGAGAATTGTTATTTGATATGATAACGCATGATTATTGTGATTCTCTAGCAGAAGCTAAAACATTTGATAAGTTTTATGGTGGTTCTCCTGGCAATTTAACTTCTAACCTTAAAGACCTTGGGTTGAATCCATTAATCATTTCACGACTAGGAAATGATCCTTTGGGTAGATCATATAAAGAACGTCTTGATAGTAAAGAAATAACAACTGAATATGTTCAAATGGATGAAGTTCATCATACATCTTTTGTCCTTATATGCAAATCAAAGGGCTCACCGGAATTCTTACCTTTAAGAGAAGCAGATTATTATCTTGAAATACCGCTAAATTTTTGCAAAATAATAAGAGAAGCTGATTTTTTTCACACGACAACCTGGCCATTGTCTAGAAAACCAGCTAGAACTGATCTGCTAAAAATGATAGAAATCGCACGAAGGTCAGATGTCAAAATTTCCTTAGAACCTAATTACAGACAGATCCTTTGGGAAAGGGGACACAACGGAAGGCGGTTTATCAGGGATTTATTGAAATACCTTTATCTTGTTAAACCTTCCTTGGATGATGCCTTTCATATTTTCGGTGAAGGTAACCCTGATAAACAAATTCAACGATTTCATGAATATGGCGTCAATAATGTAATTCTGACAATGGGGAAAGAAGGTTCTATCATTTCAGATGGCAAACAAATAGAAAAACTTGAAAGTGTCGCAAAAAAAGTAATAGATACAACAGGTGCAGGAGATGCATTTTGGGCAGGTGCTTTTTACGGACTTATTAAAGGAAAGACAATATTTGAATCAGCTAAAATTGGGAATATCGTATCTGCCTTCAGAATAGAACATGATAAGGATAAACCATTGCCAAACATCAAAAAAATAGTCAAAACATACGGATTGGAGGGAGAAACATGCGAATAGCCTTTTTTAACCCACAGGGGAATTTTGATCCAGAAGACAGTTACTGGACTATGCACCCGGATTTTGGTGGTCAGCTTGTTTACGTTAAAGAAGTAGCTTATGAGCTGGCTCAAAAAGGCATTGTTATTGACATATTTACCAGACGAATTGTTGATCCTGATTGGCCGGAATTCAAAGAAAAATTTGATAAATATCCAGGTATGGATAACATCAACATTGTTCGAATTGATTTTGGTGGAAAAAGCTTCTTACCAAAAGAAGAATTATGGCCCTATTTGGGTGAGTATACATATGGAATTGAAAAATATTATAATTCTATAAACGTCATGCCTGATTTTGTGACCACTCATTACGGAGACGGAGGTATTTCTGGTGTGATTTTCGCTAAAGATACAGGTATACCTTTTTCATTTACCGCTCATTCTCTTGGCGCGCAAAAGATGGATAAAATGGCCAGTATCTATGACAGTTTTGAAAAAATGAATGAGGATTATAAATTCACTTCGAGGATTACAGCTGAAAGATTAGCCATGAAGTATTCCTCGGTAAACATAGTAAGTACATCAATGGAAAGATTTCAACAATACGCACACGAAATGTATAACGACTGGGTCGATGTTCATGATGATAATAAATTTGCTGTAATTTCTCCGGGCGTGAATACTCAAATCTTTAACAGTAAAACCCGGTATACAGATAACAAAATCAAAGATAAGATTCAAAACACAATAAATAAATATGGTACACCTGACAGAGTTGGGATGCCACTAATAGTTGCATCCAGCAGACTAGAACCCAAAAAAAATCACATAGGATTGCTTAATGCATATATAGCAAGTAAAAAGCTTAAAGAAAAATCAAATCTTGTAATAGTAGTTAGAAGTCTTGAAAACCCTTACAAAGAATACACAAAAAAACCTGAGCCTGAAAGAAAAGTTTTAGGACAGTTAATAGACTTAATAAATAAAGAAAAATTGCAGAACAGAGTGTTTTTCCTTAACATAACCAATCAGAAGGAATTATCGGCTCTATACCGTATCGCTTCCAGAAGGAATTCTGTTTTTGCCATAACAACATTATACGAACCTTTTGGACTAGCTCCAATTGAAGCTATGGCCTGCGGCCTTCCAGTAGTGGCAACAAAAAATGGTGGTCCTTCAGAAATATTGAGAGAGAATGGCGAGGAATATGGGGAACTAGTCGACCCTCAAAACATTGAAGATATCAAAAGGGGATTAGAAAGAGTACTTTTTGGTAATCAAGATTATAAAGCTTTGCAGAAAAAATCCATAAGAAGGGTTAGAGAAAAATATACATGGGAAATCACAGCTGAAAGATACCTTGAAGAAATTCAAAAACTCAAAAATGACAAACCAAAGATAGGATATATTCCTGAATATTATATTACAGGAGAGAATCCACCGGAACATCTTTGAGAAGACGAGAAACCGAGACCAAAACAACGTCCTTCGTCCAATGCACGCCTGATGCCAAGCTTGGTCCATTGATTGGAACTTAAAATCACTAATATGCGCGTTGGGAAACACAAGGATATGCGAACCTGTGTAACGGTTTGGATTTGAGCTTCACGGATAGAACTTCAAAAATCGAGTCTGGGAACTAGTTTTTAGGGTCTTCTAAATGAAAATCACAGATAAGTGTACTTTTTTTAAATTTGTTTATCTTCATGCGCCTCTCTCGGAGTGGCTTTTATTATCAGATCAAGCCTTTTCATTTCAAGGGTCAGAAGTTTTTACTTAACAGCTAAAAGCCAGCATACAAAAGCGTTCTATTAAGCGAATTCTATTCTCGTTTTAATTTTTCATGCATTTTTTCGCATCGTTTTAGCCACAATTCTTTATATTCTTCATGACTGACTATTCTTTCTTTTAGATCAGCGATATTAGTTATTCTTTCTTCTTGACACCACTTAACGCAAATCTCATACATTTGCAAGTCCAGTTCATCTTTATCTCTGTAGACAGGAACTTCTTCTATACCCTCCATTAGAGCTGCAAGTGCTCTAGTATGCCCATCTGAAAAAGTAACCTCGCCTTTTATTCTTACCAGAGGTAGAGGTCGCTTTTTATCAAATCCATTTTGTCGGATAGTTTTTCGAACCAAATCAAGTTTATTTTCACTTATATAAAGTTGGCTTGGCTGGATTTCTCTAATCTTTTTCATAAAAACTTCTTTGTTGTCGAGATATCTATTGTAAAAAGTAATTTCTGAAAGGGCCTTTTTGGATGTAGATTTTTTATTTTCACCTGGATATCCCAGAACAAGTAACTCGGAAACAATCATGTTATCAGGCAAACCTAATAATCTAGAAATCCTGTCTGACTGAAATTTTGATACCCACGTTGAATAAATACCTTTCTCTAAAGCAGCAAGCATCATAAAAGTGCCTGGTATCTTTGTTTGATGTTCTTCCATATTCAAAATCTCAAATAGTGCATTATCAATATTTGAAATACTATCTTTCATTTTAGGAAATCTCTTTGATTGCAATTCCTTTGCATATTCTACTTTTGATGTATCAGTGCATAAAGCTATTATTAGAGGTGCTGACTTAATCCATTTCTGACCATATGCATATCCTGAAATTCTATCAATCACATATTTTTCATCTATAATCCCAAATTTCCAGGCTTGTTCATTACCTCCTGACGGTGCCATCCTTCCCGTATTCAGAATATAATTAATTGTACTCTGGCTTATCTTTTTGTTTTCAAAATTTCTTACACTGCACCGCTTGTTCAGTAATTCTATTAATAAATCTCTCATAATCTTGACCTTTCTTATATATTTATTTCTTGTCATTTAGTAGTTTCTTTTGATATACAATTATAAAATATTTTTAAAAAATAAAAAAAGACCCATGATATGGGTCTTTTGAATTTGGACTCACTTAGCTGGCAGCCCCACGGGGAATCGAACCCCGATTTTCGGACTGAGAATCCGATGGATTAGCCGTTATCCTATGGGGCCAGGCAAAAAAATAATATCATAGGGCGTATAATTTGTAAACACCTAATAAAACGTTCATTCTGAATATTGCGGCTTTAGAGGATTATTATCTATCTTTTCCAGCAGCATTAATTTAAAACCAACTAATTCAACCGCTTTTTTTATCGCTAAATTTATTGGAAATCTATTTTGTCCTAAGTATGGATTTATTCCCATCAATTTTTGTGTGTACTCTGAATAAACGGGTAAATCTTCTTTATCTTTGATTTTATGCCTTATTTCTTGAATAAGCTCATTCCTTGAATCCTTGATTACCTTGCATACGGTTAATTCTCTATCTCCATTTCTATTAATTACAGCTGAAAACCCAAAGAGTCTGCAAATTAAAGGTCTGAAACTATAAAAACTGCATCCACCTTCAGTAAGAATACTTTGATCATTAATGTATAGCACGCAGTTTCTTTTACTGTCATTATCTTCTATTTTCTTTAGTATTTCTTCAGACTTTTTGATCTTCCACAACTCTATTGCTAAAGGTAATAATTCAAAAATTGATACTTCAATATTCTCAATAGGAGTTTCGCAGCATGCCCTACAATTTTTTAGGCATTTTAAGCCTGTATTTTTTTTAACAGTCTCAATTTCTCTATCAAGATCAGAATAAATTTTATTAAGCTCTTGTAGACCTTTAATACTTAACAACTTTTCCATATAACACCTCTGATTATAAATAAATCCAGTTGATCTTCAATGTTATATACTATTATTGAAGGAAATAAGTTAAGGTGTGATTAAAGTGTCTAAAGAAAACAAATCTAATCACGATTTTAAAAACTCCAGTATTCCTAAATGGTTACTGTTATTAGTCGGATTTTTCGCTCTGCTTTGGGTTTTAATTAGGGTTATTCCTAAACCTTCAAGAATTAATTATCCATGTCAGAAACTGGCTTTTCCTTTAGCTTTTTTCTTTCTTTCCTGGGTTACAGGAATAATAGCATCACTCATTTTCTTAAAGGTTTTTAAGAAAGGAATTAGTAAGTTTATTTATACATTTACTTTGTTAATACTTTCAACGGGGTTGGTGACTGTCATGGCAACAGGTTCAGATATTATTATCAAGAATAAAGATGTTGAACTTACTCTTTCAACATTTCAAAGTTCTTATGATAATGCTTCCGATATTTTTGTTGTTTCAGAAACAAATGGTAACGATGACGGAGTAAACAGACTCATTGATCTAATGAGAAATGAGGGAACACACTTTTTCAAAACCAAAACAAATGAAGATGGGCTGATCTCAAAAGATGATGTGATTATTTTGAAGATTAACTGTCAATGGGATCAAAGAGGGGGAACCAATACAGACCTGGTTAAGAGTCTGATTAGAAAAATCACCGAACATCCAGAAGGTTTTTCGGGAGAGATAATTGTTGCAGATAATGGACAGGCACAGTATGGGAGTTCTGGTTTTGGTGGAAGTCTTGACTGGGAAATGAATAATGCTGAGGACAAATCTCAATCGATACAAGATGTAGTTAATAGCTTCAGTTCTTTCAAAGTTAGCACTTATTTGTGGGATGAAATTACAAAAAAGCGTGTTAGTGAGTATTCCGAAGGCGATAAAAATGATGGTTACATTATCTATGATAAGGCAGATGAAGAAACAGGAGTTATTGTATCCTATCCAAAATTCAAATCGAAACATGGTACTTATATTAGCTTTAAAAAAGGAATCTGGAATGAATTATTGGAAGAATATGATTCTGAGAGATTAAAAGTTATAAATCTACCTGTTCTAAAAGCTCATTTTATTTATGGCGTCACCGCAAACATTAAACATTATATGGGTGTTATATCTGACAAATTAACAAATGGAAGATCTCATTCTAGTGTAGATGAAGGTGGTATGGGAACAGTAATGGCGGAAACAAGAGTTCCTGTTTTGAATATTACAGATGCAATCTGGATAAATGCACAGCGAGGACCGTCAACTCCCTATTCAAGAGCTACCAGTATTGGAATTATTGCTGCAAGTACTGATCCCATTGCGCTTGATTATTGGGTATCAAAAAATCTACTTGTCCAGGTAGCAAACAATATTGGTAATAATTATGGAGCAACTAATATGGATCCAGATAATATAAAAAAAGGTAGCTTTGGTCAATGGCTACGTTTGTCTATGGATGAATTGAAATCTTCGGGATTTAAAACGACAGTTCGTCCAGATAGAATGAACATATTTATTACGAACAAAGAATGAGAAAATAGTATTAACTTAAAAAGTTGTTTTACAAAGGATTGATTTTTTGCAACATAAATCATTATTCAAAAAAATATATGCTGCGGTTAAATTAATACCAGAGGGAAAAGTAGCTACATATGGGCAAATTGGTAAGTACATTGGTTGTAGTGCTAAATACGTAGGTTATGCACTATCAAGTCTTGAGAATGATAACATTCCCTGGCATCGAGTTATTAATAGTAAAGGCAAAATTAGCTTAAAAGAACTTGATGGATACAATCTTCAGCGACAACTTCTGGAAATTGAAGGAATCAAGTTCAACAATAATGGAACGGTTGATCTTCAGAAATATTCTTACTTCTTCAAATAAAAAAAACAGCTTATAAGCTGTTTTAAATAATGGTGGAGGCGGCGGGAATCGAACCCGCGTCCGAAGTCAGTTCACACAGAGGCTCTCCGAGCGCAGCCTGCGTTCTATGTCGAAAGACTACAGTGCGCAGACAAACTGAGTCTTTCCAAGCCTCTTAAATGTCCCCGAGATCCAGAGGCAAGATCCCAGGCTAGGTCCGGATCTATGACACCCTTCTGAGTAACTCCGTACCACGATTTCTCAGGGGCGCGCTACATTTATTTATGCAGCGAGTGCAAATTCAGGTTCGGCAATTTAATATGCCTTTCCAGCTTTTTTACGAGGTACTGGAAACCTCGACTCGCTCCTCTGTGTTCACTGACCCCGTCGAGACCATTTCGCCCCCGATGGGTCAATAAAATTATATCATTACTCAAACTCTTTGTGAACCTGTCACTCCATATCTTTCAAGTTTATAATAGAGCGCTCTAACACTTATACCGAGATCCCTTGCTGTCTTAGTTTTGTTACCATTATTTCTCTCAAGAGTATTCAATATAATACTCTTTTCATATCTACTTACAAGGTCATTTAAACTGCCTTCTACGCTTTCAGCAGTTGGTTTTTCAGTATAATTACTTAGTGAGGGTAGATGTTCTGGTAAAATTAACTTTTCTTCTGGATCCATATTTATAAGCGACCGTCCAATAATATTTTCTAATTCTCTAACATTACCAGGCCAGTTGTACTCCTGCATGATTCTCATTGCTTGCGATGAAATTTCTTCTACAACCCTTCCATATTCCTGATTAAGCCTCATTAGTATTACCGATGCAATTTCAGGAAGATCCTCCATATGCTCTTTCAATGGAGGGATAACAATTGGAACAACATTTAATCTATAGTAAAGGTCTGACAAAAAATCTCCTTTTTCCATCAATTTTTCCAGATCAAGATTTGTTGCTGCTATTACCCTTGTGTCTATTTTAAAAGATTTACTTCCACCTACGGGTGTCACTTCCTTGTTCTGAAGAAATCTTAAAAACTTTGATTGCACATTAAGACTCATTTTTCCAATCTCATCTAAAAAAAGTGTTCCGCCATTTGCTTCAGCCAATAAACCTGGCTTTCCACCTTTTCTAGCCCCTGTGAAGGCACCTTCTGTATAACCAAAGAGCTCTGATTCAAGAATGGATTCCGGAAGTGCTGCACAGTTCACGCTTATGAAGCTTTGTTTTGATCTGTCACTTGAGTTATGAATTGCATGGGCAAATAATTCTTTTCCGGTTCCGCTTGGACCTCTCAATAAGACTGTCATCTTTGTTTTAGATACTCTTCTTGCCTGTTCTATGGCAACCTGCATTTTATTAGACGAACCAGCAATATCATCAAATGTGTAATGAGCTTTCATGTGTCTCAGCATTCTTCTCGTATCTTCAAGTTCCTTGGCCAGCTTCTCGATTTCGGAAATATCATGAATAACTCCCACACTGCCCTTGAATTCTTTTTTTACAAATATTGGAGTTACATTGACCACAACTTCTTTTTTAGCAGGTCCTACCTTCAATCTGGCATTGAATATCGGTTCTTTTGTTCTGGCTACTTCCAAATGCAGCGATGATCCCTCTGAAATATCTACAGTGGCCATTTTTCCAACGACATATTTTGCGCTCATGCCTGTTATCCGCGAATATTCTTTATTCACCATAATAATTTTTCCTTCTGCATCAGCTACTGAAATGGCATCGTGAGTTGAATCGATTATTGCAGTTAACATTGCTTCAACTTCACGAAGGTTTGTCACTTCTTCAGCCATTTTTTGAACTGATGTTATATCTCTGAACACAGCCATTACCGCATATACATTATCCTTTTCATTAATCAGGGGAATTCTATTTGTTACTATTGTTTTTTTCCCTAGATACTGAACCTTATTGTGCTCAGGTTTGCCTGTTTTTAAAACAATGTGAAGTCTGGTGTTGGGAACAGTATTTACTACTCTTTTCCCCAAAACATTTTTTCTATCCAGCCCCAGTATTTTACATGCTTCGTCATTGATTAGAATTATTCTTTCATCAGTATCGATAACTAATACGGCTTCCACAAGTGTGTTTATTATTTCTTTAAACAATGAAGATTTCATTTTACCACCCTTTGATAGCCTTCAAAAAGACTAATGAATTGCTCTAAATCCAGTTCCTCGGCTCTTGCTTTTGGTTCAATTCCATACTTTGCAATAAATTCTTCTGGTTTGTCTATAAGACCTTTTAGATTATTCTTTAGTTGTTTTCTTCTATGAGAAAAACACAGATTGATAAATCTATTAAATTTCTTCCTTTCTTCAAAAGGAATAACATTTTCAACTTTCATAGTTAATTTAAGTACTGAAGAATCTACATTTGGTTCAGGGAAAAAGTTTTTTCTTGAAACACTCATTACTTTTTGAATATTCGAGAATGTATTCATTTTTACAGTAAGTGCACCATAGGCTTTAGAACCTGGTTCAGCAATAATTCGTTCCGCAAATTCTTTCTGAACCATCAACACAGCCAAAATAAAATCTGGACCATTAAAGAGGATTTTTTCGAGGATCGGAGATGTAATATTATACGGTATGTTTGCAATATATTTTATTTTACTTGATTCAATATTTTCTAACTTGTACTTTAGAAAATCCTTATAGTAAATCTTAACATTATTTGCCTGAATAATGTCTTTATGCAATTGTTTAAGACTTAAATCAACTTCAAATACAACTACTTGCACTCCGTATTTTACAATCTCTCTTGTCAACATTCCTGAACCCATTCCTATTTCAATTATTTTTTCGTCTCCATTGATGTTTGCGATTTTCACTATTTTATTGGCAATATCTTTGTTGATCAAGAAATTCTGACCTAAAGACTTTTTTAATCTTATATTTTCTTTCCTAAGTCTTTTCTGAAGTTTCAATTTTTCACCTCATGTTGACATTTGATTAAAAAAGCATTAGTTGCCCGTTTCTGTTCTCAATTAATTGCAGTAACCTTCATTTTGATTATACAAAATTATTTAAATTCATTCTGCTAATAAGTTATAAACCATCTCTTTTATTATCTCACTGCTACTGGATTATTAATCTTTCTTCTAAAAAGTTATTCTTTATGTGGTGGAAGCTGTATAGTAGTTTCTGGACCCCTAACGACTGCAGCTATATGCATGACAACATGACTTATTATAGCTCCTATTGGATTTGAACTTGACAAGAAAGCAACTGTAATAAGAGCATTTCCAAAAATCACAGGAAAAACCTTCTTATTTCTGAATTCAGAATAACCAAGATGATATACGAGAACTACAATCAGACTAGCTGTTAAGGCTAAAGCTTCAACACCAAGGTAAGGTAACCATTCAGTCATCCAGATTTGGGGAACAGCTCTTTCTACAATTAACACAGGAATAATATTCAGAAAAAAAGCGTCCAATATTCCATATATTAGTCCAATCCATAATATATCAATTATTAATAATAATCCTTTTGACTTTCGTGAAGATGGCTGTGAAAAAACATTAGTAATAAGAAAAATACCAACTGCTATACCTGCTAATATACCTAAAATCAAATTATTGGAAAGCAATTCTTTTATAACTATATTATTCAACCAAAAAAAGGCTGTTATGTAAATAGCGATAATTCCCAGATAAGGTAACAAAAAAATCCTTCTAGAAAACTTTAATACTCCTGAAAAAACAAAACTCACAAAAAAACCTATCAATCCTGCCACCAAGAGCCAAATGATAGAATTCCAGAACTCAATCATATTATCCCCCCCTAACTTATCAAATGATTTACAAAAATACCAATATATTATCTTTTCAAATCTTTTTAATTTTAGCATTAAAATAGAAAAACGGGGTTTAATACCCCGTTTCTGGCGGAGAGAGTGGGATTTGAACCCACGGACGGCATGGTAACCATCATACGCTCTCCAGGCGTACGCCTTCGACCGCTCGGCCATCTCTCCAAAACGACGCAATAATTATAACTGCTGACATTAAAGATGTCAATCTGATTTCATGGTACACTAACGTATAGAAAATAGTATTCGCTTGGAGGGTTTTAAAATGAAAAAACTCTTTGGTACAGATGGTCTACGTGGAACTATTAATGAAGAACTAACACCGGAACTTGCTTTAAAAGTAGGTAATGCAGTTTCCAGACTTTATGCTGGTAAATACAAAAAATTATTAATCGCAAAAGACACACGAAGTTCTGGCGACCTTCTTGAAAGCGCTCTTTCCTCAGGAGCAGCTTCTGCCGGTATGGATGTTGACCTAGTTGGAGTTCTTTCAACACCAGCTCTTGCTTATTTAACGAAAAAATACAATTATATTGGTGCCATGATTTCAGCATCTCACAATCCTGCTGTATATAACGGAATAAAAGTAATTGAAAAAGGTAAAAAAGCTACCGATGAAGATGAAGTTGAAATTGAAAATTTAATGTCAGAACATCCTCTTCATTATGCATTACATTCAAGTGTTGGGAAGATAAGATATGCACCTTTTTATAAAGACGAATACCTTGAATATATACTTGAGCTATATAGTGATAAACCTTTATATGATGGCAGTTTAGCTCTTGATGGCGCAAATGGGGCGATCGTGGCAGTTATCGAAGATATCTTAAATGCTCTTAATATTAATGCTGATCTTCATTTTATTGAACCTGACGGAGTCAATATTAATGATAATTGTGGTTCACTACATCCGGAAGCTATTGGTGAAAAACTCCGTAACAATGAAATTGGTGTACTTTTTGACGGTGATGCAGACAGATGTCTATTTGTTTTATCTGAAAGCAGAGTGGTAAACGGAGATATGTTAATGGCAATAAATGCAAGAAAAATGCAAGCAGAAGGAAGATTAAAGGGTAATCTTGTTGTTTCAACTGTTATGTCCAATCTTGGTTTTGAGAAATATCTAGAAAATTTTGATATTAAGTTATTAAGAACAAAGGTTGGAGACAAATATGTCCTATCAAAGATGATCGACTCGAAAAGCAATCTTGGCGGTGAACAATCAGGACATATAATATTTTTAGATCGTAATTCAACAGGTGATGGTTTGATTACCACTCTGGAAACGTTAAATGCTCTTGCAGTTGAATCTGAAGCACTCGATGAGTTTTATAATAATTTTCCTGTCTATCCACAGACATTAAAAAATGTTCCTACTCCAAACAAAAAAGAAGTCATGGAATGTGAAAAACTCAAAAAAACTTTAGAAAAACTGAACAAGAATGATGATCTACGTGTTGTTGTACGACCTTCAGGAACAGAACCATATGTTCGAGTAATGGTTGAAGGTATCGATGAAGAGATTGTAAACAGAATTTCCAGTGAACTGGTTGAAATAGTGGAGGATTGCACGAATGCATGAATATATTTTGGTTCGAGGTGCGAGAGTACATAACCTTAAAAATATTGATGTAAACATCCCAAAAAATTCCTTTACAGTTATCACCGGACTTTCTGGTTCAGGTAAATCATCTCTTGCGCTTGACACTATCTATGCAGAAGGACAGAGAAGATATCTTGAATCTCTTTCAAACTACGCAAGGCAATTCTTAGGAGAACTTAAAAAGCCAGATGTTGAATCAATAGAAGGACTCTCACCTTCTATTGCCATAGAGCAAAAAACTGTAAGCCATAATCCTAGATCAACTGTTGGAACGGTTACAGAGATTCATGATTATCTTAGGGTTCTATATACCAGAGTAGGCATTCCCCATTGCCCTCAATGTGGACGTCCCGTTGAAAAACAGACTGTTGATGAGATTGTTGAAACAGTATTCTCCAAATTTGAAGAAAAAGCAAAAATTGCAATATTATCACCAATTGCAAGGGGAAAAAAGGGTGAATTCAAAAACGAAATGGAAGTACTAAAAAAACGTGGGTTCGTTCGTGTTGAAATTGATGGAAATGTCTACGATCTTGAAGATAATTTAAATCTGGAGAAGAATAAAAGGCACAATATAAGTTTAGTTGTTGATAGAATCAAAGTAAGTAAAGAAAATACTACCCGATTAAGCGACAGTATAGAAATCGCATTGCATGAGGGAAAAGGTTTTGTTGAGATTGAAGATCTTGAAAGCGAAGAAAGATATATATTCAGTGAAAATTTCGCATGTCCAGTTTGTGGTATTAGTTTACCAGAGATCAATCCAAAAATATTCTCTTTTAACAATCCTTATGGAGCATGCTCACAATGTCATGGTTTGGGTTATACTAAAGAATTCTCTGAGGATTTTGTGATTGACCCTTATAAAAGCATCTATAATGGTGCAATAAAGGCCGTTTCTAAAGCAAGAGATAGTTTTTCAATGCGTCATATTCTAAAAGTGCTTCACCATTTCAATGAGGATCCGAATAAACCCTGGAAAGAACTAAGTGAAAAAGTCAAACAGGCTATTCTTTATGGTACAGAAGATGACTTGAATTTTGTTTATCGTTCTGACCGAATTAAATACGAGGTTAAAAAACCTTACGAAGGAATAATGAATAACCTTCAGAGAAGATACAGGGAAACAAGTTCTGCAGATATTCGTGAGTGGATGGAAAATAAATTCATGGTTCTAAAAACCTGCTCAAAATGTAACGGACATAGATTAAGACAGGAAGCCCTTGGAGTCAAAATACAGGGCTTAAATATTTCTGAATTATCAAATCTTACTATATCTGAGATACATAAAAGAATAAACTCAATTGAATTGAGCGAACATAAAATGATTATCGTAGGAGAATTGTTAAGGGAAATAAGCAGACGACTAAAATTTTTAATTGATGTAGGTCTTGAATATCTTACACTTTCACGTTCTGCAACAACACTTTCAGGTGGAGAATCTCAGCGAATAAGACTTGCCACTCAAATTGGATCAGGCTTAACAGGAGTAACATATGTTCTTGATGAACCAACAATTGGATTACATTTAAGAGATAACGATAGGCTCGTAAAAACCCTAAAGGAATTAAGAGATTTAGGCAATACTGTGATTGTAGTTGAACATGATGAAAACATTATTCGCAGTTCTGATTATATAGTTGATGTTGGGCCAAAGGCAGGTCTGCACGGAGGAGAAGTGGTTTTTCAGGGTAATACGAGTGCTTTGCTTGAGAAACCTCCAGAAAATTCACTGACCGGTCATTATCTTACAGGTAAATTAAAAATTCCCAGACTAAACAACATGTCCAAAACGAAAGAAAACAATACTAAAACACTTAATCTTAAAGGCGCTAGTGAGCACAATCTTAAATCAATAGATGTTGAATTTCCTTTAGGAAAATTTATTTGCATTACAGGTGTTTCGGGAAGTGGTAAGAGTTCCCTTGTTATGGACACACTTTATCCAGCATTGAAAAATTATTTAGGTAGAACAAAAATGCATGAAGGAAATTACGATTCATTAATAGGTACAGAACAACTTGAAAATGTAATTGTTATAGACCAGAATCCCATAGGAAGAACACCAAGATCCAATCCTGCAACCTATACAAAACTCTTTGACTACGTTAGAGATATTTTTGCAAAGACACGCGAAGCAAGAGCGAGAGGATACGATAAAGGAAGATTTTCTTTTAATGTGAAAGGCGGTCGTTGTGAAGCGTGTTCAGGTCACGGAATGTTAAAGATTGAAATGCAGTTTCTTCCTGATGTATATGTAGAATGTGATGTTTGCAAAGGTAAACGATATAATAGAGAAACACTTGAAATTGAATACAAAGGTAAAAATATTGCTGATATCCTCGAAATGACGGTTGAAGAAGCTGAAGATTTTTTCGAGCGAATTCCTCCATTAAAAAGAATACTTAATCTCCTTAAGGATGTTGGACTGGGTTATATCAAATTAGGACAGCCCGCAACCACACTTTCAGGTGGTGAAGCGCAAAGAATTAAGCTAACCTCAGAATTAAAGAAGAAAACTGGTGGTGAAACACTTTATATACTTGACGAACCTACTACAGGACTTCATTTCGACGATGTGCTCAAACTGGTCGAAGTTCTTAGAAGATTGGTTGATAAAGGAAATACCGTTATTGTGGTAGAACATAACCTTGATGTCATAAAAAATGCTGACCATATTATTGATCTTGGACCAGATGGTGGATTCAATGGTGGCGAGGTCGTAGCAGCAGGATCGCCTGATGAAATTGTAAGAAATAAGCGAAGTTATACCGGTCAATATCTGCTGGATCATTTATAATATTTCAAAGTATCATCATTAAAAAAGAGCTGATCATCAGAACATTCTTATTCGAGATCAGCTCATTTTATTACAGAATTCAATATTATTTAAAAAAATCTTCTAATTCTTTCATAAAATAGTCTGGTTTTTCCACGTTAACACTATGTCCACAATCTTCTAAAACTCTTACCTGTGCTTTATCATTTAACTCTTCGAATTCTCTTGCCATGCTTTCAGTAATCAATGTATCTTTCTTTCCAACGAATACTAACATTGGAATATCCAAATTCTTAATGTCTTCTCTGTAATCATATTCTTCAAGAGCTCTTGCATTAAGTTCAAAGCATTTTCCGTCCATAAGTAAAGATTCATCAACCAATTCGTCGGTAAATTTATCAATCTTTCGCGTTGGCATTATGCCAATAAGCGCCTTTTTTAATAGATCTCTATTATTTTTATATAGATCAAGTACAGCATAAACTTCTGGCGATGTTTTTAGACCTGAAGGTGGAGCAGGATCGATCAATACTGCTTTTTTTATCTTTTCAGGATGATCAATCATCACTTTTTGAACAACCGCTCCTCCCAGAGAGTGACCAACAATGTTTACTTTTTCAAGTTCTAGCTCTTTCATAAATTCATATACATAATCTGCATATGAATCTATACTAACTTCTTCAATCCTATCCGATCTACCAAAATTTGGCATATCCAGAGCGAGTCCCCTGTATTTAGCTGGAAGTCTTTCAAGAGCGGGTTCGAACCATTTACTGGATCCAAAATTTCCATGCACAAACAAAATAGGTATTCCATCTTTGTTTTCAGATTCTCTATAGAAAATATTCGTTCCAGAAATATTTATTTTCTTTCCTTTTTCACTTTTACTCATTGTAAGCCACCTCCGTAAAATGGTTATTGGTCTCCAAAGGTACTTAATTGAGAAAATTCGTAACCCATATGCAATACCTCTTGGAAAGAACAATACAACAATTACCAGAAGCGCACCAGAAATTATACTCATTGGCAACTGTGTTCTGCTAAACAGAAAAGGCAATGCAATAATTATAAGTGAACCAATAAATCCTCCAGACATTGACGCAAGACCACCTATGACTATTATTGCCAGTAAATTTATAGATGTTCCAAGTCCAAAATCAGCAGGAGAAACATAACCTATGGTATGAGCATATAAACTGCCGGCTAATCCTGCATAAACAGCACTTATAACAAAGGCAATTATTTTATATTTTGAAATATTTATACCCATGGACCGTGCAGCAAATTCACTTTCTCTTATAGCTTTCAAAGCTCTACCGGTTTTTGTATTAAGAAAGTTTGCAGTCACAATGAATAGAATAAAAGAAACAAATAGAATCAAATACAGCTTTGAAAGATCGGATTCCAATGTGAAACCAAATATCGATGGATTTGGAATTCTTCTAAAACCCGCACTGCCTCCTACATAATCCCATGTATGCATTGTCTGTTCTACAACCACACCAAATGCCATCGTCGCTATTGCCAAATAGAAACCTTTTAATCTTAAAGCCGGAATACCGAGCAACACTCCAAAAATACCAGCAGCTAATCCTGCTCCCAGAAAGGAAACAATAAAAGGTACATTAAAAAAACTAACCATTACTGCTGAAAAATATGCACCGATCGCCATAAAGGCAGCATGTCCAATAGAAATTTGTCCGGTAAAGCCTATAACTATGTTTAATCCCAGAGCAACCAGTGTATAAACAAACAATAAACTGAATATGGTTAGCATGAATGTTTGCCCTGAAAAAATCAATGGCAATATAACAAATATTAAAGCTAATGCTAGCCAGTTCCTCTGACTATATATAAACTGTCTCATATTACTACACCCTCTCCGTTGATCTTTTACCGAGAATGCCTTGTGGTTTGATTAGAAGCAGAACCAGTATTATGGCAAGAGCAATTGCCATTTTCATTTCTTCAGAAATATATACTCCTACCAGCTGCTGAATAATGCCAAGCATCAGTCCGCCCAAAACTGTACCGGGAAGACTTGTAAAGCCTCCAAGCACACCTGCTGTCAAGCCCTGTATTTGTAGATTTAGCATCATATTTGGGTGAATTTGTGTCCTGGGAGCTGCAAGTAGTGCGGCAAAAGCACTCAGTGCTGTTCCAACTCCCCATGCAAAAGCAAAAATCATACCAACTTTCACACCCATCAATTTTGCTGAGTCTTCATTTTGTGCTGTTGCTCTAATTGCCAACCCCGTCTTCGTAAGTTTGAAGAACAAAAACAGTCCAATCATAATTAATGCAGTTGCAGCAAGGATAAAAACATCCTGCCTGGTTAGAATCAGACGGCTTTCACCCAGGTTGATAAAAAATGGTCTTCCAGTAACCAGAGATGGGAATGATTTATAGTTTTGTCCCCAAATTTGAAGAGCAGCACCTTCAAGTATCATCAATATTCCCAGTGTGAGAATTAGCATAGCTGAATGGGACATATGTCTTATTGGTTTCATAAGCCCCCTATCTGTGACTACACCTATCAAAAATCCAGCTGCCAGGGCTATTACAACTCCTAACCATAATGGACCACCTGCGACTGCAATAACTGTATAAGCAATATAGGCACAAAACATTCCCATGTGACCATATGCAAAATTAACGATTCCAGCAGTTTTGTATATAAGAACAAGTCCAAGAGCTACCAGCGCGAAAAGGCTTCCTTCACGCAAACCAAGTATTATTTGTTGTAAGAATAATGACATCGTACCACTCCTCAGGCTCCGAGATATTTTTCTTTTACGAGTTCGCTTTTAAGAAGCTCTTTTGAGTTACCCTCAAGTGCTATATTACCTGTTTCAAGAATATAGGAGTAATCTGAAATATTCAGTGCAGCATTCGCATTTTGTTCCACCAGCAGTATCGTTATACTTGTTTCCTCTCTCAGTTTCAATAACAATTCAAAGATCTGCTCAGAAATCTTTGGGGCGAGTCCAAGTGAAGGCTCATCAAGCATAAGAAGTTTAGGACGAGCCATCAATGACCTTGCTACTGCCAGCATTTGTTGTTCACCACCAGAAAGTGTACCAGCCAATTGCCTTCTTCTTTCTGAAAGTATTGGGAAAAGTTCATAAACCCAGTTAATATCCTTAGTAGTTGCTTTTTTGTCTGTTCTGGTATATGCACCAGCATTAAGATTTTCTTTTACAGAAAGATCAGGGAAAAGCTGTCTTCCTTCCGGGCATTGCACAATTCCCATTTTAACTATTTTTGAACTATCTGCATTGGTTATATCTCTTTTTCCAAATGTAATTTTTCCCTCTTTTGCTGATACAAGACCGGATATAGTTTTTAGTGTAGTTGACTTTCCAGCTCCATTAGAACCCAATAATGACGTAATACTACCTTGCTCTACTTTAAGCGAAATATCTTTTAACGCTTTCACATAGTCATAATAAACAACAAGATTTTTTATTTCAAGCATATTTGCTCTCCCCTAAATAAGCTTTGACTACTTCATCATTCTTCTTTATGTCTTCTGGGTTTCCTTCTGCTATTTTTACACCAAAGTTCATTACAGTTATTCTATCTGAAATGTCCATAACAACGGACATATCATGTTCAACCAAAAAGATCGTTATTCCGAACTCCTTTGTAAACTTCCTTATTAGTTCCTTCAGTCTTTTTGCTTCAGCTGGATTCAATCCAGCAGCAGGTTCGTCCAGCATTAGCAATCTTGGTTCGCTCATTAAAGCTCTGCCTATTTCAACCATTTTTTGTAAACCATAGGGTAACATTCCTGCTAATGAGTTTAATCGATTCTTTATATTTAGCATTTCAGCTACTTCCAGGGCACGTTCCCAGGTAATTCCTTCCTGTTCTCTCACTTTTTTTCCGTTAACGATTTCGGAAACGAAGGGATAACCAAGTTCTCTGTGATGACCAATGAGCAAATTTTCCCCAACTGTCATTATTTTAAAAATTTCTAAATTCTGGAAAGTTCTTGTAATTCCAGAATTTATAACTTCATGTGGTTTTAATTTTTTTAGGTTTATTCCATCAAAACGAACAGTACCTTTGGTTTCCCTTACAACTCTTGTAATAACATTAAACAGTGTTGTCTTACCAGCACCGTTGGGTCCTATTAAAGA
>JAWODV010000059.1:0-47420 GCA_046483075.1 Kosmotogaceae bacterium | reverse complement strand
AATTCTGATATTGTTTCAATACGCATACTCTCAGAAACCTTCAATGCCACAAGAAGCATACCTGCAGTGAAGGCAAGAAGTACACGTCTCTCTTTTGAAAATATTATGAAAATGAAAGCTACAATAAAATAAATTCCAACAAATAGTTTATCCATATCGGCTAATATCCATTATAAACCTAGAACACAAATAATAAAAAACTGAATTCTGTATATGGTCTAATATTCTGGTGAGTAAAGTAGATTTTTACAGTAGTTCTATTAGTTTTATGTGAGAGAATCATATTCTTGCTTTTTCTTCAATTGTTTTTTTGTTCTTGCTCTTAAATAAAACAAAAAAAGAACGAATATACTCATTACATATGGTAGCATAAGAGCAAATTGAGGAGGAAAGTTTTCGTTTTGCAGTTTAATTGAAAGAGCATCAAAAAGTCCAAATAAAAAGGATATAATAAGGATTAATTTGGGTTTACCTCTAGCAATTAATATTGCTGCTAAAGCTACAAAACCTCTTCCACCAGTCATATCTCTTGAGAACATTCTCACATTAAATAAAGACAATTGAGCACCTGCTAATCCACAAAACACTCCACAAATTATACTTGAAAGAAATTGAATGAATCCAACTTTAACCCCCGCTGTTCTCAAAGCTTCTTGACTTTCGCCAGATACTCTCATTCTTAAGCCAAATGATGTTTTGTATATAACATAGACGCAAACAAAAACCAAAATTATTGAAATATAGGTTAACAAACTGAAATTAAAAACAAAATTATCCAAAAAGAAGTTACCTGTTTTAATTGATAAGGTTTTAATTGAAGAGATTTTTGGAGAATTAAAAGCGTTTTGTCCAACAAACATAATTCTCATTAAATATAAAGTAAGAGAGCTTACTAAAATATTCAAAGCAAATCCTATAGCAAAATTATTAGCCTTAAGTATACTTACAAAGAAGGAATAAAGTATTGAAAGAATAACAGCAGCAAGAATACCTCCCAAAACTCCCATAGTTGCACTTCCGGTTATAAAAGAAAATACTACTGAAAAAAAAGCACTACTTAACATCAACCCTTCTAAGGCAACATTAATTATTCCTGCATGATAAGTAAAAGCTCCTCCAAGAGAAGCAAGTAGTATAGGAGTAAACATTCTTACAGTTGTACCAAAAGTAGAACTGATAAAATCAAGATCCATTACTAATCTCTCCTTAATGAGGTCAATGATCTAAAAGCAGCTACAAAAAGAACCATTGTTGCTTGCAACACGCCACTTATTTCTGCAGGTATGTCAGTAAATAATTCTAAATTAACACTCCCGGTTTGAAGTATTGAAAATAGGAAAGCAATAAATATTATAACTAAAGGTCTATTAAAAGCTAGTAGACATATTAATAATCCTGTAAAACCGAAACCTGGTGAAAAGCTCTGCATAAATCTATGATTTATCCCAAGAACTAACAAACCACCACCTATTCCTGCAGACGCACCGCCAAGCATCATAGCTGTCATTTTACACTTGGCAATTGAAATGCCGCATAATGAAGCAAATTCTTTATTGCTTCCAACCATGTTAAGCTTATAACCAGTTAATGTCTTAGTGCGGAAAAAATAGAGTATTATAACCAACCCAAGAGAAATGAAGAAAGTACTAGAGAATTGTGCACCAGATAAAAGGTATGGAATCTTAAAACTATTATCTATATACGTAGTTTGCGCTAATGTAGAACTAGGGTCACGAAACGGATAGTTTATAAAATAAGAAATGATATACAAAGCAATATAATTTCCCATAAGGGTGGTAACAACTTCATCAATTTTTAGTCTTACTTTGAGAAAGGCAGGCCATGCTGCCCAAATTAAACCCATCATTGCTGAAAAACCTAATGCAGCTATAATATTTATTAAGGAGTTTCCGAAATTAAAGGAAATTCCTATAAAAGCTGCACCAAAAGCACCAAATAATAATTGCCCTTCTCCACCAATATTCCATATTCCTGCCCAAGAAGGTATCGCAACAGCTAAAGCAGTTAGCATCAAAGGGACCATCTTATTCAAAGTAGATAGTACGTAATATTTATTGCTTAAAGAACCTTCGATTATGTATTGAAAACCATATATTGGATTTTCCCCACTCAAATATATTATTAATGCCCATGTACTCATTATTATTAGTAAAAAAATAAATAATGATAATATTTTTTTAGTTCTTGTTCTTTCAGGCATTATTACTATTCTCCTTTAAACCGGTCATATAATAACCAATTGTTTTAATATCATAATCAGGATAAGTAAATTGTCCAACTATTTTTCCTTTAAAAATTATGAGTATTCTATTACTAAGATTTACAAGTTCATTCATATCATTACTTATAAGGAGTATAGAAGAACCTGAAAGCGCCAATTTGTGTAGAGTTTCATGAATAAGTTTTCTTGCTGCAATATCAACTCCAGCTGTTGGTTTAAATGCAACTAATAAATCAGGTCCATGTTCTATCTCTCTTCCAACAAGAATTTTTTGCATATTTCCACCTGATAAAGACCTGACTTTTTCGTTTAAATCGTCAGCTCCTCTAACATTGTATTTATCGATAATCCTTTTTAATAAATCTACTCCCTTATTCTTGTTGATAAGAAAGTGAAAGTATTTAAGATTGTTATGATGCCCTGCAATACCATTTTCAAAAATGGTTCTATTTGCTGCGAGTCCGTTTTTAAGTCTGTCATCGGTTATATATGAAATTCCCATCATTCTCTTTTCATTTATACTTTTCTCTTTTAGTTCGTTATCATTAATTAAAATTTTTCCTTCATACTCAAATGTTTCTTTAGAAAGTACATCAAATAACTCTTCTTGTCCATTGCCCTCTATTCCTGCTAAACCCAATATTTCATTTTTATTTAATGTTAAATTTAGACGTTTTAATTGTCCTTCCTTTGTGGATAGGTCTTTTATCTTTAATAAAACATCTTCTTTAAAGCTTTTTGGCGGTTCAGTATCTAAACTAATTTCTTTACCAACCATAAGGTTCGCAATTTTTTCTTTATTAGTTTCTTCTTTTTTAAAGCCACCAACATTCTTACCTTTTCTCAATATAGTTATATAATCAGCAATTTGAAACACTTCCTGAAGATGATGGGAGATAAAAATTATTGTTTTCCCATCTTGCTTTAATTTCTTTACAAAAGATAGAAAATCCTCAATTTCATTAGGAGCCAGAACAGCTGTTGGTTCGTCCAAAATCAAAAAATTAGCTTTTTTATAGAGGACTTTTAAAATTTCCACCATTTGCTGTTTCCCAATAGGTAAATTACCAACCACAGAATCCGGATTTAATGGTAGGTTTAGCTTTTCAATTAGAGATTTAACCGAAGATTTCATTAATTTAAAATCAAGTTTACCAAATGAATTTCGAAATTTCCTTTCCGATCCTAAAACAATATTTTCTTTTACTGTAAGACTAGGGACTAACATAAAATGTTGATGAACCATTCCTATTCCTATTTCTATTGCTTTTTGAGGATGGGGAATACTAATTCTTTTTCCATCGAGAAACAAGTAACCTGAGGAAGGCTTTATCATTCCATACATAATATTCATTAGCGTTGTTTTACCTGCGCCATTTTCTCCAACAATCGCATGGATTTGTCCATTTAAAATATCTATATTTATCTTATCAAGCGCCTTCAATCCATTTGGATAGGTTTTGATAATATCTTTGCAGCTTAGAATTTTATGTCCCTCCATTATCAAAATCCTCGGGGCTTTCAAACCCCGAGGAAAATTTATCATTCCAAATAAGAATCGACTTGAATATCTCCTTCTTTAATTTTTTCTTGAATTGTTTTGATTTCTAAATAAACTGATACAGGGACTATGTTTTTCATTTGTTCATTATAAGCTAAGCTTATACCATCATTCGATACCCCATATGTATAAATGGAGCCTTTCTCTAAGCTTCCTTCAACAAACATTTCTACAATGTCATAAACAGCAACATCCACTCTTTTTAGCATACTAGACACAACGTACCCAGGTTGGATATAACCTTGATCAGTATCAACACCTATTGCGTAGAATCTATAATCTTTTGCTGCTTCTAGTACACCCAATCCGGTTGGACCCGCTGCCTGAAAAATTATGTCTGCTCCTTCTTTGTAGACTGAATATGCAGTTTCTTTACCGAGAGATGGATCGTAGTGAGTACCTGCGTATTTAGCAACTATACGAATATCTGAATCTACATAATTTACTCCTTGTTCAAAACCTAACTGATAATCTTTTATTACAGGCATATCAAAACCACCAACAAATCCAACGATTTTCTCTTCATTAATCATTTCTAAATGAGTCTTATTTGTAAGTAACGCTGCCAGACTACCAGCTAAAAATGCTCCTTCGTTTTGTTTGAAGGGTACTGAAATTACGTTCTCTAATTCTGAAGTTCCATCAATGTATACAAATGTTTTGTTTGGAAATTGCGGACAGATTTCTTCCATTTCTTTGTCAAAGAAGTAACCAGGATCAACAAAAATCAAATCATATCTCAGAGCAGCAGCTCTTAAAGCATCATAATACTTTGATGGATCAACGTGACACTCAAAAAATTTAAACTCAATATCAAAATCATTTGCTGCGTCCTGAATGCCTTTGTATGCCATATCAGTAAAACCTCTATCACCTATTGCATCTCCCGCTACTACAGCAACATTTAGGCCGAATGCCATCGCTGCAAATAAACACAAACTTAGTAATACCAAAAACTTTTTCATAACACTTTCACCTCCTTAAGTATTTGAAAATATTCTTTCTTGCTTTCTATTAAAGTAGTTAAGTCAGGAAATCTGGTTGATCCACCTTTTCTGGTTGTACTCAAACCTGCATAAATATTGGCTTTAGTTCCTATAGATTTGTAATCTTCATTTTTTAAGTAACCTCGAATAATGCACGCATTATATGCGTCACCAGCACCAGTTGTATCAACTGCTCTTACTTTTAAAGAAGGGAAAAAGATTGTTCTGTTTGGCGAAATATATTTACTACCTTTATTTCCCATCTTCAACCAAATTTCTTTAGGTCCTATATCAAATATGTCTTTTATATTGTTAATCTTTGAATTGTTGTACATTATCATTTTTAATTCTGTCTCTTCGGGTAATAAAACGTCAGTGTATCTAATCATTTCGACAATTCGAAAAGATATTTCGTTATTGAACTTTCTTATATTGGGATCAAAAAATATTTTTGTTCCTCCTTGCTTAAGTTTTTTTACTACATTTAGAAAGGTTTTGTATGTTTCTTTCCCTTCAACAATTGAAACCCCGCCAATAAAAGCAAATTCAGCAGACAGGTCTATATGTTTAATGTCTTTTTGTAAAATGTGTATGTCTGCTGCATCTTTTCTAAATGCAAAAAAAGTTCTTTCACTCTCAGTAATTGCGCAGAAAACCACTCCAGTGGGATATACAGAAGAGACAATTATCGAAGAAAAATCAATATTTCTTCTCTTAAGTTCATCAATAATAAAATTCCCAAAAAAATCTTCTCCAATTTTACTGATGAACCTTGATGAAACTTTCAATTTGCTTAAACCCAAAAAGGCATTTAATCCTGACCCACCAGGAAGTAGTTCCACTTTTTCGCCAAAAGTACATTGTCCATAATCAGGTAATACTTCCACTTCTCCAACAATATCAACATTCGTTGCTCCGAACACTAATATTTGAGATTTCATTTATTCCTTATCCTTTCAATGATTTTCATAAAGTTCTTAACTTTGTACTCTTCAATATCATTCTCAGACTTACCATTGTTCTTGAAAGAAGTGCCAACAATTGCACCTGAAGCATACTTTAAAAGTTCTGAAACGTTGTTTTTGTTGGTTCCTGAACCAATAAAAATTGGAAACTTAGGGAGTACTTTTCTAACCTTTTTCACATCTTCAAGTGGTGTTTCATACCCAGTGTGCTTACCACTTAATATAACTGCATCAGCAAGAAAATAAGCAGCATCATAAGCTGATTCTTCGATAGGTCGATTTGCAAGTGGAGCGGAGTGTTTGATATGTACATCAGCAAATATTTTAATGGAAGGATCCAAGAATTTCCTATACCTCAATATTTCATGAGGCCTTCTCAAGGCTAATCCTGAAACATCTACTGACGCCTCAGTAAAGAAAGTTGCTCTAATAAATTTAGCACCGCTTGAATGAGCAACTGCAATCGAAGAAATAGGATCAGCCAAAACGCATACTCCTAATGTAACTTCGGGATAAGCCTTTTTCACTTCGTTAGCGATAATTGCCATTGCTGCTGTTGTTTCAGCTGGAGCACAATCAGGAAAATAAGAAGGATCATTGTAATTCTCAATCTCCAGCGCATCGACCCCCCCTTTAACTAGTTTCCTAGCTTCATCTAAAACATGTTTAATTATTGGAGCCAAACCTTCATTGTTATAAACGGGTGACCCAGGTAGCGGTTTTAAATGAAGCATACCAATAATTGGTTTTTGACTATTGAAAAAATTATTGATCTCTTTCTCATTAACCATCTTAATCCAGCTCCTCACGATAATGATTAATTGCTCTAATGAATTCTCTAACTTTTTTTTCATCAACTTTTTCCTCAGTATTTCCATATTTCTTAAGTCCTGTTCCAATAATTACAGCATCAGCGTTATTTGGAAAGTATTTATGTAGATTCTTTTCTGTAACTCCACTCCCTACAATTAAGGGTATTTCAGAAAGCCTACTTCTAACTCTCTTTACATCTTCGGGGTCGGTTTCACCACCAGTTTTTTTACCAGTAATTATTATTGAATCTGCAAGCCCTCTTTCAACAGCATCTTCTGCCGATTCTTCAATAGATCTCTGTGATAAAGGATACCCATGTTTAATATGAACATCAGCGAATATTTTTACACTTTTAGCTTCGATAGTCTTTCTGAACCTAAGTGCTTCAGCTGCTATGCTTTCCATTAGTCCTGCATCAACAATATAGGTTTCAGTATAGTATGGTACCCTCACAAATGTAGCTTCAACTGCTTTAGCAATTGCCAAAGCTGCCAATGCATCAGACTGAAGTACACAAATTCCTATCGGAACTTTCACTTGCTCTCTAATAGACACTGCTATTCTTGTCATAATACTAATTGTTTCAGGACCAACTTTCTTTTTAAACATCATGTCTCGAAAATTTTCAATAATTAAACCATTTACACCGTTATCAACCATTATATTAGCTTCTTCAACAGCTGATTTTTCAATCTTTTCAACAGACATTCCATCATAACGAGGAGCACCTGGTAAAGGCTGTAAATGAATAACTCCAATTACCGGTAAATTGATACCAAAAATTCTTTTAAAATAATCCACATGATCACTCCCTATCTATATAACTCCTGATAAACCATGTATCTATCAGGTCTGAAATATCCCTCCATGTATTCAATAGGAACTTTGTTAACTATTATGGTTAATCTAGAAAGCTTTAAAACTGGTGAACCTTTCTTAATTCTTAGAGGTTTTGCAATTTTTTGATTTGCGGAAACTGCAGTAATGGTTTCTTCTGCTTTTTCTATATTTAACCCAAGCTTTTCTTCAATTTCTTTATACAAAGAAGTCTGAGTAAAATCAATTTTATCAATCATAAAGGCTTTCATTAAAGGAAAGTATGAATATGTTATTGACATCTCTAAATCATCAACTAATCTTAATCTTGATACTTTAAGAATTCGTTGTGATTTGTTAATTTGCAGCTTCTTTGAGATAAGTTCAATAGGTATTTCGTCTTCCTTATTAATTAGCCTAGATGATGGTTTATGGCCTGATGCAATTATTTCTTCTGTGAAACTCTTCAATATATTTAGTCTAGTAAATATTTTCTCTTTAGAAACATAAGTGCCTTTGCCAACCATTCTGACAAGGATTCCGGAATTCACAAGAACATCTAAAGCATGCCTTACTGTCATTCTGCTGACATTAAATAAATCCATTAGATCTCTTTCTGTTGGAATTTTATCCCCTGCCTTTAAATTGCCTCTTTCAATTTGTTTGAGTACATAATTTTTTATTTCTACATATAATGGTGACATTAATATCCCTCTAATCAATGTATATATGTATAGACCAATTTCATAATAAACTTAATACTTTAAGTTATACTTTGAAAATAATTACAATTCTGTGTTAGGTTGTATACACTAAAGCTTTATTGAATTATTTAAGCTGTTTATGTAAATATCCCAATGCTCACTTTTAAAATTTTCTATAGTTTTATAAACAATCAGGAGTTTTTTTCGGAGTAATACTGTATTATTAATCATGGAAAAGTGAATGTAAAACTAATTTTTACACTTAAGTTTTAAAGGAGAGTTAAAATATGAAATTAACAATTATTGTTTTAGCGATTATACTTTCAAGTTGTGTTCCCACAAGTTTTCTCAGTAATAATTCTTACGTTCTAAAGGATTCGGTAGCATTTTCTGTTCTAGCAGCCTCATCTGAAAATGAAGTGTATCTGGCAACCTTTAGAACACTATACAAAATCTCTGATGGGGCACTCAATAAGTTCTATTCATTTTCTGATGATTACGTGGGGGGTTTCTACTCAGATCCTTCTGTAGACAATTGCGATAATATTTTGATTGCAGCTGACAATGCTAGACTGATGAAACTGGATAGCGATGGTACTGTATTATGGAGCTTTCAGGACATTTCAGCAACAGAAACAGGCGAAATTTTTATGAGTCCTTCCTTTGATGAGAACAACAATATATATTTTGGAACGACGAAGGGATTGTTGTACTGTTTGAATGAAGAGGGTACAGAACTCTGGTCGACGAAAATAGATGGCGAGATCTGGAGTAAACCCCTAATAGGCAAAAAAAATACCGTATATTTTGGAATTATGGGTGATTCAGATAAACATGAATTTATGGCTGTGCGCGAAGGTGATATTATCTGGAGCTTTGAATCTGAAGCTACTTCAACAGGTTTTTACTCCAGCCCAGCGCCAGGGATCAATAATGAGATAATCGTGGCATGTCATGATGGCTACCTTTACTCAGTTGATTCAGAAACGGGCGAAAAAAATTGGATACTTCAGATTGCACCAAGAGTAGATGATTCAGCAATATCTGCCAGTGCTGTTGTTGATAGTATTGGAAATATCTTCATTGGAACAAATGAAGGATATTTCTATTCAATTTCAAATAGTGGCGAGATATTGTGGCAGAAAAATCTTAAAAGTGGAACAATAACCACTGCTGCGTTATCTAACGATGGATTTGTTTATCTTTTAACCAGGAGTCCAGCAACAATATTCAAGATTGACAGAGATGGAAATATCATTTCGAAGAAAAAGATTGGTTATACGAGTTCTGGATCACCTTTAATAACTTCAGAAGGTCTACTTTATTATTGTTCGACACTTAATGATATTGGTACACTCAATAAAATATATTATGAAGATATAGATTCGTTACCAGATGAAGTGTGGCCAGTTCATGGCGGTAACCAGAAACGGAGTGGTAATTCAACTTTAATTGATTAAAAATCTGCCCAAAATTAATATAGCAGCGTTGTTCAATAATTTTTATGAGTGTTATAATTGAGTAAGGCGGTGATTTATATGCCTTACTATAGTCCGAAAAAGAAATTGAAAAGTTGGATTCCACTAGAGAAAATTGATGAAAAGGCCATTCAACAGATAAATAATCTTTCCCAAATTCCCGATATCTTCAAATGGATTGCAGTCATGCCAGATGTTCATCCAGGGTTTGGAATGCCCATAGGCGGTGTGTTGGCGCTAAAAGAGAACATCATTCCTAATGCTGTAGGTGTTGATATTGGTTGTGGTGTGGTTTCAGTAAAAACAAATCTAAGTGTTGATATGGTAAAGCCGGTATTAAAGGATTTATTAACCGAGATAATGAAAAAAATTCCCCTTGGCCACAACTGGAGAAAGAAGCCTCTCGTTAGTTCCCTTTTTGATGAAAAAATAGATGATAAGACTATTCAGAGGGAAATAAAAAATGCTCAGAAACAGCTTGGCACACTTGGTGGAGGTAACCATTTTATCGAAATCCAGCATGATGAAAATGATACAGTATATCTGACCCTTCATACCGGTTCGAGAAATCTGGGTAATAAAGTAGCTTCTGCATATCATAAGCGAGCCAAACGCTATTGCAAAAAGAACAATATAGATGTCCCCTCCGGACTGGCTTACTTTCCGTATAAATCAACTGAAGGCTCTAATTACCTTAAAGCAATGGATTTTTGTGTTCGGTTTGCTTCGGAGAATAGACAAAAAATTGCCGATATCGTTCTTAACATAATGGACGGTCACTTCAACAAACTTGAGGAAGTTGAAAGAATTGAAACAATTCACAATTATGCAAAACTTGAAAATCACTTTGCCAATCAGGTCATGGTTCATAGAAAGGGAGCGGTAGAAGCAAAGGAAAAGGTAATAATTCCAGGATCCATGGGAACTGCAACCTATATATGTCAGGGACTGGAAAATGCAGATTCGTTTTGTTCCTGTTCTCACGGAGCAGGAAGGGTAATGGGAAGAAACGAAGCAAAGAAAAACCTTGGCTATAAAGATGTCATGAATGATCTTGAAAAAAGAAATGTCATTGTTCTTTCACCTAGCAAAAAATCAATAGTTGAAGAAGCAAGACAGGTGTACAAAAAAATAGACGAGGTTATGGGTTATCAAAAAGATTTGGTAAGACCTGTTGTGAAGTTGAATCCACTGGGGGTAGTCAAAGGATAAACTACTTTTCACTTATTTCATGAAACATGACGATTAATAGCAAAATGCTGAAAACATCTTTTGAAGAGGTGATAAAATGAAATATTTTGTTGGTTGCTCAGGCTGGAAGTACGATCACTGGAAGGGAGATTTCTATCCCGATGAAGTAGCGAAAAAAAGGTGGTTAAACTACTATTCACAACAGTTCAATACTGTAGAAGTTAATGCAACCTTTTATGGAAGCATGAAAGAAAAAACATTTAAAAAGTGGTATGACAATACAGAGAAAAACTTTGTTTTTACGCTTAAAGGAAGTAGATGGGTTACCCACAGGAAGAAACCCGAAGAAGCCGGGGATTCAGTTGAAAAATTTTACGATCGTTCTAAAGCATTAAATGACAAGCTCGGATGTATCCTGTGGCAGTTAAAACCTTCCTTTAAGAAAGATTTGAAAAGGCTTGAAGCCTTTTGTGACCTGTTGAATCCTTCGTTCAAAAATGTCATTGAATTCAGAGATGAATCATGGTTTGTCAATGAGATTTACGAAATGCTTGAGAAAAAACGAATAGGTTTCTGCTCAATTTCAACACCGGATCTTCCCGATCCCATTCTTTCAACTACTGACTTCGCTTATATAAGATTCCATGGTTCAAAAGAATGGTACCGAAGTGAGTACGAAACTGAGGAACTAAAAAATTATGCATCGAAAATCAAAGCATTGGACGCTGAAGAGATTTATTGCTACTTCAACAATGATACAGAAGGTCACGCTCCGCATGATGCTCAAAAACTAAAAGAAATTCTTGAAGAAAATTAATAAATTAGTGGTATATAACCACTGTTAATTAGTTGAGAAATAGGCTCCCCAACATAGTCTACCTTTATTCCGGCTGATAGCAGTTCTTTTGATATATCTATTTTTTCCGAAAGTGCTTTGCAGGCAGTTGTGAAGGCTCCCAGTTCTTCTAGTTCTTCAAGAATTTTTCTCATTTTTTCTGATTTCACAACAGTTTTTTCAGAGGGGCCAAAAAGAAATATTTTTATATTATGGAACCATTTGTTTTTTAGTGCATTTTTTGCATAAGACATCCCCGCAAAAAGTTTATCCTCTTCAGCTGTTGAAAAAATAAAAACAACATCCTTCATCACAAATCCCTCCATTTTCTACATATCATTTAATGCAGGAAATTTCTTTCGCCATTTTTTCATACACTGAAAATCTTCCTCGGCAATCTCTACGTATTTAGTAATACCTGAATTATCTAAGTGGATTTCTTTTCCAATATAGTCAAAGGCAACAGAAATATTACCATATTCTTCTCCAATTTCACCAACTCCGGAGCGATTTAAACCCACGATGAAAGCTTGATTCTCTATTGCGCGTGCCTTTAAAAGAGTTTTCCAGTGATCCTCTCTGCTCCTGGGCCAGCATGCAATAATTATGAATAGTTCTACTCCTTTGACCTGCCTGAACAATTCAGGGAAACGCAGATCATAACAAATTAGGTGGGACAGACTGTGATTTTTGAATTCGTATTCTATACTTGTTTTACCTGGTGAATAGTACTTATTCTCATCTCGATAAGAAAACAGACGCTGTTTGCTGTATTTTATTGTTTTTACGGTAAAGGGATCATAAAAAACGCTGCTATTGTAGAAATTGTCGCCTTTTTTCTCAATCCAGCCAAAAATTATAGCTTTTTGGACTTTTTCTGATTTTTCCAGGATTGATTCAATGTCTTGCTCTTTATACAACTCTCTATTCATAGTAAAACCGGTGAAGGCCATTTCGGGAAAAACTATGAGATCTGTGTTTTTTTCGGTTTCATCTATAATTTCCAGCATTTTTTGTGTATTTTCTTCAGGTTTGTTATTAATGGGTTTGAATTCGACAAGTGCTATTTTCACCGTTTATCACATACCTTAATAATTTCATTTATACCATCTACCAGCATTAGCTGATTTAGAGAGGGTTTATCTGAATTCTCTTCAATTTGTGATGAAGAAAGTGGTAGATGCACAAATCCTGCCAGGGTTTCAAGTTTTTTATGTTCAATAAAATACATCACGGAATAGAAAAGATAATTACACACATACGTGCCTGCAGAATAAGATATTGTTATCGGTATATTTTTCTTTTCCAGGGCCTCCTTTATTTCTCTCGTATGTAATTTGGAGAAATATGCATTTTTTCCACCAGGAATTACTGGTTTATCTATCGGTTGTTCTCCGTTATTGTCAGGTATTCTTGCATCAATAATATTTATAGCAACCCTTTCAATAGAGATGGTTTCTCTTCCCGCTGCCTGTCCAAGCATTATAATTGCATCGGGAGTTTCATTCGATATTTTTTCAGTAATCATGCTTGCTGAATCTTTAAAAGTTGTTGGTAATTTGACAGAAACCACCCTGTTTTTAGCTTCGCGATATTGCTTGAAATAAGCATTTACTGTCAATTCGGAACTGTTTTTCATTTCTTTTCCAAAAGGTTCGAAGTAACTGATTAGTATTTTTTTCACCTTAAGCACCACCCTTCTCACATTAAATAATACCTGAAAAATGGCTTATTCTGAAAATCAGATAAATTTGATAAAATAGGCAGAGAGGTGATGACATTGAAAACATTGAATATTGAAGATCTGTATAAATTTGTTAGTGTTGGAACACCTGAGATTCTTGATAGCAACAGTTTTTTCTTTGAAAAGAAATTGCTCAATAAAAAGGACAACGAATACCATTCGAATATCTGGAAAGCTGATATTAAAGGAGGTAACGTTGTTCCGTTTACAAGCGGAAAACACGATTCTTCTCCCAAAGTAAACGAAGAAACAAGGAAACTTGCGTTTCTTTCAAGAAGAGATAAGGAATCCAAAGAATCTGAGATATATGTAATGAATGTTGATGGCGGTGAAGCGCAGAAAATCTTTACAACGAAGGATATTATTCTTTCCTTAGAATGGCTGGATAAAAATCATCTTGGATACATAGCTCTTTCGAAAAACGAAAAAAATGATGATGAAGAAAAAGATAACGATAATAAAGAAGAAAAAGAGGACAGAAAGATAATCGAAATAGACGAAATCCCTTTTGTTTCAAATGGTATAGGTTTTCTTGAAGGCAGAACCCGGAAAGCCTTTATTGTTGATATTGAAAAAGGAAAATCAGAACGACTTACGGACTATGAACATATATATTCATTGAAAGCTTCACCGGATGGTAATAAAGTAGCTTTTATGTTACTGGAAGAACCGGAAAAACATCCAGAGATTTTTAGCCTATTTATTTTGGATCGTAAAACAAATAAAATGGAAAAACTTGACCTGAATGGATGTTCTGTAATGGCAAGCATTGAGTGGAAGGACAGCGAAAGCATTTATTTAGTTCTAAATGATCTTGAAAGAGGTTTTGCAACGAATGGCTTTATAGGAATAATTTCTTTAAAGAGCAAAAGCTTAAATATTCTAACAAAAGATAAGGATATTTCTATGTACAATGCATTAAACAGCGATGTCCGTGGTGGTAGCACCAGGGATACTCTTTCATATAAAGGCGATTTCTATTTTTTGCACAATAATGGTCCAAATACCGTCATTTCAAAGGTTGACGAAAAGGGTAATCTGAAAAGAATAAAAGAAGTCAGGGGATGTATAGATTCGGTAAATATTCTTTCAGATGATTTGTATGTAATTAATTATATGGACAGTCAGAAACCTCTGGAGGTTTATACAGTTTTCAAAGGAAAGATGAAACAGATAACCAGTTTCAATAAATGGATTAAGAGATATACGTTGTCAACCCCAGAGCATTTCACTGTTAACGCATCCGATGGAGAAAAAATTGATGCCTGGATAATGAAACCAGTTGATTTCAAAGAAGGAGAAAAATATCCAGCTATTGTTGAGATCCATGGTGGTCCAAAAACAGCATATGGGAACTCTTTCGTACATGAAATGCAACTACTTGCTTCAAACGGGTATGCCGTTCTTTTTTGTAATCCAAGAGGTAGCCATGGATATAGTTCAAAGTTTGCAGATATAAGGGAACACTATGGTGAAAGGGATTTTCAGGATATCATGGAGGTAGTTGAAAAGGCGCTAAACAATTTCGAATTTATTGATGATGAGCGACTTGGAGTAACCGGCGGTTCTTATGGTGGTTTCATGACCAACTGGATTGTTGGTCATACAGATATTTTTAAAGCAGCGGTTACCCAGCGTTCCATATCTAACTGGACTTCCTTTTATGGCACAACCGATATAGGATACTACTTTGGAAAAGATCAGGTTGGAGGAAATTTCTGGGATAATGAAGACGGTTACCACAGACAGTCACCATTAACCTATGTTGCTAACGTTGAAACTCCGTTACTACTAATACATTCTCTTGAGGATTTCAGATGCTGGGTACCTGAAGCAATGCAGTTTTTTACTGCGCTCAGAAGATTGAGCAAAGAAGCCAGGATGGTGCTTTTCCCGGGTGAAAATCATGAATTATCCAGAGGAGGAAAGCCGGTTCATAGAGAGAAAAGGCTTACTGAAATTATCAGTTGGTTTGACAAACACTTAAAGGTCGGTGCAAGTGGGTGATCATAAGAGAAGCTACTTTCGAAGATAACGAAAAACTCATTGAAATAGAGAAAAAATCTGCTCAGGAAGGAAAGATATGGTTAACCTCGTTCAGAAAAGATTTTTTCCACAAGTTAAATTATTTTGATGAACGGTTTATGTTGGTGGCAGAAGATGAAAACAATGGAGAGATTATTGGATGCGTGGGAGCGGGCTTTGGTGATTACTGGATTGAAGACAAGAAACAGAGAGGAGCATTTGTGCTTGGCCTCAGAACGAATCCCAAATATAGAATGAAGGTGGCAAGGTGGTTAAAAGAAGTAATTAAAGAGATGGAGAAGATACTCAAAAGCTCGACAGCTGATTTTGCCTTTGGGACTGTTAAGTCAGATAACATTAACTCTATAAAGATACTAAAACATATGAAACTCCAAAAAACCAGAACGCTTAATTTTTATGTATTGCCCGTTACAAGACCTTTAGGTCCAAAGGAAATTGAACTGGAGTATAAACCCACAAAAGATATTCTTAATAACTATCTTGAAAAAAGAAAGAAAGATTTTGATCTTGTTCCACTTGATCTGGATAGATGCTTTTTCGAAAAGCTGCGAGATAAGAAACGATTAATTGCTCTAAAGTATAAAAGTGCGCAGGCTCTTGTATGGGATACCTCTGGAGAATATGACATTGGTATAACCGCTTTACCTCCAGGGTTAATGTTTTTAAGAAATACACTTGATTACGTTTCAAAAATTGCTCCCCTTGTCCGTGTACCCAAGCTTCATAAACCTATAAAGACATGTTTTGTAATTCAATTTGACTATAAAGAAGAACGCGATGGGTGGAATATGGTTAGGGGTATAAAACGTTTAGCATGGCAAAAAGGAATTGATCTCATAAACTTTGCCGAAGATTCTGAATTGAAAAAGACCAGAAAAGTACTTGGTACGCTGGTTTTTACAATTCCTTTTGATGTTTATATGAGGGACAGGGCTGATAGCAAAAAGGAGCTCAAACCCGTTCATTGGCCACCACGAATCTAGTTAAACCTACTTCATATATTTATCGCTTTTTTTCTGTACTGAATGGCTTCTGCAATATGCTTTTTGCATATTTTATAACTGCCTTCAAGGGTTGCTATAGTTAACGCAACCTTGAGTACCTTATCTATGCTTCTGCCGGTGAATTTTAAACGTTCTACAGCGGATTCAAGAAGCATTTTTGCACCTGACTCAATTTCCAGGACCTCTTCCAGTTGTCTGTGGCTCAACTGACTGTGTGAATAAATACCAAGGACTTTAAGCTTTTTTAGTTGTAGCTTTCGTGCTTTCTCGATACGCTCTCTAACCTGTATGCTTGTTTCACCATGTTTTTCCGAAGCGTAATCTCCATATTCCAGTCTGGGCATATCAACAAACATATCAATTCTGTCTTCAAGAGGGCCGGAAATTTTCCTGTTGTAACGTTTTATATCATTCCAGTTACATGAACATTCATGACTTGGATCTCCGTACCAGCCACAAGGGCAGGGATTCTGTGCAAGAATCAGCATAAATCTTGAAGGATAGCTGGCTGTAATTTTTGCACGGGAAATATTTACTACTCCATCTTCGAGAGGTTGCCTTAAAGCTTCAACAACATCTCTTCTAAATTCCGGAAATTCATCAAGAAATAGAACACCATTATGAGAAAGACTTATTTCACCAGGCTTTGCATTGGTACCGCCCCCTATTACGGATATTGTGGAAGCTGTATGATGGGGCGATCTAAAAGGACGTTGGGTTATTAAACCCTTACTATCAAGCAATCCTGCAACACTGTATATTTTTGTTGTTTCAATCGCTTCTTCAAGGGTCATCCTTGGTAATATTCCGGGGAAACGCCTGGCAAGCATTGTTTTTCCACAACCAGGGGAGCCTCTAAATAAGATGTTATGTCCTCCAGCTGCAGCTATTTCTGCTGCTCGTTTTGCGAATTCCTGGCCTTTGATGTCTGATATATCCTCTTCTGCTTCCTGTTGAAAGACCGGTTCAGAATATTCAACAGGATCTTTTGAAATCTCGTGATTAAGAAATTGAACAAGCTCTCCTAAATTTTTTACCGTGATAACCTCTATGTTTTTAAGAACAGAAGCCTCAGATCTGTTACCATGGGGAAGTATCACGATGGGTTTTTTTCTGCGCTTCATAAGACTTAAAAGAATTGGAAGAACTCCCCTTACCTTTCTAACAGTACCGTCAAGACCAAGTTCTCCAAAGAAAAGATAATCATCAAGCTCGTCTTTAATTACGGAAGATCCCTTGAGTATGCCCACAGCCATGGGTAAGTCAAGATATGAACCTTCTTTCTTCACGTCGCTGGGAGCAAGGTTTATTGTTATCCTTGCCTGTGGAAATGAAAAGCCCGAGTTGATCATGGCACTTTTTACGCGTTTTTTGCTTTCTTTTATTACTGTATCTCCAAGACCTACTACATCTATTTCGTGAAGAACAGCTTTTTTGTCGATGTCCACTTCAATAATTACCTCAATTACTTCAAGACCAATTGTTGTGACGCTTTTTACTCTCGCATATCTCTTCAAAACCCGCTTCCCCCTTAAAAACAAATTAAAAAACGGACATACTCTATAATCAAAGTATGTCCGAATATTGTCATGGCCATATTTTAATTATCCCAGTCTGAGTACGGCTTCCGGTGTAACTATCTGGAAGGTTAGAGATTCGATGAAGTAGAATCTTACCTTATCCTTAAGTTCACCTTCGTAACCAAGAGACATATCCTGGCCTACTACAAGTTTAAGATCTCCACCTCTTAAAGAAACCAGGAATGGATGCTCAAAACGTGGTGTTAGAATAATTTCGCCATCAGAAAGAAGATCTTTTACCAATCTACTTAAAGGATAGCCCTGTTTTTCTCCGATCAATTTGGACCACTGTTTTCTGTCAATAACTAGGGCAAAAGGGCCTTCAACGCCTTCATTTTTAAATTCAGAAAGTGACTGATTTATACCCTGTAATAGTGCTGAAGGATTGTCAACTTTAACGTCCGTTTTTCTTTCCTCAAGAACTGACTTTAATCCCTCAATATTTGCACTTTCCAATCCTGTGTAAATAAGATTGTCCTCAAATTTTGCAATTTTTTTTGCTGCATCATCCAGTGGCTTGAGATCTACAGATGGGTCACCTCTATTTATATCATCGAGAAGTTTCTTATCCAATTCAAAAGGAATCTTCATCTCTATAAGAGGAAGAACTTCTCTCTTTGCCCAATAAACGCCAGCAGCTTCCTGCATTTTTGATATTCTTCCCAGAGCTTGTGAAGAAAATTCCCAGCCATGAGGTCCGTCAATATCAACGAATTTTCTTGCATATAGCTCAGGTTTCAAAATTTCTCTTGCGCGATCATCAATTTCTTCCCATACTCCGTCGGTAATGGGGGCTTTATTTTTCTTTAAAAAATCCATAGTTTCACCTCCTACTTATTGCTAAGTCCTAGATCGTTTCCTGAAGCTTCACCTTCTTCATTTTCCTCAAGTTCTGTGATAGAACCTTCAGTAAACAAGTAGGTTTTTAATTCCTCGTCCCAGGCGGGCATATTTCTTCTCAGCCATTCAATAATCATAGCAGCGTGCTCTATCTCCTCATCACGATTATGTTCAACAATAGCTTTCACAGCCTCATCTTTTGTCGTGTCGGCTCTCTGGTTATACCAGTCAACTGCTTCAATCTCTTCTTTTAAGCTATTCAGCGCTCTGCTAATATCTTTCGCTTTTTCTGAAAGCTCATTTACATCTTCATGATACATAATTCTATCCCTCCTTTTTCTATACAATAATTATAACAACTTTAAATAGTAATTCAAATGTCTCTTAATCAGAATTTCAAAGTAAATAAAGGACCCGATTTCCGGGTCCAAATTTCATTTCTTAAAATGGCTCTTTAAATTGAGAAAACCTTTTTGCCTTCGATATAAACCTGTTCAGCTTTTGCTCTAAGATTAAAGGGGTGTTTGTTCCAGATTACAAGATCAGCATCTTTACCTTTTTCCAGTGTACCTGTCCTGTTATCTATACCGATAATTTTTGCGGGATTTATGGTCACCATTTTCAAAAGATCTTCTTCTTTCGAACCATACCTTAAGGCAGTTCCCAGATTGATGTTTGCATGTTCTAGGTGAAGAACCGGGTGATCACACATCATAGCAGCGAGAATGCCTTTTTCATTAATAACCTTGACTGCTTCATAAGTGGCATCCTTAAGCTCCAGCTTTGATCTTGAACCGAAGAGTGGTCCCAATATCACGGGAACATTTTTCTTTTTCAAGTAATCTGCAATTTTGTAACCTTCCGTTGCATGTTCTATGACAGCATCAAAACCAAATTCTTCAGAAATTCTTATACCTGTTAGGATATCATCTGCTCTGTGCGCGTGAATTCTTGCGGGTATTTCTTTTCTTAAAACCATCTCACCGATTTCAAGTTGAATATCTATTTCGTCAAATTCTTTGTTGTCCTTTTGTGCATTTTCTTTTTTCTTCATGTAGTTTCTAACTTTCTGAAAATACTTCCTGATAATAGCGCCAACACCCAGCCTTGTGCCTGGCATTTGCTTCTTTTCGCTGTATACGCGTTTGGGATTTTCTCCTGTTGCCATTTTTAGTCCCGCAGGTTCCTTCAAAACCATTTCATCCACAATTTTTGACTTGAATTTTATGATTGCACCCTGGCCTCCAACAGGATTGGCGCTTCCAGGTACCACAAAAACAGTGGTTACGCCTCCGGCAAGGGCTCTGTTGATTGCGCTATCTTCGGGATAAAAGGCATCAAGCACTCTTACTTCTGCTGTTACGGGGTCTGTCATTTCATTTGTGTCATCATAGTAGTAACCCACACCCTCTTCAGAAACGCCAATATGAGAGTGTGCATCAATAAATCCCGGGAAAATATATTTTCCGTTGACATCTGCTACTTCTGCATTAGAAGAGTCTATCTTTTCATCTATATCAGCTATTAGACCATCCTTGATAAGAATATCGCCTTTAAAAGGTTTTGCTGAAATAGAATAGATGGTGGCTCCTTTAAAAAGTATTTCCATTACTTCCACCTCCATTAATTAGTTTAACAAATTAATCTTAGCAAAATAGTGTGTTTTTTGCAAATTAAAGAATCAATATATCCTTTATAAACACTGTTAAAGAATAAAAAAACCTTCTCCAGGGAGAAGGCTTTCAAAGTCAAAACTCATTATCTCATTTTGTAATCCCAGAGTATAGTTCTAATTTCTTCCTCACCGTCTTCTATTGTTACATTCAACAATGGAAATGGGATATTTTCATTCAGGACCCAGTATTTCACTACTTCGTTATTTTCATCATAGTAAACTACCTTAATACCAGTATAACTTTTGTGTTTACCCTCCACAGTCATCTGGCCTTCGTATTTAATCTTTCCTCCAACCATAAATAAGTTGGTGGTCACCATTTCTTCAAAGTCAACTGCGGAAAGTACCATCAATGTTACGAAATCAAACATTGCGTACATGCTAAGTGCAGCTGACTGTCCAAACAAGATGGAAGAATCCAAAACTGCATCGGGTGGCATATTGTAGATTGTTTCATTTGTAATCTTGTACCCCTGATTGGTCTTTTCAATTTTAACACCATAGATAATTTCGTCTATTCCTTCTTCATCATCATCGAACCCGGTTGTTTTGTAGTAAACATACTCTACATTTGAATAATCCTCAAGCGCTGTCCATGAAAAACCTACTGAGAATAAAAGTAAGATAAACAGCCCCACTAATGCTTTTTTCATCCAATCACTCCCTATCTATTCCGCCTTGTTGACGGTAACTATAAGGGATTGTACCCTATGGTAGGGTCAAAAATGTTATCAAATAAAGAGTCTCGTGTAATGTCTATTCTTAAAAATAACTATTGAAGCTATTTTTATTTATGAATTAACAAGTTTTTTACATTAAAATTGATGAAATAGAATGAAGAATAGTTAACCGAGTTTTGCAATTTAACAAATGCAATTTTATAAAGCTATTGAATTAAGCTACACACGGCTAACAAACTCCATGAATGTATTAATGTTTTATAAAAGTGTGCTAAAATTGCCTTCGTAAGCTACCTCATATGAGGAGGAGCGCTTTTGTTAAATTTCTTGAAGTGGTATGCTCAATTGTTTATGAAAGAGAATTCAGAAAGGATTCCAGAGCGATATATATTTCCAGTTGAAAGTCCGGGACTGTATATACATTTTCCCTTTTGTAAAAACAACTGTAGTTACTGCCCTTATTTAAAGATGAAATACGATGAGCAGCTCGTTTCTGATTATATAATATGGCTTCAAAGAGAGAGAATGTTACATGGTACATCAAGATTTTCTTCACTATACATCGGTGGTGGCAGTCCTTCCAATGATATCAGAGCAGTAAGGCAGATTCTGCAATTCCTTGCCAGTGAAATAAATGGAGAGATAGCTATGGAAGTTCATCCCGATGATGCTCAGATGAGCAATTTGCAACGGTTAAAGGAACTGGGAGTGAACTATGTTAGTTTGGGAATACAGACCCTCGATCCAGAACTACAAAACAAAATTGGTCGAGGAATATCTAAAAATATTAATATTAAAGCGCTTGAAAATGTTATGCACACGGATTTTGATGTGGTCAATGTAGATCTTATTCTCGATCCACAAAAAGACTTCAATCTTCTTCAAAAGGATTTTATAGATGTCGTAAAGTTCAATCCACAACAGGTTTCAATATACCCATTGATGCCTTTTACATTTACAGGTGTGAATACTTCCAATATGCCGGACGTAGAAATCTCCTATTTTGAGAAACTCGATGAAATAGCTGAAGAAGCTGGTTACACAAGGGATATGCTATGGACTTATACTAATAAACAAAATCTTAGATATTCTTCTGTTGGAAGAGAATTTTATCTGGGGATGGGGCTCAGTGCATCTACTTTCACGGGTAATTATTTCACGACTAATACATTTTCTCTGGGTAGCTATATTAAATCAATTCAAAGAAAAAAATTGCCCATAGCAAGTTTACGTACGTTTAATCAATTCCAGGGGGCATTGTTTTTTGTTTTTTGGAAGCTTTATATAAACGAGTTGTATCTTGAGCCGCTTATAAAATACTTTCCTGAAGCAGAACAGAAGATAAGAATGTTTCTTTGGTTTCTTGAGAAAACAAAACTGGTGAAAGAGAGAGATAATTATTACTTTCTGACAAAAAAGGGAAGAAGAGAGTTACATAAAATGGAAGAATGGATTACACATAATATTATTGATCCACTGTGGAGTAAACTAAGAAAAACGAAAAAAAGAAAATAGCAGTCACCAGTCAGTGACCGCTATTTATTTTATGCTTCACTCCAAATTGTATCGTTCAACCAGTCTACAACAAGATCTATAGCAATATCCAGAATTCTGTCAAATAAGTCGTAGTCTATTTGCCATTGCTCTTCCGGTAAAACCGTATATATGAGTTCTTTTAGCTCTTCTTTTTTCTTATCCCCTTCACCTGGTCTTTCAAGCAAACAGGCTCCCAGAGATAAAAGTCCGCTTAGAGATCTTAAGAAAAACATCTATATTCCTCCTTTTTTATTCAGGGTAAATAAACGGGGGAAAGTCCCCCTTGCTACTAAATAAGGTTAAAAAGCTCGTTTGATGTTCTATTTATGATACTTGCGTAATCTGTGTCATAACCAGCAGGAACAACTTTTAATACGACAAGATTATCCATTACATTCTGTACGTCTGTTGCTGTCAACGTGTCAAGTGGTGATCTTAGAGTTATTCCTCTTGAACGACCTTCCGTAACGTTGTACCATCTCATGCTAAGGGTTTGCATTTTTTCACCTCCTCAAATTTTTATCGATAGCAGTATATGGATTAATCTATTGGTCCGAGATTGTCTGTGGTAATAAGTCTTATCTCGACAATTGAATAATCTGTGAGAGATACCAGATTGTAAGCAGCATCGTAAGCTTCCTGTTCGGTGATTGTGCTTTCAACCGAGACGGACTGTCTGTACAAGACAGGTTCGCTATCTACAATTTCTCCTGTATCCCAAACAATCTGAAGTCTCTTCTCTTTGCCTAAATTTTGTACTGTTGAACCAATTCCCATTTTTTCACCTCCAATTTTTTATTTGCGTGGCCACGCGAATAAATAATATAAGATATAAAAATTTATTCCTAAGATTCTTTTTGAAATCGTATAATTTATATTAAAGGTTTACAAAGGCTTTTCAAAAAGTAATACCCGAGTTTTGTGAATATGTGAAAATTACTATTAGGCGAATTATTTGAGGTATAAATATATATAATATAACGCATAAAAAAAACCGCCCGGAGGGCGGTTTTAATTATTCTATTCTAATTAATAGCCTATATAAGCTATACCTTCTATTCTTAATTTTCCATATGCAGTTTCTGTAGCATCCTTACCGTAATTGTGTAAAATGGTTACATAAACATCAGCTTCTTCGTTATCAGACTCCAGGAAATCAATGAGATTTTCTACACCACTATAGTCTTCACTGCTAACTTCTTCCTTATTGGTTCCTGGCTTGATGCTTCCTGTAACAAAAAGATCTGTTGTGTCTGTTGAATATTCTGTAAGGTTTAGATAGCCCTCATAATCAAATTCCTGGAAATCATCTGGTTGTGTTACCGTTGCAATAATTGTAAGTTCGATCTTCTTAATCTTCATCCCCAAGGGTATTTCCTCTTCAACAAGTGGATTTGGGATGGTTTGTGGTGGTTCAACCTTATACTCCCGCATTTCTCCATTGCTTGTGGGAACAAATTGGACAGAAGGATTCTCAGCTTCAAATTCAAACTCAAATGTTAGACCTTCTAAAGGTATTCTTACCAAATTACATGAGATAAGAAACAACGCTACAGCTGCCAACACTAGAATAACAGTTATTTTTTTCATATATATTCACCTCCTTTTTCAGTAAATTCAATATGACTAAATTATTTTACTATTATTAAGTTCATTGAACAAAGAAACAAGAGGAGTCTGTTCTTTAATTACATAAAAGCGTTGTTAGATTTTAAGTGAAAGCATAGAAAACACGTGAACCATTTTCCATAAAACGATTGGAACGAAAAACACGTTGTACGATAGTTCGTTGTCGGTTGTTCGGAAGTTCAAAAAAACTCTAAACCATTGATATGTAAGCTGCGCTCGGATTTGCGCCTACGGCGGATAAAAATCAAGAAATCGGGTATAGGGTCTAGGGTCTTGGGTATGGTTTTTAAAGAAAAATAATAACTGTTTGTTTTTATTAGTTGCTTATCTTCAAGCGGCTCTTTTGGAGCAGCTTGTATCATCAGATCAAGCCTTTCTCTTCGATCGGCTTAAATCTAAACATTATCCAGTGTTCAACTTCATTAATACAAATGATAAATAAAAAAACCGCCTTATAAAGGCGGCCTTTCTTGTTTCTTTACTCACATGTATCTAATATCCAACATAAACTGTGCCTTGAATTCCTATCTGTCCCTTTGCTGTTTCATCAGTCTCGAAACTATAGTTATGCTTTATTACTGCATAGAAAGTTGCTTCTTCTTCATCAGAGGCCAAAAACTCTTTCAAGTTATCTATGCCTCCATATTCTTCACTATCAACAGTTTTAGTTGTAACTCCAGGTTTCATTGTTCCTCTAATTGCCAGATCAGAAACATCTGTTGAGTAATTTGACTTATTTATATATATTTCATATTCAAATTCTTCAAAATATTCTGGACTTGTTACTGTTGCAGTAACTGTAAATTCTATCTTTTTAATCTTCGCATCAAAGGGAATTTCTTCATCAGCTAATGGATTTTCAATTTCGATCGGTGTTAATTCAACTTCGCTCGTCTCAGAACCGCTTGTAGGAACAAACTCAAGTGCCATATCTTCGGGTTCAAATTCAAAATCAAAAACAAGTTCTCCAGGAATTTTTATTGGAATAGTGCATGATAAGAAAAATAAGGCTAAAACACCTATTAATAAACCAAACATAAACTTTTTCATAATAATACCTCCAGATTAGTACAAATGATTTAATTATTCTACTAATTCAATTTTACTACTTATTCTCTTCTAATACAACCTTATTTTGTCTTCTGAAAATGAGTTTTGTTTAGCTGAACTTTAAACTTCTCTTTCATTGTGTCTAACGTATTAATAAAAGCAGAAAGATTGTTCGTATTGACCTGCTTGTTTGAGGATATTTGTGAAGGAGATACTTCATGGAGTATTTTTCTAGCTAGTTCTCCACTTCTTAGTTCAAGACTTTGAACGAGTATCTGATTCGCGTTCTTTACAGGGAGCATTTCCGTATTTCTAAGATTGACAAGAACAAGATCGGCATTTTTTATTCCATAAAGTGGAATCTGGGAATAATATATACTGGATAAATAATTGCCTTCGAGAGGTGGAAACAATCCGGGAAAAGCTACTGATGACTTTAGCAAATAATGAGTGTTGCCCTTCAATGAACTGACTTTTTTGTTGGCAATATCAATTACTTCAACCAAAACATTGCTTAACGGAGTATCTTCTATATCCTTTATGATTGTTTCTATTTCTTGCCAGCTGCAAACATGATCGGTAACTGTCCAGCTTGCGCAATAATCTCTGTCAAGTTTCCTTTGATATTTATTCTTCAAATTAAACTCTCTTCCCATGGCTTTAATGGGTTTATGAAATCTGTTTATGAACATCATGAGTTTACGGAGGGCAAACTCACGACCATGTTTTATTCTAATTATCCAGTAAAAACCGGCAAGACCGTTCAATACAGTCTCCTCAAATTCTAATTCATCTGTTTCTTCAACAGCTTCAAGGAATGGTATTGAAATTAAACCCTGTAGAAGAAAACCACCAGCCCGTATGTTCATAAGCTGACTCTCCCGCTTTCCAACAACCTTTTTGTACTGTTATAACCTTTTTCGACTATTTCTAGGGTTTTTGAAAATTCAAGAGCATCTATATTTCCAATTTTTGGACGTATTAAGACATTTACACCCTTTTCCCAAAAACTGGATAATCCCTCGAAAACCATTTGATCAATCACTACCAACTGCATGTTCGAATTTTGTGGTTTAGAGAATTCTTTATCTCTTTCTGCAACATCTATTGCAACTACTCTTTCCGCTCCAAGATATTTAGCTGTATCCCCGGGCAAATTGCAGATGGTACCACCATCGATAAGTTGTTTATCGTTGAATTCGACGGGTGAAAAAACTCCCGGCATTGCCATCGAAGCTTTCAGAGCTTCATATAACAATCCCTCTGAGTGAATGTATTTTTCGCCTGTCTTAAGATTGGTAGAAATGCAGTGAAATTTGATCTTTGTATCGTTAAAGGTAAGCTTTCTAAAGAACAATCTAAATATCCAGAAATACAGCCAGGATGGTAAAGCAGCTTTTCGCCTGTTCATGTATGAACAACCCAGATTGGCCAGGAATCTGCAGTAAGGTCTTGATGTTATAGAGAGCTTGAATGGAAACCATTTCATTCCCATATAATAAGCTTTCTTTGTGTAACTCATGAGTTTCTCTATATCATCTAAAAGAGCGTAAGAAGCACCAATAACAGACCCTATACTCACACCAACAATTATGTCGGGTTTAAAGCCTTTTTCTTCAAGTGCTTTTATTACGCCTACATGGGCGGCTCCTCTCGCTCCACCACCGCTTAAAATAAGTGCTGTTTTAGGATTTTCCATTATGTGAAGCTTCTCTGCCCTTTAGCGATTCAACGTTATCGGGAGTCTCATAGGAGAATCTTCCAAAATTACCCTTTGTTAGGTTAATTATGAAGTGTGTGGCAGCTCTTTCATAATCAGATTCCTGGCCCTTCTTTATGAAACCTTTTTCCTTTGAGTAGATCTCCAGGAAACGAACATAGTTATCATGTTCTTCTCTTTTGTCTTTTAAAGCCCTTGTGAAGACATTTTCTCCATATCTTGTTCTTAGAAAGGAATATAATTTTTTCATGGCATCGAAAAGATCGACCTGTTCAAGAGGCAAACAACCCGTTGCAATGAGCTTCATCTTTATGTTTGGACTGTGAAGCCTGGTGTAAAGTATACCCGGGGTGTCTAGCACTGAAAGTTGTTCACTAACTTTTATCCATTGTATACCCCGTGTAATGCCCGGCCTGTTACCAACAGCAAGTGATTTTTTGCCTTTTATTCTGTTAATCAACGTTGATTTACCCACATTGGGGACACCAACTATCATTATCTTTTTTCCAATGAACTTTCCCTTTATTTTGGGAAGGATTTTTCTTTTTAGAAAATACCTTGCATCCGATCTTTTTAAGTTTGCGGGTATTACATCGTAGTTTTCTTTATAATAGTTTATCCATTGTTTTGTTATCTCAGGGTCTGCAAGATCTTCCTTGTTCAAAACAATTATTCGCTGTTTATTTTGAAAGAGCTCATCATATTCATAGGCTCTACTTGAAAAAGGGATTCTTGCATCCAGTAATTCGACAACTGCATCAACTACCTTCAGATTTGCCCTGATTCTATTTTTTGCCTTTTCTATATGACCCGGATACCACATTTCAAATCCTCCCGGTAATATTATACTGTTGTTTAAAACTTTACTTCTTTTTCTTAGAAGAGTTAGGGGATAACAACTGTGGAACAAAAACTAAAGTAGATGCAACTCCTGTGATGACACCAAGTACAAGCAAAATACCAAGAACAACGAACAATTTCAATGGTGCGAAAAACAGCGAACTGAAACCTGCAGAAAGAGACAATCCGCTCGCAATTATCACAGGCCCAATATCGCGCAACGCAAGATCAGAAGCTTCTGCTTTATTGTGTTTTTTTGAAAGCTTTCTGTATCTGCTCAGAAGATGAATGGAGTAATCAATTATCAGTCCCATCAATACTCCTGCTATGATTGCTGTGGAAACTTCAAGATTCATTCCCAGGATCGACATATAAGAAAAATTCAGCACTGTTGTAGTAACAATTGGCACAACTGCTATCAGTGCAAGCAATATTTTTCTGAAAACAACGATCAGTAAAATGGCAATTGCTCCAAAGGCGACAAATATTGTGGTTACCTGATTTTCAACGACTCCGTTATTGAGACCTGCATTTACAAGCGCGGTAGAGGCAACATAGGGTGAGTAGCGGGGATATTCAGCAATAATGTCTTCTACTTTGCTATTGAGATCCATGATACCATTTGCATCCGTGATGGGTGTTTTTACGAGAAATCTGACAGAATTGCCCGAAACGAATTCAGATAATTCAGAGAAAGAATTACTCGACTTTGCAAACAAATTAAGCATTGGAAGCGGGATGTTGTAACTCTTTGAGATATCAAGAAGCGAATACACACCGCTAACCCCTTCCAGTTGTTCTATCTCAAGTATCATCTGTTCAATGCTTTGGCTGTCTTCGGAGGTAAAAACTCCATCCTTTTGTAAAACAACGTACATGGGTAGAACCCAGCCAAAGGTTTCCTTTGTTTTTTCAGTGGCTTTTACGATTTCGGAATTGTCCTTGAAGTATGAAAACTGGTCTGAATTCACTTCCAGATTTCTTATGAAAAAGGGTGAGGCAATTAATAGAATCAGCATACCAAATGCTAAATAACGAGCAAACTTAGTATTTGACTTTATTTTAAAACCCAGGTGTTTATGTTTTGCCTTTAAATCCATAAGGGTTAGAATTGATGGAATAACTACCAGAGTGAAGAAAAAACTGATCCCCACACCCAGTGCTACAAGTATTCCAAGATAGCGCATTGCTTCCATAGCACTGAAAACAAACGTTAAGAACCCCACTGCGGTTGTCAGTGCAGACAAAAAGAGAGGAATCTTCTCATCAGCTACAGCCATTTTGATGGATTCAAAGTGATGATAGCTATCTCTAAATCTCATGTATCTGTCAACGATATGCAAACCGTAGGAAGAACTTACAATTATTATAAAAAGCCCTATTGTGGACGTCAGCATATTAAGAGTAAGATTGGCCATGGATGCGATCCCATAGGTCCATAACGCTGCAATCAGAGCTATTAGAGGTGGCATTAAAGCAGCTCTGAAATCACCAAGCCTGAGAAAATAAAGAATCCACATTAACAAAAACAACAGTGGTGGGAAGAAATAGGTCAATAACATTATTGATTTCTTCATTTCATCATCGATAACAGGGTTTCCCGTCATGAAGCTTTCAAAGTTATTTGGTAATTGCTTAAGCGTGTCTCGAATAGCATCAACGGATAGTTCATTATTAACATCCATTGCGATTAGCGCAGTTGTGCCCTTTTCGTTGATTAAGTTTCCTACATATACTGCATCTTTAAGAATCTGTTCTGCGTTATCGAGGGGGGCACCATTTTCAAAAAATGGTTGCGCATTTATACTAAAACCAGAAAAACTAACATCCCTGGCATCAAAGATGGAGTTCACCTTTAATACACCATCTATGTTTTTTAGAACTTCTACCACATTGTATAGGGACTCTGAATTATCAGGATTGAGTAGAAAATCATCAGCACCAACAGACACTACTAGGAGCAATTTTTCAGCTGCAGGAAAAGTTTCTTCCATGCGCGTCATCCTAATAGAAGAGGGATAATCGTCAGGTATCAGCTCTTCAAATGACCCAAAACGTAGATTTGTGATGTTAAGTAACAAAACGAGGGTAGCAACGCCAACTGTTGTTAATATTAGAACGGCAAACTTTTTATTCACCTCATCGCCTCCAGTTTAACTCTAACATTGTCATTTTAAGAAATCGTAGCCAATAAAAAAATATTTAACTCTTGGAGTTGATATTGAACTATTGAGATGACCCGGAGTCTTTAAACAAAATAATCCTGTTAATTACCATGTGAATGTTTCAACAAACCATAGATGTAGATGTCGTGGTATTTTCCTTCGAAATACCTGGCTTCACGCAAAGTTCCCTCATGTTCGAAACCAAGTGATTCAAATAGCTTAATGGATTTATCATTGTAATCAACAATCTCAGCCTCAAGTCTGTGAAAATTCAACATGTTAAAGCAATGATCAATAATCATTCTAAGACTCCTCTTTGCGTATCCTTTGTTCTGCTCGGATAATTTAATGAATAAACTAACCATAGCTTTATGGTTGAACCAGCGAATATTGCTGAGAGTAATTGATCCCACCAGTTTGCCTTTGGCCTCAAGTCTGTATTCAATTTTTTCTGGCATGTTTAATCTATACCAGCATTTCTCGGACATGGTTGCCAGTATATCCCTGTCATTAATTAATTCCTGTAATTCATTGTCCTCATTATCTGTGGAGAGGATTATAAGGTCATTATCTTTCAACAGCAATTTTTATACCTCCTTTTTTTCTATCGTGTTATTATTTAATTGTTATACTCAATTTTAAACCATTTTTTGCGTAGAGAAGGCTTGATAGTATGGAAAATATTTCTAAGAATGTGGAAAAAATAAGATCAAAGATTCCCCAAGAGATTAAAATACTCGCTGCTGCGAAAACAAGGAACGCAGACGAAATAATTGAGGTTGTGAAATCAGGAATTACAGATATAGGAGAAAATTATGTACAGGAGACTGACGAAGTTTTTAAAAGAGTTAATGAAACCACAAATGAGAAAATCACCTGGCACATGATTGGTCATCTGCAGAGAAACAAGGTGAAGGATGCACTAAAATTATTTGATGTAATCCAGAGTATGGATTCTTTCAGGCTCGCTAGGGAAATAAACAAACGCGCAAAAAAGGCAAATATTGTTGTTCCGGCTTTTATTGAAATCAACAGTGGCAAAGAAGAACAGAAACATGGAATTATGCCTGATAAATTTGAAGATTTTATTGAAAAGATCAAAGACTATTCTCACCTTAGAATAGAAGGCATAATGACAATGGGGCCACTTTTTGAAAATCCTGAAGAATTAAGACCATATTTCAAACTGACCAGAGAACTCTATGAAAAAGCAAAACAAATCGAACAGGATAACTTAGATGTTAAATGGCTGTCAATGGGAATGACCGATTCATATCTTATTGCGGTAGATGAAGGAGCAAACATGATACGTATAGGAACCGCATTATTCGGTCCACGAGACTGAAGTAAAGAGTTTTTTCAGCATATCCTGCAGATTTTCATATGAGTAATTTTCTTTCCCAATTTTGAAGTTTTTTTCAACCATGCCTCTGTATTGTTCCGGATCTCTGATTAAATCCATGCATTTTTCAGCTACTTTTCTGGCTTTCTTATGTTCTACCTGGTAAATATCAAGAAATTTATTAACGGTGAATGAATCGCCGAGAGATATTACGTCAAAGCCTTTGGGCAAGATGTCCTTTCGAAGGACAGGATACTCGAACACAATAACGGGCTTTTTTGCAAATACAGATTCAAGAAACTGGTTGCCCCAGCCTTCAAGTATGCTTGGATATGTTGTGAAATCTGCAATAGTGTAGAAATCCCATAAAGAATACTTTTTTTCTTTTTCGGTAAATGATCTTTCCTGTAGACAGAGATTCTTAACGAAATGGGTTGTGAAGGGCATTAACTTTGTGAGGGCTTCAAGCTTTTGCTGATATTCGCTGGAGTCTTTTTCGGCAAAACCAGGTAAAACAAGGTGCACTCTGGACCTTCTGTTAATTGTTTCCCCAGAGGGATTTTTTGAGCCTACAAGATAAGGGAAACATTCTTCTGTAAAAACCTTAAGAACATGCAGAACAAGTTCTATTGCTTTTCTTTCAACAATCCTTGTTGCCTGCAGAAAGACAATATCACCTTTTTCTATTCCGAGCTTTTTCTTTAAATCGTTGTTGAATGAATCCTTATTCCATTCAGCATCGCTGAAGTCAAATACATTGGGTATTACTACAGAATCAATGTCCTTTTTTGTCTTGAGTACTTCTTGAGCTATAGTGTTTATGACTACATGACCATCCAGTTCGGTTGGTGGAAAGTTATCTTCCAGAAGGTTTCTGACATAATTGGTGGTTGGATTTGAATAAAAGGAACGTTCCCAGTAAAAATCATGGTGATGACCAACCAGAAGTGGTTTTTTGCCATCAAGGCTTTTTAAAGCAAGAGGTAATGATAGATTACAGCCCAGAGACCAGATATTGTTACCTATGATACAATCAATATTTTCTCTTCCGATTATTGGTATTAGTGAACGATTGATCTCTCTACTGTATCTTTTAATTTCTTCTATAAGCCCTGCTGGTTTGAATTCTTCAAGTTCCATAAAAGAATTATTCAATATTCTTTTGTTCCTGGGATTATCATACATAATATTGGGAACTTCGTAACCCTCTTCTTTGCCAAGTGATCCCGCTATGTATGTAACCTCATGTCCCATTCTTTCCAGAATGGAACGCCATTTTTTCATTTCAAGTGAAACACCATCATTTTCTCCGGCTCTATAATGCAGAAGTGCTATTTTCATACTCAAAACCTTTTCGGCTTCAGCGCTTTTTCCAGTTTATTGAAATGTTTTTTTAAATTGGTTTCGAAATTTAAGAGAACGCAGCGATATAAGATCTCAAGAATCAAAAATTCACCGATTCTATTGACTATAAAGCTATTCTCTGATGGATCACTTGTTGCTGTATATAAGACTACATCAGCTTCATTTGTGATGGGAGAATTAATGCCGGATGTTATAGCGATTGTTTTGGCTCCGGTTCCGTGAGCTATTTGCAGTGATTTGCACGTGTCTCTTATAGTTCCAGTATGGGAAATTCCAATTACTACATCATTTTCATCTAGACCGGATGCTACCATTACCTGGGCGTGTGGATCAGAATAATAGTTGGCTGAAAGACCTAACAATGCAAAATTAAGGCTTGCACTCTGTGCAACAGCTGATGATCTACCAACGGCAAAGAAATAAATTCTTTTGGACTCTTCAATGAGTTTCACAGCATTTTTCACTGACTTTATATTCAGGACACTACTGGTTTGTTTAATAAGATTCATATTTGAGTCGATCACAGATTTGACAAAGCTCTCCAGGTCCTTTTTGGATTCTTCAGGGGCTCCTTCTTTGGGAATACTCAGTTCTCTTGCCAGTGATATCTTAAAGTCCTGAAATCCGCTAAAGCCCAGTTTCTTTATTAATCTATAAACTGTTGCTTCACTGGCTTCTGAAAACCTGGCAAGCTCGGTTATTGTATAGTGAATAACATCATCGGGTCTTTCATAAATATATTTGGCTACCTTTTTCTCTGATTCGCTGAATGTTGAGTATTTTCCCTTTATGAATGTAGTTATCATATTACCACCTCTTTATTAATTCAGCCTTTTTTTCTGTAAAATATTCAACGGTTTCTTTAACATATTTTTCTGCTTCCTTTGACGATATTCCTTCTGTTTTCTCTACAAAATCTGCAACCCTTGCAAAATACAAAGGCAATAAAAGTGATATCACATTTTCTCTTTCTGATACTTTCTTATATTTAATCATCAGAGAATACACCAGATCAACCCAGTTTTCAATATCCAGAGTACCCGTATCCGTTACTTCAAAAATAATATCTTGCTTTTCCTTTGGCAGCAATCTGTCTGTTAGTTCCTGATTTTTCTTCAGGCCCAGTCTGGCGTTATCTTTCATATTATCCAGATCTACATGAAGTGGTTCGGGGGTTACTTCCGGGATTTCACCGTATAATAAAGCTTTTCTCATTCCCTTTACCTTACTCCAGTTGTCAAAGTATTCTTCTGATAATCCGAAAAGAGTACCAACCACCTGTTCAAACATGGGGCCTAAATGTTTACCGGGATCCTTTGCATCATGAATTTTTGCACCAAGAGCAGCCTGCATTGGCGGCTTCTTTCCTACATTTATCGCGGTTATAGTCATCCATATGTCAATGCCAAACCTTGAAATGTCACTTTTCCATATTTCGGAAGGTTTCGAAAGATATTCATCTATCAAATCAAGTCCGACTCCAAAATCTCCACCAATGGGTTGTCTGATATCTATTCCATACAGGGCAGTTGTTAAGGGATAACAGATGTTGTTTGTGATTGTGCCATCATATTTGTGTCTGACATAATATGGAGTAATGTAGGAAGTGGAACCCCTTTGTATAGGTTTACCCAGTCGCTCAATCCACCATGGTTTAACACTTCTAAGATCTGCATCAAGAAAGAGTGTGACGGGAGCCCTCAGTATTTTTGCTACCTCCATTATGGCTCTCATGGCACTTCCTTTACCGGATATTCCTTCATATTTAAAGGCTAATTTTTCAACATTTCCAGTATCTGTGGAAAAAAATTCATCGATAGTGTTATCCTTTGAACCTCCATCTGAATCTATTATCAAACCATTTCCGTGGAAAAATTCAGTGATTCCCCGGGCAGCAATTTCAGTAACATAAGAAATAGTCGAATCGTTGTTATAACTTGAAATACCAACAATTATCTCAGGTTTTTTATAATCTGATAGCTGCTCATAAACTTTATCTGGTATTGTTTTCATGTCTGACCTCCATCACTCTTTAACTGCACCGATTGTCAACCCACTGGTAAGATATTTTTCCATGACAGTGAACATAATTATTATTGGAACTGCGGTCAAAACAGATGCTGTCATCATTTTACCCCAGATTGCGTGCTCTGAATAAAATAATTCGTTAAGACCAATTGGGAGCGTGTAAAAAGCTGGATATGGTCTGATAAAAATTGAAACAAATAAATACTCATTCCAGGCTATCATAAAGGCGTATATATACACAGTTACAATTGCTGGAAGCGAAAGAGGTATTACAATTCTAAATATTGTTTGTATCCTCGAACAACCGTCAATAATTGCTGCTTCTTCAATAGAATAGGGAATGGTTCTGAAATAATTACCAAGCATATACAAAGAGACAGGCAGTGTTTGTACAATATATATAATAAAAAGCGCAAAGAATGATTTTGGTCCATTACCGGTAAGACCAGCCTTAACAAATATCTGATAAAGGGGTACCGCAAGGATGGTTCCTCCAAAAAGATATACAACCAGTACTCCTCTCTGGAGAAAACCTCTGCCTTTATATCTAAGTCTGCTAAAAGAGTAAGCCCCAAGTATTGCAACAATTAGTGTTGCCAGAGCGGATAAGCCTGCCAGAAATAAACTATTTCTAAAGAATCTCAGGAACGGAAAAGATGATTCACTTTTTAGCAAACCCTTTTCTTTAAGTATTTGTTCTTGTTGTTCTTCTGGAAGATCTTCGATTAACTTCAAAAATTGTTCTCCTTCTGTAGAAAGCTGGTCTCTGAGAGACTCTTCAAAACCGAGCAATTGTTTGTATTGAGTAAGAGTAGGTCTTTCTGGAATTATTCCATGATCAAAGGCATCTGAATCGTATCTGAAAGATATAGATAACATCCAAGCAAAGGGATATCCCACAAAAATGACCAATGCTATTACCAGGAGGTAGAAACCAAGTTTTTTGAGTGGTCGTTTTTTCCCTACCATTTCAACACCTTCTTAACGTAATAACCGATTAATAGCATCATTACAACGAATAAAATCGTAGCAATTGATGCTGCAACACCCTGTTGTGGAACTCCAATAAATGCCTTTTCATATATGTAAATGGGTAGTGTTCCTGCAAATTTCGACATTAGATAAACTTCATCGAACTTATAAAAATTCCAGATCCCTCTTAACAGTGCTACTGAACCAATTACAAAGTATAATTCCGGTAACGTTATAAACTTGAATTTTGCCCAATCACTGGCACCATCGATTTCAGCAGCCTCGTAATATGTTTTTGAAATTGATTGCAATCGTGAAAGTATCATTAAATAGACAAAAGGAAAATTCCTCCAGATGTTGAAGAAGGTAACCACCCAGAATGCATTATTTGGATCATTGATTAAATCTACTCCTGGGTCCATAAAACCAATAGAAGAAATAAGACGGACAAGCGGCCCATCAATGGGCAGGAATACGTATTTCCACGCGAAAACGATTGCTATCACGGGGGTAATGTATGGAAGCAAAATCAAAGCACGAACGATTGGCCTGCCAAAGAACTTTCTGTTCATCATCAATGCCACGCCAAGGCCCAAAATTATCCCGCCTGTTACTGTAAGAAAAGTAAACAGTATTGTTATTCCAAAAGACCTCCAGAAACCTGGATCGGTTATAACCCGCGCATAGTTTTGAACTCCTATAAATAAGTTAGTTTTTCCGGGTGTTATAGATACTTCAAAGAAACTCAAATAAATATTGTATATAACGGGATAAATAATCAGGCCACCAATAATAATTACTGTAGGAAGTATTAATTTCCAGCCAAGCGAAGCTTCCTTTTTTTCAAGTGTGCCAGCTTTTGCTTGCATACTTCACCTCCAGTCCAGCAAACAGAAAATAACAAACCCGGCGGCTTTCATTCACCGCCGGATTTTTGGTAAAAGGATCATTCAAAAAGTTTTTCTGCTTCTTTTTGAGCCCATTCTGCTGTTTCTTCAGGTGTCCAATCATTTGCAAACATCTTGTTGATAGCTTTTCCAATTATGAAAGCTCCTGAAATTTTACTCATTTCTTCAAGAACCTGACCTTTATAGAAATCAAATCTGACAATGTTTTCGAGGGCAGAAATGATTTCCATAATCTTTTCTTTGCCATATCTTTCTAGAACATAGTTATCAAGAAAATCTGGGTTTTCTGCAATTGAACTTCTTGTTGGATTCATGCCTCCAGGTGCCATATGTAACCAGTAAATGTAGTTATTCCCGGTCATCAGGAATTTTACAAATTTCTTTGCTTCTTCTTTTTTATCTGTGTTGGCCAGTATTGCCAGAGCGACAACCTGTCCATAGGAGCTTCGAGCGGTGTTTTCCATGTAATTCGCAAAGCCTGTGTTTTTAACGAGCTCAGGATCGTAATCGCCAATTCTTCCCTTTTGAACCTCTTCCACTGCAATATCATCCATAATATAGGTGGAATAGAATATCATAGCAGCTTCTTCAGAAAGGTAACCATTCAAAGCATCAAGAACTGTTGTGTAACCTGGTTTTGAATATTTGCCCAGTTCTTTATAGAATCTGAATGCTTCTATCATTTCTGGAGTATTGAATGTAATGTTGCCTTCAAGATCAATGGGTCTTGCACCGTTTGCAAGGGCTATTTCAGTAAAGGCCTGTTCACAGTAAGCATCGGCCTGTTTTGGTAGAATCAAACCATAAACACCATTATCAGGATCGTGAAGTGCTTTCGCAGCTTCTAGAATGTCATCCCAGTTTATTGGGTCGTTTAATCCTTTCACTTCAAACCAGTCTTTTCTGTACCATATTCCCTGTACCCATGCATGGAAAGGAATTGCATAATACGTATCTTCTCCAGCGGATAATAATCTCGATGCTCCTGTGTAGATATCTCCGAATTCGTTGATGATTTCAGCTGCAAGTTCCACATTTAGTAAATCTTCACTGCCCATCAACAGCATTGGTTCAATACCACCTTCTACAACGTCAGGTAATGTACCGGATGCTTTGGCTATCGGAATTCTCTGGAGTAAATCATTTTCCTCTACGGGGACTACTTCAACTTCAATACCATATACAGATTTAAAAAGAATTGCCAGAGCTTTAATTCTTTCAAGCCTGTTCGATTCTACTTCGGTTGTCCAGAAAGTAATGGTAGTAGAAAAAGCAAGTCCTGTAATAAGCAGAATCATCAATGTCAGGATAAGACCCTTTTTCATAATAAACCCTCCTTTTATTTACGGCCTTTTGGCCGAAATGGTAAAATATTTTCACCATAATATATCATATGAAGAATATTTTCATCAAAAACAATTAACTGTATTCTCAATGAATGAGATTTGAATGAAAAGAATTAAGCATAATTATAAAAGTTTTTCACACTATAACTGTTGGAGTTGAACTGGAAATTACTTAAAAAAATTATATGTATAATACAATAATTTAAGAAAGTCAAAAAGAAAATTATTAAAAATAAAAAATATTAAGTATAAACTTGACAATTCTAAATATTAAGTTGTATAATGAACAAGGAATGAATAATATTTTGGAGGTGAACATATGAAGCGAAGAATAACTAACTGTCCTGTCTGTGGTGATAAGCTTACCATAACTGAGTATCAATGTGACAGTTGTGGTACGACAATTAGGGGAAGATTTGAACTGGATGAAATAATGAGGTTGTCTCCCGAACAGCTAAAATTCCTTAAGGTATTTATAAAGAATAGGGGTAACCTTTCAGAAGTACAAAAAGAACTAAATATATCTTATCCAACAGCTAAGAACAGGTTGGAAGATATTGTTATAGCTCTTGGTTATTCAGTAGTTGATAGAGAAAGAGAAGAAACCGTAAGTATTCTGGAGAGACTTGAATCCGGTGAAATGGACCCGAGTGAAGCGCTTGAAATGCTAAAACGTCTTAAGAAGAAGAAATGAGGTGTAATTATGGAAAAAACTGAAATAAAAAAGATATTGAACCTTTTATATGAAAGAAAACTATCTCCCGATGATGCGTTTAATCTCCTAGAAGAACTTATAGAAATAAACAAACAATATGGCAAAGCAAGAAGAATGAGAATATATGTGTTTAATAAAATAAAAGGAAAGGAAGAAGTTAATATTGCAATACCTGCATCACTTGCAAAATTTGGGAAAAAATTCCTTAAGGAAAAGAAATTCAGGATAGATGATGAAGAAATTGATATGGACATTGATGAAGCAATAAATGAAGCTCTTGAAACAATGGAACCGGTTGAGGTAGAAACAACAGACCATACTGTGACCATAACTTTTGAATGAGAGGTGAGTTACATGATTGAATTCAAGTATAATGTTGAAGATATAAAAAAATTGAAGTTATCCAGTGCTTCCGCAGATATGTCTATTCAACCTACAGATGGCAAAGAAATTACTGCAAAGGTTGATACCGAGGAAACTAATTATGAACCATTCATGGAAAGAAGCGGAAGTACGCTTACAATAAGATTTCAAAAAAGCGGGAAAGGATTTCTTGAAAACATCTTTGGAAAAAATAATGACGTTGATGAAGTTTATGTTCAGGTACCAAGATCAATATTAGAACTACAGGTGAATACAGCTTCAGGTGATATTACTGTTGAAGATTTTGATCTGGACAAACTAAAGGTAACAGTGGTTTCCGGAGATTTAAGAATTGAAGACACTGTATCGCCGGAGTTTAGCAGTAATAGCGTTAGTGGAGATGTTATAATTAGAAATTGTAATTTCAGAAGTTTTTCCGGGAATTCAGTATCAGGAGATATTTTTATAGAAAATCTTCCTCCACTGGAAAGAGATTTATGGATTTCCACGGTAAGTGGCGATGCCAGGATTGTTTATACAGGTAAGCCAAAATTAGAAACAGTATTTTCATCTGTAAGTGGAGAAATTATTACCAGCGCACCAATGACGAAAACCAACAAAAAGCACTACAGATTTTATTACGAGCATTTTAAGGGTGAAGCGGCCAATGAAAAACTTAAAATACAGAGCGTATCGGGGGATCTGTCACTGAATATAAACGAAACAGGAGCAGCAGGACCTTCTGTTAAGAGTACACCAAGAAGAATCTCACATAAAGAAAGAGAGAGCAGGAATCGAGAATTTGAGAGTCTTATCATTGATGAAGAAACAGAAAAAACGCTCAACCTTCTAAAAGAAGGAAAATTAACAGAAGAATACACAAGAAAATTCTTGCAGGTAATGGGCTATAAACCTGAAGAGGTCGAATATCTCCTCAAATTAAATTACGAAGAAGAACAGGATAAAGAAGTAGAAAACGATTCTGAAAAGCAAAAAAATACGGAAGAAACTGAAGATGAAAAGAAGGGGGGAGAATAGAATGAAACTTGGAGCTATTGTTGCGATTTTCCTGGGTGTCCTGATAATTCTCTCTGGAGTGGATATGATTGATATATCGTTCTGGCTTATTGTCGAACTTATTTTCGCAGCAGCTTTTCTGAATAACGGTATCAAAGTTTTCAGGGATTTTACAGGAGAGCATCTTGGCAGTTTAATATTCTCCGGTGTATTGATTATTGATGCCTTTAAGCTATGGGGTATAGAATGGAGTTTCTGGCAGTTAATACTGGCACTTATAGGGTCCTATCTTGTTGGATGGGGTATAGCTACTACATTCAAAAATACTCGATTCGCAAAAAGCAGAATAAAAACGACCAGGCAGAATTTAAGTATTTCAAGACCTCTGGAATTTGAAAAACAGAAACTTGATATTGATACCAATCTAACAAAAGTACTGTTACTGGATTCTAAAAAAGAAAATGTAGGAATTGAATCCAATCTAAGTTTTGATAAGAAGAATTTCAGTGGAAATTTGCAATACGATATGAAGAATAAAGAAGCAGTTACTACAGCAAAATGCAAAGCGCGAGCAGGAGTATCATCTGTTCTTTCGAAATCAAGGCTGGATATTGAGTTGAGTAGAAAGGCTTTTCTGGACTTAACAGCGCATCTGGATGCAACGGATGTAGTTTTAGATTTCTCAAATTTAAGACTCGAAAATGCAAAAATTACCACCAACCTTTCGAGAATCTCGCTTGTACCTTCAAAAGTTCATGATTCTCGTATAGATATAGGTTGTGAAGTGAGCTCATTAACACTTAGGGTACCGAGTGAAGTATCAGTAACTATCCATCACGAAGGTGAGCTGAACTGGAGCAATTTTGACAATATGATTCCACGTGAAGACAGTTATGTATCAAAGAATATAAGCACCGCTCAGCATAATTGTCAGCTTTTCATAAAGTCAGACATGTCTAAGCTGTCTATTGAATGGATTTAAAAGATAAGTAAAGATAGAACGATACAACGAGGCTTTGGCCTCGTTGTTTTATTTTTGCCTGTATTGAAGCAAAAGACCGAATGCGTTAGAATTTAAATGAGGTGGTAATTATGAAATGTTTACTCATTGTTGATCTTCAGAAAGATTTTGTCTATCCCGATGGAGCTCTTTATTCAGAAGGTGTTGAAAAAATTGTCCCCGAAGTTTTAAAGCTCATAAGAGAGTTTAAGGAGCAAAAACTACCAATAATAACGACAGCCGATACGCATGTGGAAAATGACAAGGAGTTCAGTATATGGCCACCGCATTGTATAAAAAACACTGAAGGATGGAAAATCATACCTGAAGTGGAAAATGAGTTGAAAAACTACCATTTAAGATATAATACCGTAAAAAGCAGATACAGTGCTTTTTACAACAGTAATTTCGAAGAGATAATAAAGAAAATTAATGCAGATGAGTTTCATGTTGCTGGACTGGTGAGTAATATCTGTGTGCTTTTTACAGTGGAAGACCTGAAAAACAGGTGGTATGATGTTTATGTTCATGAAAAAGCTACCAGTTCGTATGACAAAGAACTTCACAAGTTTGCCATGAGGGAGATAGAGGAAGTTCTTGGCGCAGAGGTGGTCTAATGAAGAAACGTCTGGACCCGAGAATCTTTAAAGTCCCCATAGACAAAATTAGAACGGGTTATTATTCTGATAAATATTTTACTCGATTTACAGAAGTATTGAAAAAAGATGAGAAAAAGACTGACGTTCTTTACCAGTTTTTCCCGAGAAAAGATGCCGTCATTGTCGGAATAGATGAAGCTCTGGCAATCTTGCGCTTTGGAACAGGCTACTACAAAGATCCAGATAAAGCCAATGAATTATTTAATGAAATCATTGAGATAGAGAAGAAAGTGAATTACGCAGCCTGGGAAATGGATTATGAAGCTCTTAAGGACTGTTCTGCCAAAAAATGGAATTTAAAATTAATGATGAACAAGCTATGGGTAGATAAATGGAATGAGATTGAAGTAAATGCGCTTTACGACGGAGATGAGGCAAAGGAAAACGAACCTGTTTTGACAATTCAAGGCGATCCGAGATACATCGGTTATCTTGAAACTGTGCTTCTTGGAGTTATAGCAAGAGCAAGCTCAACAGCCACATCTGTAAAAAAAGTGGTTAAGGCAGCTCGAGGAAAGCCAATTTTATTTTTTAGCGCAAGATTTGATCACTTCTGGACTCAGGCAACCGATGGTTATGCAGCATTCAAAGCAGGCGCATTTGGTGTATCAACCGACGCAAATGCTGATTATTGGGGTGTTGAAGGTTTAGGAACAATACCTCACGCACTCATAGCTGCTTACGATGGAAACACAGTTAATGCAGCTATGGCCTTTGACAGGCAGATTGAACCTTCTGTAAATCGAATTGTTCTTGTTGATTGGGAAAATGATGTAATTAAAACAACGATAGACACTGTAGCTCACTTATATAAAATGAAAACGGGGAAAGAATTTGAACCAGGAGTAAGTGATCCATCCGATATCATTGGGGAAGGTAAAGGAAAGATCTGGGGAGTAAGATTTGATACCTCAGGATCTTTGCGAGACAAATCAGTTGTTCCGCAGGATGAATCCTCGCTTGGAGTCTGTCCTCAATTGGTGTGGAAAGCAAGAAAAGAGTTTGATAGAATCGGTTTGAATGATTTAAAAATATTGGTAAGTGGAGGATTCAATCCTGATAAGATTGAGTTATTTGAAAAACTGGAAGTGCCTGCAGACATTTATGGTGTTGGATCAAAACTACTTAAGGATAAAGTTGATTTTACAGCAGATGTTGTAGAGGTTAAAGGAAAATCCTGCGCTAAATATGGAAGAAAGAAAGGTGATCTTTCCAGACTGGAAAAAGTTTCAAATGTATACTGGAATGAAAATACATGGAAGTGAGGTGAGATACATGGAAAAGAAAGGAACATGGACAGTAAAAAAAGGTTTCGCTGAAATGTTTAAGAACGGAGTAATTATGGATGTAACAAGCGCTGAGCAGGCAAAAATTGCCCAGGAAGCTGGTGCAGTTGCTGTGATGGCTCTCGAAAAAGTACCCGCTGATATAAGAAAAGAAGGCGGAGTTGCACGAATGGCCAACATTAAGAAAATTAGAGAAATAATAGAAGCTGTTTCGATTCCGGTAATGGCTAAAGTGAGAATAGGTCACATTGCTGAAGCCAGGATGCTTGAAGCGATGGGTGTAGATTTCATCGATGAATCTGAAGTTTTAACTCCTGCAGATAACCGTTATCACATAGACAAATATCAGTTTAAAGTTCCTTTTGTTTGTGGTGCAAGAGATCTTGGAGAAGCTGTAAGAAGAATATCTGAAGGCGCTGCAATGATAAGAACAAAAGGTGAGGCAGGAACAGGAAACATTGTTGAAGCTGTAAAACATGTTAGAACAGTCAATGAAGGAATCAAAGCCGTTCAACTTATGGGTGACGAGGAACTAATTCATTATGGAAAAGAAATTGGTGCTTCTGTTGAAGTACTGAAGCAAATACGAGAAGCCAAACGTCTACCGGTGGTAAACTTTGCTGCAGGTGGCGTCGCAACTCCTGCTGATGCTGCCCTTATGATGTTGCTCGGGGTTGATGGAGTATTCGTAGGCTCAGGAATATTTAAGTCAAAAGATCCTGAAAAAATGGGAAGAGCCATAGTAGAATCAGTATTGCATTATGATGATCCAGATAAACTTGTAAAGATCAGCGAAGATATTGGAGTTCCTATGGATGGACAGGACGTTGAAGAACTGGAAACCAAACTTCAGGAAAGAGGCTGGTAGTGATTGCAGATTGGAGTATTGGGTATCCAGGGAGATATCCAGGAACATCTAAGAACATTTGAAAAACTTGGTCACAGAGCAATATGGATTAAAAATCCCGAACAACTTGATAACATACAAGCTCTCATAATGCCCGGAGGAGAATCTACAACGATGACCCGCCTTATGAAGATATTCTCTCTCTGGGATAAGATTAAAGATAAAATCCATTCCGGTATGCCTGTTTTTGCAACGTGTGCCGGAATGGTTATTCTTTCTGAAAGTATTGAAAATTATCCTCATCAAGAAACAATGGGTCTTCTCCCTGTTCGTATTGAAAGAAATGGATATGGCAGACAGGTAGAAAGTTTCGAAACAGAAATTGAAATACCATGCCTGGAAAATAAGAGTCCTTTTCTGACTGTCTTCATAAGAGCACCAAGAATAATTGGTGCACATGGCAACGTAAATATTCTTGCAACTTACAAAAAAGACCCCGTTTTAGTGGAATACAAAAACATACTTGCTGCTTCCTTCCATCCGGAACTCACTGACGATACAAGGATACATGAGTATTTTCTCCGGAAAATAAGCAAATGCAAAATCATTAAGCCCTTATAAAATCGATTTTAGGTGTTAGGTTTTGGGTGTTAGGTAGAAAAAATGAAAAAAGCCGATCGAAGAGAGCCTTGAAGAAAAGTAACTACGGAACTTCCGTACAACCCACAACGAACTATCGTACTACGTCCCTTTGAGTCAAATTCACACACCCAGCCTTCGGCAGCCCTCTCAGAGAGGGCAATAGAACCTCTAAAGCCTTAAAGAATTTGTACGTGGTCCGTAGTAGGTTGTGCGTTTACGATACGTACAACGAACAACCGACAATGTTTTCTGATTTGTTGAATTATCGATGGACGAAGCGAGTCGCAAGACGAGTGTTGAACGATGGACCAAGTGTCAGCGTTGGACGTGTTTTACTCTCGGAATCTCGATTCTCGTTTTCATTAAGATTCCACCCTTGAGGGTGGCCAGCTGTATTTAGCTGGGGGTGTTTACAAAGCCGATCGAAGAGAGAGGCTTGATCTGATAATACAAGCCGCTCACAGAGAGCCGCTTGAAGGAAAGCAAATGCAGCAAGAAAACACAAGCCGATCGAAGAGAGACGCTTGCAGATAAGCAGTTGCTTAAAAACACTTACTTAAAATTTTTTATTTGCTAAACCGTATATTCCAAACCCTAGAACCTAAACCCGCTTTTAAAGTAATTACCGACGAAGTCGCAAATCCGAGCGCAGCTCGCATATCCTGATCGAAGATCAGCATATCCGCCTGTAAGGCGCATATCGGTGTTTATGCACCAGTCGATGGACGTGATTTTATACGCACAACGTGTTTTATCAATGTTTTCGTCGAATCTCGGATCTCAGATCTCGAGTCTCGGGGTTTAGTTTGTTTTGTACCTGTCGGTTCACGGCAAACGGTTCACGTGTTTTTAGAATTTTAAAGGTTTTAACCGACGAAGTCGCATATCCGAACCGTTTCATTGGTTCGCAAATCCTGAGCTCTGCTCAGCATATCCGATTGCTCCCCAAATCGCATATCAATATCTTGGTTTTTGAACTTTGCGTACAACGTATTTTTAAGATTAGGAGTTAACTACGGCTTGAACTTAAAAATCACAACGCTCTATCTTGGAGGAGAAATTGGTTTTTCTATTAATCTTCCCGGTGTTTTTTTTGTTGATGTAAACACTTTACATCCGATACCAACGCTAACAACCTATCTGGAATTCTAATAGTTTATTAGGGGACATTATTCAATTATTTTTGAACTCTGCTAACCTTTTTGAGAGCTCTTTAGCAGGAAACGGGGCTCCATGAGAAGGATAGATTTTTTTTGCACCTGCATTCAACAGTTTCTTCCAGCTTTTATAGACCTTATTATAATCTTCTGCTATCATGGGTCTTTTTCTTAGACCAAGAAATTTCATAAAGTTCATTGCAGCATCACCTATATAGGCATCTCCATTATCCATTAACAGAGAGAATGATCCAAGGGTATGCCCGGGTGTTTCTAAAATTGTTCCGTTAATCCCGAAGCTTCTTAAAAACCTGCTATCTGATTCAAGAATTATATCTTTATTTCTTAATGATATTTTTTTCGGTATGCTTAGTGAAATCATTCCCATTAAAAGCTTTACTCGTCGATTCAGAGGTATAACTTCTCTATCTAACTCACCCGTTTCCAGAGGTTTTACCTCATATTTGTGTATAATAACTGAAGCATCAGTTCTGGCAAGAATTTTTCCGAGTGCGTTTACATGATCTGAATGATGATGGGTTATCATAATGAACTTTATATCATTCCAGGAAATTTTATTTCTTGTAATCTGCTTATCAACTTTAGTAAAATTTTGTCCACCATCAATGAGTAGATAACCTTTTTTCCCTTTAAGAAGATAGACATTTGTCATGCCTGATTTTATTATAATATTAACCCCTCCTTGGAAGTTCCTTAATATATAAATATTACAGGTATATAATTGATAATGAATAGAATTGGTTTTACTATAAAAATTATACGCTGCTCTTAATAAGAATTTGACAATTGTTAGTTAAATATCGTTATATGGTTTATACTTAAGATAGTAAAGACATGACTTATTATAGTGATAGGTAAGATTTTTTATCTAATTATTTTGGGGTTGATTATGTGGGTCTGAAGGCGAAAAGGCAACTTTCACCTGGTGAAGTATTCGAAATTGAAAAACACTTCAACGGGAAAAAGTGGACGGTAATCAACAGATCTTCTGCCGGGCTAATAGTTACAAAAAAGTCCATCCTGCCAAAAAAATGGATATTCAGATCTTTCAAGAAAGACGAAAAATTTCTCGTCGTATTTTTTGGTGAAAATAAAAGCAACAGCTTAACCATAAAAGAATTCACTGATCAGGAAAGAGCAGAAGATGAACTAATCGCTACCTTAGTTGAGAAATCTTTGGATGCTGAAGATAGTGAATTCTTCTCACAACTTCCCGATAGTAAAGAGCGTTTTCATTCCTTTTCAGAAATCAAGTACAAAAAAATAGTTGAAGCAAATAATGATCTGGTTGACTGTCTAAAAAAGTTATTTGAAACAGAAAAGACACTTGATGAAATAGGTAAAGAGATAGGAACAGAACCAGCTGAAATAAACTCATATGCTATTCAAGCATTTAGACATTTCTATATTCCTTATAGAGACATTCCCGAGAATATAAGAAAAAGATTGGCCAGGATAACACTTGCAGGAACTGAAATAGATAACTTTTTAAGAAAGCAATTTGAAACTATACTTAAAGACAAACCTGTTTCTTCTGTAAAAAACTCAGTTAATACGATTGTTGAATCACTTGAAAAGCTTCTTATTTATCTTGAAAAGACATATCCCTCAATGGTAATTAAACCAGAGCCCTTCAGAATCGCAATATTAGA
>JAWODV010000019.1:0-26794 GCA_046483075.1 Kosmotogaceae bacterium | reverse complement strand
TGAAAGCATCCTCTACATTTTTATATAAATAACCATCTGCAAGGAATTTCATAGCCAGCATTCCAATCTTTTCAGTTACTGCATAAGGGATTACCTTCGTTTCGATTTCAGGAAAATTGAATCTATCAAAATAATTCATTTGAGTCATAAAAACATCAAAATCATATTCTCTAAGTGCCTTCAATAATGTTCCTCCATAACCATGACTGGTAATTCCTATATACCTTATTAAACCTTCTTTTTTTGCCCATTCAACTGCTTTGAGTCCGCCTTCTGGTGAAGTAAGCTGCTCCCAATCTTTATCTGTTGTTACACTATGTAAAAAAAGGATATCTACACTGTCCCTCTTCAAATTTTTCAAACTTCGCGTTAATTCATTTTTTAGTCCTTTTTCATCTCTCTTACCTGATTTTGTGGCGACAATCGCATTATCTTTTGGCAATACATTACCAAGCTTTTTTTCTGATACACCTTCACCATATGCATGGGCTGTTTCAAAATAATTACCTCCTGCATCAAGATATCTCTTAACTATTTCATTAACTGTCCTTTGTTCAATCTCCAAAAGGTGAAATCCACCAAGCCCCAATTCTGCAATTTTAATGTCAGTTTTTCCCAGTCTGTTATATTTCATATCAAATCACTCCTTATAACAATCTTAGCAGAAACCAACTCATTAATTTAAGTTACTCATTTTCTTCCTAAAACCTAAAACATTGCTATAATTAATTCAGACAGTTCAAGAGGTGTGAGAATGTGTCGAATGATGGTAATTAAATCCAAAGAGACTATGGAAATTAAAGATTACTTTTATTCATTGAGTAAAATGGCTCGTACGGGAAAAAACAATCCTCATGGAGATGGTTATGGATATATATTATCAACAAGTGATTTTGTTGAATGCAAAAAAGAGACCACACCTATATGGGAAGGCAATTTTTCATCAACAAAATGTTGTTTTGCCTTAATTCATGCCAGGAAGGCATCCCCTGGCTATAAAGTAAATATAAGACATGTTCATCCCTTCTTGTGTGATATGAACGGAAAAACCTTTGCATTTATGCACAACGGTACCATATATGGCACGAAAGAAAATGAAAACATTATCGATAGTCAATACTATTTCAGCATTGTTATTGAATACCTTAATTCCTATTTGCCCGGTGAGGCTTTAAAAAAGGCTGCACTGGAGATTGAAGATCAATATAAATATACTTCACTTACCTCCGTACTTACTGATTTAAATAGAGTTTGGGCCTTAAAACACAACAATTTTGAAAAAGACAGCTATTACAACCTTTTTTTCAACGATAATGGCAATACTCAGATTATCTCAAGCGAACCTATAGAAAATTATGCTAGTTTTACTATTCATTCAAGAGAATTAGAAAATAAAGAACTAATTGAATTTTAAAGTATCTTTATACTTTGGTATTTTATGCGTTACTCTTTAAAGAAATCCCCATTTTGATTTATAATGTAAATATGCAACATATTGGAGGTGTTAACAATGTCAGGACCTGCTGAACAAGGTAGTCCATTAGAGATATTTTACATGCTTGCAAAATATGGTGGTTTAGCATTGCTGATAATAGGTATCGCTATGCTTATATATTCTTTTGTTGGAATAATAGGCGCTCCACCTACTGCTTTTATGAATACATTTTTTATCTTAGGACTTCCTGGTCTCATAATGATTTTTATTGGACAGGCAATTATGCGAGTAGTATCCGAAAAACTTGAATATCAAAAAGAACAATCAGGAAAATTCGTTCAAAATCAAGATTTGCAACCGGATAACAAAATCCTGCCTTCAGAAAAATTCGACTATAAGGAACTAAAGACAAAAAAATCTTCGTCCTATGTCAGATGTTATAAATGTGATACTGAAAACGAAACGGGTTCAAGAACCTGCAAGAACTGTGGAGCTTCATTGACGGGTAAGAAATTATGTACTTTCTGTAGAAAATTAAATGATTCTGATGTAAGGTTTTGTAAAAACTGCGGTCATGACTTTGAATTAATGTAATTTCGCTCTTGAAGCGGAGGTGGGAATGGATTGAACCCTAAAGTAAATGACAATTCCATAGAAATAAAAAATGTCACAAAGATCTTCGATCGTGATTTTGCTGCTGTTAATAAAGTCTCTCTTTTTATAAAACGGGGAGACTTTTTTTCTTTGCTTGGTCCCTCTGGATGCGGCAAAACAACTCTTTTGAGAATCATTGCCGGACTTGAGGACCCCACAGAAGGAATGGTTTACTTAAACGGAAGAATAATTAACAATATACCGCCCCACAAAAGAGAAGTGAACACCGTTTTTCAAAATTATGCCCTTTTTCCTCATCTAACAGTTTTTGAAAATATCGCTTTTAGTCTTAGGTTAAGAAAAGAAAAAGAAACCACAATAAAAAAGCAAGTTATGGAAATGATCGAACTTACCAAATTAACAGGACAAGAAAATAAAAAGCCTACCCAGCTTTCAGGCGGGCAGAAACAAAGAGTTGCCATTAGCAGAGCTCTAATAAACAAACCCTCAGTTCTTTTACTTGATGAGCCGGTTGCAGCTCTTGACGCTAAATTAAGACAACATATGCTCTTAGAACTTGACTCAATTCATGATGAGGTGGGGATCACCTTTATCTATGTGACACACGATCAGAGTGAAGCTATGTCAATCTCTGATCATCTCGCGGTTATGAATCATGGAAAAATTATTCAATATGGAACACCTCCCGAGGTTTATGAAAGTCCTGTAAACTCATTTGTTGCGAACTTTATAGGAGAAACGAATTTTTTCACTGGAAGAGTCTCAAATGTCAATGAAGAATACATTGAACTTGACACGGACAATTTTGAGAAAATTTGGTGCTACAAAGATCTTGAGGTGGAAAAAGGTCAATCTGTTAAAGTATCTCTTAGACCTGAAAAAATCAAAATAACCAAAAGCAAACCTAAAGAATACGATGGTCAGAAATTAAATATATTTGAGGGTGTTGTTGAAGATACTATATATCTGGGAAATCAGACAAAATACACAGTCCGAATAAACAATTCATATATTAAGGTTTTCAAACAACATATAAGATATCTTCTTGATGAAGATATTATTGAATGGAAAGATAGGGTATATATCTGGTGGTTTGCAGATGACAGTTATATTCTAAAGGAAGGAGTGCAATAATTGTCATTAAAGAATAAAACAGGATTTTTTATTTCTTTGCCAGGTTTAGTCTGGTTAACCCTGCTTTTTCTTATTCCCACATTAATCATTGTTGCATATAGTTTCCTCACACCAGGAACGTATGGCGGTGCAACGTTTCCACTTTCTCTTAAATCGTATTCAACCATGTTATCCAATCCTGGTTTTTGGCTGTTGTTATGGAAAACCACCTATATTTCAGTGATAGCAACTGCGATAACATTATTTCTTGCACTACCAATATCATATTATATTGCAACGTCAAAGAACAAAAATTTCTTATTGATGCTTATAATAATTCCATTCTGGACCAATTTTCTTGTAAGAGTTTTTGGCTGGATGGTTGTGCTCGGGAGGAATGGACTGGTTAGCTGGTTATTGAACTTCTTAAAAATAACTGAAAATCCTGAATCCTTTATGTATAAACCAGGAACAGTAATTTTAGTAATTGTTTATATGTATTTGCCTTATATGATACTCCCTATATACAGCTCAATCGAGAAGTTTGATTTCTCACTCCTTGAGGCAGCTATGGATCTTGGTTCAACCAGAATAAAGGCATTATGGAAAGTAATGTTACCGGCTATCAAAGGTGGAATAATTGCCGGTATCATTCTCGTGCTTATTCCCGCCCTTGGTTCCTATGCAATACCTGAACTCGTTGGTGGTAAAAACGGAGCCATGTTGGGTAATTTAATAGCAAGACAGCTGACAGTTGCCAGGAATTGGCCTTCTTCATCTGCGATCTCAATGATTTTTCTTTTAATCTCGGCTCTGGGTTTATTGTTTTATTTGCGAATTGCAAATATCCAATATAAAAGACAAAAGACTTACGAAGACTACATCAACAATAGTGGTGAAAACTTATGAGTAACTACAGAAAAGTGATTGGGAAACGTCGTTTTTCACTATTTTTTTCTATAATGGTAATTATTTTTCTTTATTTGCCGGTTATAACCCTGGTTATTCTATCATTTAATCAATCGCGACACGGTGTTTTGTGGACAGGATTCACATTCAAATGGTACAGTGATCTATTTGCCAATAAAGAAGTCTGGCGGGCATTTCTAAATACCTTAATAATCGCACTTTCTTCCGCTACAGTGGCTACAGTTCTTGGAACACTATCAGCAATAGGTATTTACTGGCATAATTTTAGAACTAAAAATTACTTTCAGGGACTTATCTATACTCCTCTAATAATACCTGATATTCTTATGGGTGTTTCCCTTTTGCTATTTTTTGTTGCTTTAAACATTCAATTGGGATTAACCACAATTTTTCTTGCACATGTTACTTTTTGTATTTCTTATGTAACCCTTATTGTAATTGCAAGACTTCAAGATTTTGATTACACAATTGTGGAGGCAGCTAAAGATCTTGGGGCAACTAGTTCACAAACATTTTTCAAGGTTATCATCCCACTAATTGCTCCGGGTATTACTGCTGGTTTTTTATTAAGCATTACTCTGTCCATAGACGATTTTGTTATAACCTTTTTTGTTGCAGGACCCGGTTCTACAACCCTGCCATTAAAAATTTTCTCAATGATAAAATTTGGCGTATCACCCGAAATAAATGCTCTGTCTACGCTACTTTTAGCTTCAGCGCTGTTCCTTTCGTCAATAGGTATAAGGTTTAGAAAAATAATTTTCACTTAGGGAGGTGTAATTATGAAAAAAGTATTAATCGTTTTATTTTTAACCGTTATAGCGATTACCATTATTTCAAAAGAAACGCTCCATATTTATTCTTGGTCAGATTATATCCCTGAAGAAGTAATTGAAGGGTTTGAAGAGGAGTTCAACTGCAATGTCATATATGATACTTACGATTCAAACGAAACAATGTATGCCAAACTAAAGGCTGGTGCACGTGGCTATGATATTGCATTTCCATCTGGAGATTACACAGAAATAATGATAAGGGAAGAAATGCTTATACCCATTGATAAAAGTAAAATTCCAAACTTCAAATTTCTTGATACAAATGTACTCAGTATGATTAAATATGACCCCAACAACGAGTACAGTGTTCCCTATCAGCTCGGTTCGACCGGTATTGCTGTTAATACCCTTTATGTTGACGAATACGAAAAATCATGGTCAATTTATGAAAGAGAAGATTTAAAAGGAAAAATGACACTTCTTGATGACATGAGAGAAGTCTTTGGAGCAGCACTAAAATACCTGGGTTATTCCGTTAACACAACAAATACCGAGTATCTCCAACAAGCTAAGGAAGTTATCCTTGAATGGGAAGAAAACATTGTTAAATTCGATAATGAAGTTTTTGCAAAAGGAGTTATCTCTGGAGAATTTTGGGTAGTTCATGGTTACGGTGAAAATATCTATTATGAAGGCACCGAAGAAGAACTAAAGAATATAGAATTTTTCATTCCTGAGGAAGGAAGCACCTTGTGGATAGATAATATGGTTATCTTAAAAGGCGCAAGAAATGTGGAACTTGCTCATAAATTCATCAATTACATTTTGGATCCAGAGATTTCTGCAGTTATCTCTGATTATCTATTACTCCCAAGCATAGTTCCAGCTGCTGAACAGTACATTGAAGAAGAACGGATTTACACAGTTAAAGATCTGCATAATTGTGAAATGATAAACGATCTCGGTGCTGATTTACAACTATATAACAAGATTTGGAATGAAATAAGATTTGGACTTTGGTAGATTAGAAACCAAGAAAGACAAAAAACGTTGTGCGTTGTTGGTTGTACGTTGTACGTATTAATAACGCACAACCTACCACGGACTACGTACAACGGTTTCAAAGAGGGCTGCCGGAGGCTGGGGGTGTGTGAATTTGACACGAAGAAACGTTGTGCGATAGTAGGTTGTGCGTTGTCCGCAAGTTCAAAAGCGAACCCTTTGATTTGCACCTTAGGAACAGATGGATATGCTGAGCAGAGCTCAGGATATGTGCCTACGGCAGATAACACCCCTCGTCGCTGCGCGCCACTCCCCTCAAGGGGAGATTTTAAAGCACTTTATAGAAGTGGGTTTTAGAGTATTTAATGCCCTCTTAAGAGGGCGAGCCAGAGGCGGGGGTGTGTGAATTTGACACGAAGAAACGTTGTGCGTTGGACGCCAAGTTCAAAAACGAACCCTTTGATCTGCGCCTTTGGGAACAGGCGGATATGCGCTTTCAGCGGTTAAACCTCAATAAATCGGTTCTTGGGTCTGGGGTTTAGGGTTTAGTTTTAAAAAAATATAATGATTGTTTGTTTTTAGCAATTGCTTTTCTGCAAGCTGCTATCTGGAAGAGTCTTGTATCAACAAGGGGTGCTCAATTTCTCGGTTTCCCTTGGTCCTTCTCGCTTTCTCGTTACTTTGTTCTCCCCTTGAGGATATTGTCACGAAGTGATGAGGTATGTTTTCCGCGAAGCGCAAATCCGAGCCGTAATCTAAGCTCGCATATCCATCCGTTTTTTGGACGCATATCCGATGCCTTTCAAATCGTATATCAATGGTTTTAAGAAATTTCTCGGATTCTCGTCTCCTTGGTCCTTCTCGCTTTCTCGTTACTTTGTTCTCCCCTTGAGGGTATTGTGTGTTTTCCGCGAAGCACAAATCCGAGCTGTAATTTAAGCTCGCATATCCGTCCGTTTTTTGGACGCATATCCGATTACTTCTCAAATCGCATACCAATGGTTTTAAGAACTTTCTCGGCCCTCGTCTCCTTGGTTTTTCTCGGATTCTCGTTTTCTATATGGCCTGATCTCGAATCTCTTTTTTAAGGTTTTTCTCGACTCTCGTCTTCCTGGTTTTTCTCGGATTCTCGTTTTCTATATGGCTTGATCTCGAATCTCTTTTTTAAGGTTTTTCTCGGCTCTCGTCTTCCTGGTTTTTCTCGGATTCTCGGTTTTTTTACATCAGCTTACCAGGTTCTCATACCAATTAACTGAAGCTCACTAGTAGTTGAACCAGAACCATTTTCTGATTGGCTGTTTGCAACCAATATTAATGAGCTAAGGTAACCTGAAGCATCCCCGTCTGAATCAAATGTATTAGCTGTTATTGAACCAAAAACAAAATATTGTGAAGTCTGGTTTCCATGAATTACTTCCTTCAAATCAGGATAAGATATATCTCCTCCAACTCCGTTTTCTTTAAAAGCCATAATATCCCCTGAGAGAAATTTAACCCCATGTGTCGAACTACCATGTTTATATTTCATTACTGCATCCCCACCAATAGAAACTAGATCTAAATCATCATTTATGTTATCATTCATCATTTGTGTAATTAAATCTTTTTCTATTTCCAACGGATGATTCGAAACTTTAGACTCTCCTTTACCATTATTCACATATTCATAAATATCATTGTAAACTAAATTAGTGTTTATAACTATATCGCCATAAACTGTCAGAGAGTATTTACCTGTTACTTTGCTGATTTTATGAGGATCATTTCCTATTGTTACATCACCATTTATCTGAACATGTATTTTCGATGAAAGAGCTTCTGAAGCTGGTATATCAACAGTGTTCCCATCATATGAAATATTAAGCCCACTTTCGTCAAAATCCAAATAATAACCATCTACCGATGACGGGGTAGCATCAATTACAAATAACGTGTTTTCATCATATGTATCTGGCCATGTAGAACTATCATTTATATAAACCGTAGTTGAAGCATCAGGTAGACTCTCAAGGTGATCGTTTTTCCAACTATCAAATATTAAATCTATATTTGTTGTACTAGTAGCAGAAAACCAGTCAGGATATTGATCAAGTATCTCTTGTTTTAAATCAACTGAAAAAGCTTGAAGATTTGGATTAATTATTTCACCAGGTGTACTTGAGTCAGTTAAAAAAATTGATACATCATCTAATAAAACTGCTTCACCATAGATTAAATCTCCTTCTACTTTATTCCCCTTCAGACTATGCATCTTAGTTAACACTCTATCCAAATACGCTAATCTGACAGCTGGAAGAGCCATTGATGGCCTTGCTATATTTGAAAGAAGTCCTATTGAGTATCTCCTCCGTCCTTTCCTATCTGATACACCAATAACAATTCTTTTCTCTCCGATAGGATAAACATAGGCACTTATATCATAGTTTCCTTCGCCAAAGCCTGATAATGTTTCATAACTCTCAATTTCTCCGGTTAAATTTATACAATTTGTGCCTGAGTTAAGCTCACTAAGAATATTGCTCCAATATGTACCCTCTACCCCTCCTCTGTTAGATACATGATTTTTAAAAGTGTCGATGCCATCCCATGTTGTATCAAATGAAGCAGATGGGTTTTGAAAATAATGATAACTCGCAGCTTCAATAACATTTGCAGCAATATTTTGCTGAGATGATATTATATTATAAGATTGTATTTCATCAGTGGTTCTTGTCACCTGTATTCCAGCTACAAAAACCATTATAGAACCGAAAGTCAATAATATTAATGTTAATGGCAGAACAAAACCTTTCTTTAAATGATCATTTCGTGAAGATGACCACATAGACATCCTCCTCCTTATCCATCTTCATATCTTCTAAGAGCACGTAAATTGTTGTTAGTTTTAAATCTGAACCAGAAATAGTACCAATAGGTGTTTCATTAATAGTTATATCGTCATAACCTGAATCTTGAATTCTGCTTATTAAAGAACTTTTCAGACTATTCTCAAGATATGAAGAAAGGGTTCCTGATTTTATCGCATTTTTTAGATTACTATTATGCCTTATATAATCAGTCACAAGATTTTTTACCGCACTAATCTCAGAAACTCTTGCAGCTGATAAAGATAACCGTTTATATTGAAGCATCATTGATACCCCAAAAGTAACAAAAATAGTTAGGATTGCAAGAACAATAACGGTTTCAATTAATGTGAAACCTTTCTTTCCAGTCTTAATAGAACCTCACCGCCCCTGAAGTATATTTGCTTGTTACTGGTTTGGTTTTTTCCTTATCATAATAATAAGTAAACGTTGCTGTATAAGTAACATATTCCCCTTCAGAGGGAACAATAAAAGAAAAATCATCTACATGTTCAGCTATGGTTTGACTGGTTATTCCTCCACTTTCATCTACATGAAAATAATGTACCACTCTTTTTTCAACTGGAAGATACATAATTGTTGAAACGGTCGTAACCCATGCTGCTTCATCATTAGTAGGTATGCTGTCAGTCAATTCAATGTAAGAAGTTTCCGCTTCTTCAGTACTTCTTTCAGCGATGTCGGTTAATGTTGTCCAGCTTTGCGAAATTATATACCTCATATTTGTATGTAGTTTTGTGATTTCTTCATCAAGAGTCATTGTAGCGTTCAATTGGCTGGAGGTTTTGAAAGTCATAGAAGAAACAACAGTAACAATTGCAAGTACAATAGATGATACTGCAAGTACTATCAGTATTTCCGTTAAAGAAAAACCACTTTTTCGTTTTTTCATAACCGGTACTCCCTTGTCCGGTTCAAAAATATCACCCGTTTAAAGCTTTTATATTATAGCATACAGCAACTATTTAAAACATTATAAATTAATACTCACAATCAAGTTAACTATCAAGCACTTCATAAATTGAAAACAATGTTCCAATCGACCACAACTGCGGCGAACAACTTGTTGGATATTCAACAGCTCTCTCCCCTGTACTTCGTCGATCAAGTCCGCTGAACAATTCAGGCAATCTTAGACCGGGTGTTTTTTCAAGGGCATCTAAAAGAACTCTGGCTATCTTTTTCGCTTCTAGTGCATATCCGTATCTCCACATTCCTATCATTATCAAGGAATTGTCATGCGGCCATACGCTTCCATTGTGATACGAAAAGGGATTATATCTTTTCATTCTGTTAGAAAGAGTTCTTATTCCCCAACCTGAAAATAATTCCTGTGAAAGCAATCTGCTAATGACATGTTCTGATTTCTTTTCATCTATTAATCTGCAGAATAAACAATGCCCTGGATTGGAACTGATGGAATCTACCTTTTTATTTTTTCCATCAAGTGCAATAGCATAGTATTTTTCATTTTTTATCCAGAAATCTTTATTAAATCGTTCTTTAAGATCAGAAGCAAGTGTCTCATATTTATGACTCTTATCTTTGTTACCTAATTTTTTATAAATTAGGGAAAGTGATTTATAAGCAGAATAGAGATAACCCTGTACTTCCACCAGAGCAACAGGAGGCCGGGCTATTTCTCCATTTTCAAAAGTAACTGAATCACTTGAATCTTTCCAGCCCTGTGATGTCAATCCTATTCTGGATGTACTTTGATACTCAATATACCCATCCTTATCTATATCTGCATAATCTTCTATCCATTTTTCAGCAGCTTCTATACCTGACAATAATTCACCTATTGTTGAAATATCTCCCGTTTCTTCCAGATATTCACCTGCCAATACTATATAAAGCAGTGTTGCATCAACAGTTCCATAATACGATGTAAAAGGTATTTCTTCACCGATTGACATTGGATTTAGTCTTACTTCATGCACGATTTTTCCTGGTACCGCATCTGTAAAATCATTTTCTGATTTGGCCTGAAATGCATTGTGTACCCTCAGAATAGTTTTCGCTATCTCAGGAAAGTAACGTAATATCTGAAGAGCAAAAATTATGCTGTCTCTACCAAATATTGTTGCATACCAGGGAAGTCCTGCTGCAGGAAAATCTCCAAACTCTGTTGTAACCATCATTGCCTTCAAATCTCTTAATCCCTGTCTAATAACAGGATTATAAAAAAGTTCAGGATCGTGTTTGAACTGTACAGGCCTATCTTCGAGAATATCTTTAAAAAGAAGTGGCTTTTTCAGAGTTTTATCAAGATGAATAAAGCCGGTCAATGTAACCATTTCTTTCGGTTTAACACTCACTGATTCTTCAGGCAAAGCGTTTTCAATATTGTATTTGGTTGTCTCATCTTCATAACTGCTTCCCTTATCTGTCATATCTGCGTTATGATTCTTTTCTATTATTCCAAGATGAGCTTCATTTCTTACCCTAATAGAAAAAATATCTTCATATGTATAGACCAGCTCATAACTAACATTGATTTCAACTGTTTGCATAGAAAAATTATGCAACTCTAATTCAACCTTCAAATTATTACCAGTTGCCCTAAATTTCTCCACTACTTCAATGTCATAATGCAAAGCATCAGGAGTAGATTTTGAAAGATAAACGTTATTCATTCCATACCAATAATAATCGGTATGTAGCTTACGCAAAACACTGCCCACGTCCAGTTGAATCCTGGCTATGTATTTCGTATCCTCAAGGTATATACCGGTAGCAACATCTCTGCTTTCATCAATTACTCCCCAGTCATCTGTAACAACCATCAAATTTCCATTTTTAAAGATGTTCATTCTTAACACCTCTAAATAAAAATACTTTCCACCTTTATGTTATCATCCTTTTTCCAATTTATAATTCATTCATGAGAAGCAATAAGTAATTCTTCATTCCAGGAGAAAAGCATAAACTTATTCGATTGACCTAATAAAAAGAAATATGACTGATCCTAAACAAAATATAAATCAACTTACTAAAAATACTATGTATGCTGAAATTTATACATTTCAATCTATATTGTTCATTCATGTATACAAAATAAAAAATATCACCAAAATAATACTTTAGTACCATTATTAATAATAAATTCTAAATAAAATCTAAAATTGCTTTAATCTGAACTATAATCTTCTTTTAATGATAATTGTGTTAAAAAAATATACTCTAAAAAACAAGCACAAAAATCTGAAAAAAGAGTTATAATTTACTTGTTAATGAACGTTTTTAGTTTTTTTTCATATATTCATTCAGTCAATGGCTTTTTTAGTACTCCAAATTTAATCGCTTTTTAGGAATTAGGATTTTATTTTTTTATCTAATTTAACTAAAATTTGCCGAGGGTTAAGTTTTAATAAAAACATTTTCTTGGGAGGAATTCATATGATTAGAGTTACTACATTAGGCAATTATAGTGTCTATAGCGATAAATTAAATACTGATATACTAAGTAGTTATTGTAAATCAGAAAAGGGATGCGAGCTTTTTAGGTATCTTCTTGTAAACTATGAAAAGAAAATTAATAAGGATCTTATTCTTGAATTATTCTGGCCCGGAATGGATAACAAAAGTGCTAGACAAAATTTGAGTTCAACATTATATTTTATCCGTCATGCTTTTGATAGAGCACTCGGTAATGGCATTGGAAAGAAAATTTGTAAAGCAACCAATCAATCGTGCTGGCTTTCATTTGATGAAAATTTTTATTATGACGTTGTTGAATTTAGAAAAGAAATTAATCTGGCAAATAAAGCATTGAAAAACGATGAAAAAATCGAGCATTTAATTAAAGCTTCAACAATATATTCTGGAGATTTTATGATTGAAGATACTTACAATGAATGGGTGATTCCTGTAAGGGAAGAACTTAGAGAATTAGTAGTAACGTCTTTGGTAGAACTTATAGAGCTTTTGTACCAGAATAAAAAGATGAATGAAAGTATGTTTTATACCGTTCGGCTTTTGCAAATTGATCCATATAACGAGAACGCTATAAACAACAAAATTAGAATTCTTGAATCTCAAGGTAGATTGACTGAAGCAAAAAAAACATTTTCCAAATATTCATCATATTTAGAGAGAAAAATGTACGATCATTCTTTTCAAAAAATGAATAAAGCAATCAATGAACAGATGGAAAAGAATGAAAAAGAAATGAATAAACAGAGCAATTTTTATCATGATGAAAGATTTAGTCAAGATAACAAGAAAGGTGCATTATTTATGGATTTTAATGTTTTTATGGAATTATCGAAATTTGAATCACTTCAAAGGGAACCTAGAGGTGCAATTTTATCTTTTAAAATAGATGGATTCGAAAAAATAGACGAAGAAAATAGGAAGAAACTTATCAAAGCGCTAGGTTCTACATTAAGAAGAGGAGACGTAATAAGTTATCAGCATAATAAAGTGTACATTCTTCTTATAAAAAGCGGTAATGCTTTCACTCGTACTGTTCAAAAAAGGGTAATAGAACAAGAAAGCTTCACAAATTTAGTTAAAAATTTTGGAATGAATTTAATGAGTGAAGTATACAATTTGAAGGGTTTTGATGATTATTTATTGTTCGAATCTATAGTTTGAATCTCATTTAAAAATCATTTTGAAGTACAACCTAATCTGCTAGATTAATAGTTACTAAATTGTTTATGAGCCTGGCTTTAAAGAATTGCTGCTTAAAACTGCGATTTTATCAACTATTTCTTATTTATCACAATTTAATTTACTTCATTTAATAAGATCATTTTTGGGTTACAATATAGTTATGAACAAAAAGACCTTTTCCTTTTTATCAATAATTATATATTTTATTGGTGTAACTTACGTTTATTTTATACCCATAAATCTTGAGAAATTAGGAACGAACACTGATAAGAAAATACATTATGTTATTTTCCTTTGTGGTGGACTCCTATTTTTGTTGTTGAAAAAATTTAAAACAAAAAAAGTGTATCTTACACTTTTTTTAAGTTTTCTTCTTGTTTCACCATTTTTATTGGAAATTGCTCAAGGGTTGGTTTCTTATCGTGTATATGATCCCAAAGATATGCTGGCGAATTATCTAGGACTCGGTACTGTATTATTAGTTTATCTCTCTATAAAAGTAATCAAAAAAATCATTTTTGCCTGTAAAAACGAGACTTGATCTTATTGTTTTTTTCTTTATACATCCTTTTATCAGCACAAGAAATAAGTTCGGAAAAATTTTGACCGTCTTTAGGGTAAGATGATATACCGATACTTCCATTTATTTTAAAGGTATCTTCTTCAATAACAAAGGGTTCTGCAATTAATTTTAATAAACGATCAACAACTTTTTTTGCTTTAGAGTGGTCTGTATCTGGAAGCAAAAAAAGGAATTCATCTCCACCCAGCCTTGCTACAACATCGCTCTCTCTCAAAAAATCCGTGAATCTCTGTGCAAGTTTTTTCAGGACAATATCTCCAAGATCATGTCCATGCTTATCATTTATTGCCTTAAACCCATCAAGATCAAGATAGAGTAAACTTAATTTAGAATCATTGCGTTTCATCAACGCAATATACTGTCTGGCCTGTTCAGCAAGCATTCTTCTATTTGGAAGATTTGTTAGCGGATCATGTTTGGACAAAAAAAGTAACTGCTCACTCTGTTCGTGCAGTGCCTTTTCAAGTCTTATCCTTTCTATAAGAAAACCCACCTGTTGTCCAAAAATCTTGGCCATTTGTATTGAATCATTATCGAAGGCTTTTTCAGTTTCAAAGTTGTCAAGAGTAAAAAAACCAACAACTTCGTTATCAATTGTTATTGGAATAGATAGCATACACTTTATCTTTCTAATTCCTCCGGCATCTAAAAATTTGTTCTTTCGTTCTTCATCTAACTCTTCGTCTTTTGAAAAGTCAGTTACGATTTTTACATTATTACCGCTGCCCTGAACCAGCTCTTCCGGTGTTAAGTATAATTCTTTAAGCTGTTCATGATCATATCCAGCAGTTGCTTCATATCTAAAACAATTATATCTATCCTTTAAAAGTAAAGAACCCGCCTGTGCACCTTTGATAACATCTATTGATTTTTCGAGGAGACGTTCATAAATATTTTCTTTTAACCCAGAGTTAAGAACGTCATTCACGGTATTGAGAAGTATTCTATTAAAGTCAGCCCATTTCTTCAATCGCTTTTCAGTTTCTTTTCTCTTCGTAATGTCTCTGGTGATTGACAAAATTCTTTCTTTATCGATCAAAACAAACCTTACTTCGTAATATCTCCTTCCCACAGGTGTTTCAAGATCATAAACAAGTTGTTGGATATCACCCGCATCAAAAGTTTTGTTGATTTTTGAAAATATCAGTTTTATCTGATCTTTGGAAAAGCCTACATCTTTAATGTTAGAACCTATTATCTTTTCAGGGGGAATATTAAGATCCTTGTAAGATTTCGCTTCAAAATCTAAAAAATATCCATCGCGATTCATAACAAAAATTATGTCCGGTAAAGCTCTCAGGATGGCTCTGCTTTTTTTGAATTCCTCTCTCATCAAATCCTGCGACTTTTGTATGTCTGATATTAATCGATAAATTCCTAAAACTCCCACAAACTTTCCTTTTAAATAAACTGGAGATGTTAATACAGAAATAGATATATTTGTTCCGTCCTTTTTCTGTCTGACTGTAGTATATGTAAGTCTTTTGCCTTTTCTTGTTTCTTCCGTTATGTATTTGGCCTCCCCTATTAATTTTTCATCTTTTGCAAGAACTTCATCAATATTCTTACCAATAAGTTCCTCTTCAGAATATTCGAAAATATCGCAAAATTTTTTATTCACTCTCATGATGAGGCATTTTTCATCGCATAAAACTATTCCTTCCGGGCTCCATTCAAAAAGAGCTTCTAAATGCGACCAGTTATTCATAAATACCTCCTTCGAAAACTGAAAACCCAGACAGATTACTTATGATATCAAAAAAACAATATACATTCAATCTTCGAAGACCTTATCAATAGTAGTGGTATAGAGAAAATTTTCATATGTAGTGTATAATTCACCATCAAGATTGGTTTTCTCCATTAAGCTTTCATCATCTGATATAGGAACGTTTCCCCTCAACTCAATACGGAAAGTATCATCCAGTTCCTTGAAAGTGTATTGATAATTGTAAGTTGTGTTTTCATCAAGTTGTTGGAGATTTTCAGGAAGCGTCTTTCTCAAATAATAAAAACCTCTAATTGCAAAAACAAGTTGAGAAAGTTCTCTATAAACAAGTTTGGTAGTTTCAAGATCAACATTATCCATAACTATCTCATTTTCTGGAGCAGTAAAAAAAGGGTTCAAAAAAAAATCGTAAACAAGTAAACCGCAAATTATAGCCAACAATAACGTTATTATTAGAAGAAACATCTCAACCTTCTTTATATGTTTCAAAATTACAACCCCCTTTTTATAAAAATTATACACTTAAAATAAACTATAAAAAAAAGGCCCTAAAAAGGGCCTAATTGGATTTACTTGGGGGTTACTTGCTTTCTAGCTTCTCCAAAGGGGGGGTGCGGGTGTTAAAGTATAAATAAATTTCCTTTCATTAACATTGATATCTTTACTTGTTCGATTTCTTCAGAAATATCTTTTCCATTTCTTATAACTATTCTTTTTTTCATATTTCGTTCCTCCTTTATGGAAGATTTTTCATTGCTTTTCATTTTAATAATATCACTTAGTTCGATGTTTGTCAAACTTTAAATGTTAAGAATCGATAACGATCGAACATATTTTGAGTTAATTCCTCTGCTTTTTGTACAGAATGATTTAGCATAAGCCTTTATTATAAACGTGTACATCAATACCAATCTATTCACTTGAAGTACAATATGATATAATTTGATTGAAATCGAACTGGAGGCTCATTATGGACATTTCTCTTTATGGTTCGGAATTGATCGAATTGTGTGTGTCTTTTGTCTATATAAATTTCAAAGATCAACTTGATGATTATAAAAATAGTTTGATGATCAAACAGGGTAGTCCAAAAAAACTCGAAGATTTTAAGCAAATTTATAATGAAAACGCTGGCTGGGATTTAAAAACAGTGGATAACTTTCTCTCAGAAATTCGTGAATCCAGCCTTATATTTATTCCCCCTGAGAAATCGTGGGAGCATAAAAGTATAATCAGCCTATCAGAGACAATCAATTACATAGACTCTGATTTTAATAAGCTCTCAACAAGGCTTATGGAAAGCATACTTTTTACGAAATTTGGATTTTCAAGTACCCGAGTACAATCCCTAATAAGCAACAAAACGCGGATTACTAATTTCCTCCAGACCACTTCTGGGACACTCTCAAAACCAACTATTTGGTTTTTATTACAAATGGTAATGTTTCCCGAATTCGCAAAACAAATGCTAAAAGAATCTTTGTTGAAGATCCACAAATTGTTCAATAAATCCGGTTTAAAAAAAGAATGTGTTGAATCACTTCAAGTAAAATTTAAATCTTTATCCTCTGAAAGCCTTGAAGAAATTGTATCTTGTATTGCAGAGAAAAATAATTTCTCATTAGACAACAATTTGCCTTTGCATATAATTATTCAACATAGTTTGCCTTATTTTGGTATGCCCCTTCTAAAAGATAAAAACAAGCAAACATTTGTCGTTGGTGATACCTTTGAAGAAATTGAAAAAATACTACCGGGTTTTTCAGGTCATATCGTGAAAACTACTTTGAAAATCCTTTCCGATCCCACTCGGTTCAAGCTTATACAGGTTCTTGCAGAAACGAATCGCTATGTCGATGAACTAGCAGAAATGTGTAGTGTATCAAAATCAACGATTTCTCATCATCTATCATTGCTTACTGAATGTGAACTTGTGGATAAAATGCGAGAAAACAAAAAAGTATATTATTCCTTAAAAAAAGAAAGACTGGAAAGATTCTTGAATGTATTTGACAAAATGTTTGTTAAAAGTAGTGATGAAGGATGAATATTATATACGGTTACTTTGAAATATATGACCTTACCATGGCCATACATTATGTATATAACACTTCATCTGTAGAAAAAGCCTTAAAGGTACTTGGAGTTGATTTTAAACCCTCAAAAGAGCTTGTCAAATTTAAGAAGTTATTGAATAAAAATATTGATTGGTCCACAAAAATCTATACAACCTTCATGAATGAACTTGGTGTTATAGCACCCATACTATTTCCTGTAAGAATTAAAATGACAGATAGAGCAATAGTTACAATAGAAGATACGCTCTGCCTTTCAAAAGAATATTTTGAAAAAATTCGAGAACGCTTTATAAAAGTCCTGGCTGTCAGAAGATTAAATACAACCTTCGAAGAGCTAACTAAACTCATAGAAAATGATCCTAACAAAGTTAGAGATAAAGTTAATGAAATTTCAGGAATAAGCGACAATTCCAGATGGTTTATCAATCAGTTACTATTTTTCCCGGAAACTGCGCGTGATTTCCTCGATGCAAACACTGAAAGACTACTTAAGATATATGAAGAATCGGAATTAAGAAATCGAAATCTCTCAAAGGTTAAAGAATTTATCTCAAACAATACAAGACAAAGAGTAATAGAATCAATAACCAATTATTTCGACTATTATGGACTATCTCCAGATCCTGCCAAACCTCTTTATGTTGCATTGCAAAATTCTGTTTCAAGAACAAATTCGGGTTTAATGACATATCCCACTTTTCATTTGCTTGTTTTTGGAATTGATGAAATCACTCAAGACTTTGCAAAAAAAATATCCACTGAAGAGAGGATGCAAAAACTTTTAAAGGTAATTGGAGATAAGACCCGTTTTGAAATATTAAGATATTTATCAAATAAACCCTCTACACAAAAAGAACTGGTTAAACACACAAGATTAAGTAAATCTACTATTTCTTATCATACAAGCCTTTTATTTAAAGCATCATTGATTGATATTGATGTCTTTAATAATGTAGCATATGTAAGAAATGACACATTCAAAAGGGTACTCGCTGACCTAAAAAAAATATTGAAATTAGGTGATTTAAGATGATAGAAGCAGTTATTTTCGATATGGACGGAGTCATGATTGATTCAGAATGGATTTACAAAAAGGCATGCCAGAACGTGCTGAAGAAATATGGAAAAGAGGCAACTGAAGATTTATTCAAAGCCCAGATGGGAAGAAGCATGGAAGAAGCGCAACAGATAATTGTGGAAATGACAGGTCTGGATGTTGAGCCTGAAAAAATTGGTACGGAATACACAATTGAATATCTTAGACTATCAGAGGAATTACTAAAACCCAATCCGGGATTGTATAAACTGATAAATTCTTTAAGGGATAAAGTTTTACTGGCGGTAGCATCTTCAACCGAGCAAAGCGTTGTGGAAAAAATATTAAAAAAGTTTGAAATAAAAAAGGACTTTTCTGCCATCACAGGTGGAGATAAAGTAAAACACTCCAAACCATATCCGGAAATATATAATGTTACTGCCAGAAAACTTGGAGTCCAGCCTGCTAAATGTATTGTCATTGAAGACTCACCAGCAGGTATAGATAGTGCAAAAAATGCAGGTATGACCGTATTAGCCTTAAAAACAAAACACAATAAGAATATGGTTCTTTCAAAGGCTGATAAGCAATTTGATAGTCTTGGTAATATCCAAAAATATATATTAGGGATAATCTAAATCAAATAAAAGTTTTTAAAATTAAAAGAAATTCTTTAAATTAACTACTTGTTTTATTTCAGGGACAATAACTGGATCAGGTGAAGTCATTATGACAACAACACCGGGTCCGTGACCGGTACTGTAACAGTTGGAATGTACAATTACACCTATTGAAATCGCATTCTCTTTATAGCCACCTACACCAAAGCTGTTGTTATGGTTTTCAATGGCAACAAAGTCGCCTATCTTTAATTTTGTTAGATCCAATTTTTCCATAAGCTTATGATCATGGGTGATTATATCGTAATCTGTTCCTCCTGGGTTTTTTGAACCAACACCCGAACCCATAAGATAACCCGGGATCTTTGCAACGACGGGAAAATAGATTTTTCCTTCTCTTTCAGTTAAAGAAAACTTCTCAAAAACTTCAGGATCAATATTAAAGACCTTGACATTTGGGAAAACTTCTAGTTCAAGGCCCTGGCCCCATGCTTTGATCTGTATCTTATCTCCAATTGCAAGTTTCTCTTTAACATCCCTGGGAAAGTACACAAGTACATGATTAATACCCCCATGCTTTCCAATCACACGTCCTTTCTCATCTTTTGCGTCACCTGAAATCACATATGCTTCATTCCCAATACAGGAATAAGTCATATAGGCATTCCCTTTTTCTTTATCAAAATTCTTCGTTGAAACATCTGGCTCTATGTGATCACCTGCAACATCAAATGCATTGTCTCCAAGAGCAAAATTGTATGTGATTCCACCTGTTCCTGGAGTTATGTGAGGTTTTCCTTCTGCATCAAGTCTAAATGGAGAGCTTGTTATAGGGTGAGCAATTTCACCCATAACTGAAATCTTAATAACCTTATCTATGTTCGTTGCCAGGCCCATAATTATTACCTCCCTAAAGTGGTTTCTAATTATTATAGTACACTATTACTAATAGCAGATAAAAACAATCAAACATTTTTGACAGTCACAAACTGTGTTAGTATGTAACTAAAGAATATAAGGATGTGACAATATGTTTGCAAAGGCATTTGAAACAGCAAAGGAATTCACCAATCCTGTGGTTACTCTCTCAAGGTTTTCTGATGGCAAGGTAAATGCCAACTGTGGCTCTTTCATAATACTCAACGAAGAGGGTTGGATAATTACAGTTGCTCATCTCTGGCAATCCTACTTTCAATACAAAAAACAAAAAGAAAATCCTGATAAAGAATATGAAAAACGAATATTAAATCATTCATTCTGGTGGGGTAAAGATGGTCGAGTGTTAAAGAACGTAAAGCCTTTTCCAGAAAGTGATTTAGTTATTGGTAAACTCGTTCCCTTTTCTCCTAATGAAATCTCAGGTTATCCTAAATTTGCTGAAGAAAGCAATATGAATGTTGGAACCAGTCTTTGTAAAATTGGCTATCCATTTTCTAACATAAGAGCATCATTTGATAAGGGATCAGGTAGCTTTATGATGGATGCTAAAACTCTTCCATCGCTTTACCCCATAGAGGGAATATACACCCGCAATGTAACCTCGAAAGCTTTTAAAGAGGCAAAAAGAACAATTACTTTTATAGAAACCTCTTCTCCTGGACTTCTTGGACAAAGTGGTGGTCCAATAGTTGACATTAATGGAAAACTATGGGGTATTCAAAGCAGAACTGTACACATTCCACTTGGGTTTAGCCCAAAAATCCGCAAAAATAATAAAATCATTGAAGAAAATCAGTTTTTAAACGCTGGTTGGGGTATACATATCAGCGACATAAAAGAAGTCCTTTCAAAAAGCAATGTTATTTAATTTTTTTCTGCTTATAAAAATATACTCTTTATAATTCTTATAATTTTTTTACCTTATTCTAATGATTGAATCGATATTTTTATGAGATTGTTCATTTATTTTTTATGAATTAGATTATTTTCTACTATTTTTTCTTAGTGATAATTACTGTTCGATGATTATTTCACTAGTCATATTTTTTGTAAACTTATGGTAAATCTTTATTTTTCATGTAAACTCCCGTATTTATAGTCAATCATTAGACTCATTGTCTTTTCTTCATATTGTAGTTACTACACTGTAAAGTAAATATCTTACACATCATACGTCCATAACTACTAAGTAATTTTATCTATTATTCAATCATTTGACCCAATTAATTGTATTATACTTTCTATTGATATATTTGAAAAAATCAACTATAATTTTAATAGTGAAGGAATTGCCTTAACTGGAGGCTGAAAGTTATGAAGAGAAACTTACATTTTCCAAAAATCTTAATTCTTATTGCAACTACAGTATTCTTAGTTGCCAGTTGTGTTCCTAATGTGGGTTCTCATACATTGAAAATCGACTCAGAACCGGGAAATATTAACTTGATAGTCGGTGATACACCAGAAGAGGTAAACGCACTTTCAAACAATGAAGATTTTCTTTCTACCCCTTTCTCTGAGAATTTTCCATTTGGCAAAGAAGTGATGGTAAAAATTATTAATGATAAACCAGATGAAACAGATGAAGAATTCTACCGATTCGATCACTGGTCTGATGGTTCTTATAAAAATCCACGGAAAGTAACTGTTACTGTTGATCTTCAATTAACTGCAAACATCCAAAAAATGGTGAAAATAAAGATTTCATCAAATCCTCCCAATCTGGTGAAATTTGAAGAATCAGACTGGTACGAAAGCGGAGAAGAATTATCATTGACTGCACCCGAAGTAGATGGTTATCAATTCCTTCACTGGATAATTGATGGTGAAACCTTTACAGATAATCCTTTAAACTTTACAGTTGAAGAACCTACTAAAATTGAAGCAAAATATGTTGAGTTTTTAGATTATTCACTAACTGTTAGAGTACAACATGAAGGTTTAGAGGTATCTATAGATGAAAATACAGGCCTCTCTCCACTTACAACATCTGTACAGGAAAATACTGAGCACACAGTTGAAATGATCACTCCACAGGAAACCAATGAAACTAGCTGGATAGATGGTATAGATACAAAGTATTCTTTTGATTCATGGAATGATGACTCTGTTGAAAATCCTAGAACAGTCATTGTAAATAACGATCTTGAACTTGTTGCAAGAGTCAATAAGGATTACAAAGTAGAAATAATAACCGAGCCACATGGACTTGGTGAGATAGAAGGTTCTGGCTGGTATAAAGAAGATTCTTCTTTATCTCTTAATCCTGACAATATAGAAGGTTATGATTTTTCTCATTGGAAGATCAATGGAGAACCAGTCGATGAAACTTCTCCAGAGTTTTCTGTTAATGAACCTAAAAAAGTAGTTGCTGTATTCACACCTCAAGGATATTCAATAACGTTCAATACAGAGCCTTCAGGTCTCAATATGACAGTCAACGAACAAAATATAGTTACGCCTAAATCAATTAGTGCTAAGATAGGCGATATTTTTAGCTTTGAAATATCTGAACTTCAAGAGAAGAACGAAACTATATACATAGATGGTAATGACACGAGATATTCATTCTTAAAATGGGACGATGAAAACACATCCCCTTCAAGAGAGTTTACTGTAAGCGATAACTCATCTTTTACAGCATTTATGAAAACTGAGTATTTTGTGGATGTCTCTTCAGGAATTACTCAAATTAACGGAACCGGATGGTACGAAAAGGGAAAACAAATACAGTTAACCGCTCCTGAAGTAGATGGCTATGAATTTGACCATTGGATAATCAACGATTCAGAAACTGTTAATTCTGTTTCTTTGACACTTACGATTAACAAACCGATGAAAATAACAGCAAATTATGAAAATGAAGTCCAAAAATTCTCCTTAGCAGTTAACACTAATCCCGAGGGACTTACTGTTCTAATAGATGAAGAGACAGTTCTTACTCCTACTACAAAAAACTTCGAAGCTAATAGCACTCATGAATTTTCATTGGTTGATAATCAGGAAAAAGACATTTCAGAGTACGTGACAGGGAACGATACAAGATACCTTTTTGAAAAGTGGAATGATGGTAGTACGGAAATTTCGAGAACAATAAAACTTGTTTCTGATAAAAACTTTACTGCAAGTACTGTAAAACATTTTAAAGTTGAAACAGGTACAATTCCATCAGGAATTGCAGAAATAAATGGTACAGGCTGGTATGAAAATAACACTTCTATATCCGTAAAAGCGATAGATATTGATAATTATAATTTTCTTCATTGGCAGATTAATGAAACTGCTTCTGATGAAGATATAACCAAGAGTGTAACCATTGATAAGCCACTTTCTGTTAAAGCTGTATACAACACTTATCCCTCAATAAATCTAGAGAATATTACTGTAGAAACTGGTCAAGAACTTCAGTTAAATCTTACTGAATTTTCATCAGATCCAGATAATGACTCATTGACATATCATTTAGTTTCAGGACCTGGTAATATTGACCAAAACGCCTACTCGCTGGAAACGTCCTCAATTGAAGTAGGAAAATATGATGTAAAAATCAAAGTAGAGGATGGTCGTGGTGGAGTAACATCAGACTCATTCACAGTAACAATAACTGAAGCAAACAATCCTCCTGCTGTTCCTTCATCTCCAACACCAGATGATAATTCAGCAGATCAGGAAACGTCTCTAACGCTTTCCTGGCAATCTTCTGATCCAGATAACGATTCTTTGACATATAATCTTTATTTTGGAACTAATGAAGACCCTGAAATACTTGAAGAAAGTCTAACAGAGAAATCCTTTACAATTAATTCACTAAGCGAAAGCACCACTTATTACTGGAAAATAGTTGCTGAAGATTCAAATGGTGCCATAACAGAAGGTCCTGTATGGTCATTCTCTACAAAAGAACCACCTCCAGAAGATGGTGTAGATTTAACAGGTCCTGTTTATTCAGGAGACATTCTACTGATAAACAACGAAAGTGAAAGTAATAATAAGGAATATACAGGTACACTTTCAGAAAATGACTATCTTCCTGAAGGAGAAACTTTACCTGAAAACCTTGAAAGAGAATCATATATGGTTGATCCAGAACTTCCCCTTCCAGACAATGCAGATCCATCTAACCTTGCAAAACCTCAGGATTTCACCATAGCTTCATTAGGGGACACAAAAACATTCTGGGCAAGAGATTTTTCTACAAATGAAGATTATCAGATAACAGCTACTTTACAATATTCTGGAGATCACTGTGAAGTATGGGCAGAAAATCCTGAAGAAATTACTTCTGGTAAAGCTGCTGAATTGGGTAGCGAGTTTGATAATACTATTTATCCACTAATCACAGAATATTTTTATTCACCATCAGATGTTAATAAAGATGGTAAAGTAGCTATCCTTGCCATAGATATACGGGACAATTTCGATAACACTGGAGCTTACGTTGGCGGTTATTTCTATTCAGCTGATCTTTTCAACGTAGAACATTCCAATAAAATGGAGATTTTCTATATAGACACTTATCCAACTATGCACTATCCCAAAACAAACGAGATTAATGTAAGTAGAGCTTTCTCAACCCTTGCGCATGAATTCCAGCATATGGTCAACTTCAACAGAAATTATCTTGTTGAATATGGTAACCCTATGCCTACCTGGTTAAATGAAGGATTGTCTTTAGCGGCTGAGCATCTTTACAAGGGTGTTTTAACAAGCAGGATATCATACTATAATAATTCAAGTAACATTAAGAATGGTCATTCCTTGCTGTACTGGGGTGACAACGGAGATACTCTTTCTAATTATTCTCTGTCTTATTTGTTCCTTCAGTACATAAGAACACAGACTGGGAGCAACAATATATTCAAAGATATTCTTCTTGATAACAAAAACGATTCAGAAGCTGTGACAAACGCATTATCAAAATACGGAATTTCAAAAACATTTGGAGACCTTATGACAGATTTCAGACTTGCTTTACTAATAAAGGATTCAAGCGGACCTTATGGATTCAACGGTGATAGTAGTTTTAGCAATATAGATACACAGCTATACACCGGTTCAGCGAAAGACATCCGCGGAGGAACAGCTTTCTTCAAAGCACTCAACGATAGTTATGAAGATCCAGGAGATGGTGGATCATCAATACAATACGCAGGAATATTTAACTAATAAAAAAAGGGCCCTCACGGAGGGCCCTTTAAATTTGAAATCTTAAGTTCTTTCTAGTTATTCTTCATCAAAAGCACCATCACAATTTATAACAACTGCATGCGCTGCAATATAAACTCCATCTCTGTTTCTTTCTAACTTAAATAAGTGCTCGGTCGGTGAACTATTTGGGAATTCCCTGTTATAGTCGAAAAGACCTGGAGCCGATTCCAATTTTGTTGAATCATACGCCACATCTGTGTGTATTTCCTTCATCATAAAGCCTTCTTTTGTTTTATACGTTATTTCAACTTTGCTCACGCCATTTTCTTCTATCCATCGAGCTTCAACTGTTCCTACATCATAATGTTGTGCAGCAATTAATCTAACTGTTGTAGCTTCTTCATCTTCAGAAAGATAGAAATACATTGCCCAACCTACACCGTAATGTTCACCTTCGCCCCATGCTGTTTCGTTATCGCATTGAGGGACATTAATAACTACTCTTGCATCATCTTCGTGTACATCATTTGTATCATCCTCAGTCAAAACCACTTCATTCAGTACCTCTAAAGGATCCTCATCATAAACGAGTGTAACAAAGTTTTCAAGCGAAGAATAAGTGTAATAGGAATCATTGGTTAATACAATACTATATAGTAGCTTCTCCGAATCGTTGAGTTTCCAGGTTCTAGTTGCATCAACTGGAGAAATGCTAAATCCTGTTGGTATATAAGTAATAGTATCAACAACTGTTGCTGTTTCATCAATGTATCTATCTTTTTCAGGATCATCAGGAGTATCCTTTGTCATATTATTAGCAACGTCTGGATGGTTATCAGCTGTGACTGTTGCAATTACCTTATAACTGCTATAGTAGTCTTTAGTAACAAATTTAAAACTATATTTATTCGAACCATTTGCAGGTATAGTATCTCCTGGTGTAAGATTTTCAGTATCTCCGGTTTCATCGAGCTCAACATTAACATTTACTCCAGTAGCACCTACATTTCCGCTATTAATAACTGTTACTGTTCCTGATACAGTATAAGTGCTGTCATATGTATGTATATTCCTTGTCGCTGTTATTGTGTAATCAAGTGATACTAATTCACCAACAGGTAATGTTACTTCTGTCGGGTCAACAGTTTTTTCCACAAGCCAGTCATAGACAATTTCTTCTTCCCATTTTACGTTTGAATCCAATTCAACATCAAGATCGACATAACTTGGAACATCAATATCTACCCTTGCATCATCATCTACTTTCCTTCCACTGTCAAATTCTGTCAATGTCGCCATG
>JAWODV010000032.1:0-9308 GCA_046483075.1 Kosmotogaceae bacterium | reverse complement strand
TGAACCCTGGGATGATGAAAAACCATTAGGAGACCTTCTCTTCTATCCTAAAAAAGCAAAGTCATATGGCGGTATTCTATTGTTTATCTGGACCGTCATTTTCAAGGGAATTCAATATATTCTCTTTCTTAAAAGTAAGTAAAAACTTTTGTTAACAAATAAATATCCCTAAACTTTCTATAAACACGACTACCTTAAAACTTCATCGTAAGTAATTCTTATGAAAATGAAGTTGACTTTAAAAAAATCAAATAATAAGAAATAAAAGAAACAGAAAATTCATAGGAATTAAATTATTATCAGTGCCTACTTTTTGTTAAAATAGTTAGGAAAAGAAACAAATTTTGTCTTCGTTTGATTCAATTGAGAAAATACTTCTCAAATCTGATATTTTATATTGTCCAGGTAAGAGTACTTCAGCAAAAAAATAAATTTGGAGGGATTATTTTGACTATGAAAAGATTATCAAGAACAAAACTGATTAGTCTAATTCTGTTTATTAGCTTTTTGGTGTTAAGTGCTGCAACGTTTGCTACTGTTGAAAATATCCATGAGCTTGTCATTATGGGAACCAACGATTTACATGGATACGTAATGCCTTACGATTATTTGACCAATGAAGAGGTCGAAGATTTCGGTTTGGCAAAAACATACACACTGGTAAAAAAGGCTAGAGAAATGTATGACAACACACTTCTGTTTGATGCTGGCGATTTTATTCAGGGCAGTGTACTTGCAGAACTCGAAGCCAGGATTCACCCCCTTGAAATGGGAGAAACACCTTCTATAGTGAAGGCTATGAACATAATGGGTTATGATGTTGCAGCAATAGGTAACCATGAATTCAATTTTGGACTGGAATACCTCGATCTGGCGATGAATGCAGCTGCATTTCCCATGTTGTCAGCCAATGTTTTTTATGAAGATACAGATGAATTGGTATACGAGCCGTACACAATTTTGCGTAGAGAAGTGGATGGCTTTGCAATTAACATAGGAGTTATCTCTTTCTTGCCACCTGAAATCATGATGTGGGATAGAGCTCACCTTGAAGGCGAAGTATACACTTCAGATATCGCTGATGCTGCAGAAAAATATATTCCTTTGCTCCAAGAAGAAGACATAGATATTCTTGTTGTGGCACTTCATCAAGGTAGTTCAGATGCAAGAGCAATACTTGAAAGAGTAGATGGAGTAGACGCCATGATCCTGGGTCACCACCACGGCAGAATAGCTGATAAAATTTACGGTGTACCAGTTACAATGGCTGGTAGCTGGGGAAGTCACCTTGGCCTGCTACATCTGTACTTAAAACATGACAAAGGCGAATGGAACGTTATTGGTTCAGAAACAGAACTCTGGGAAGCAGATGAAACCGTAGAGGCAGCTCCTGAAATAGCTGAAGCTGTTAAAGACCAGCATGAAACAACAATTGAATATGTGCTTACTCCTATTGGAGAAACCACTATTCCTATAAAAGGATATTTCTCTAGAGTCATTGATAATCCAGTGACTCAGATTGTAAATAATGCCCAACTTTGGTATGCAAAAAAGTATTTCGAAGGTTCTGAATATGAAGATATGCCACTTCTGTCAGCCGCTGCTCCGTTTAGAACAGACACAAATGTTGAAAAGGGCGATATCAGGATTATGAATGCAGCAGACATATACATTTATTCTAATACATTGCACGTTGTTAAGGTCAATGGTGCTGAATTGAAAGGCTGGCTTGAAAGATGTGCAGAGAACTTTAACAGAATTGATCCTGAAAATCCGGAGGATCAAAACCTTCTGGCAAGATTTGCAGCATACAACTTTGATATCATTGAAGGAATAACATACCAGATAGATGTTACAAAACCTGAAGGCGAAAGAATAGTTAATCTGGCCTACGAAGGCGAACCAATTCCAGATGATAAGGAATTCCTTGTAGTTACTAATAATTACCGTTCTGGTGGTGGCGGATATCATCTACAGGACGCAAATATTATTTTCTCTTCAACATCAGAAAACAGAAGTGTGATCATCAACTACATTAGAGAAAAAGGTGTTATTTCACCTGTTCCTACAAATAACTGGTCAATAGCACCCTTTGAACCAGCCGGAAGAATAATCTTCAATAGTCGTGAAGCTGGGGAAGAGTTGATCAAAGAAATGGATATAGAAGGCATAAAACATCTTGGTGATGGAGTTTTTGAAGTCGACATTATGGAAATTGCTGTCGATGTACCTGTTCCCACTGCGTAGATTCTTAAGGCAGTAATTTGTATCACCCCGTAACACTTAGGCACCTCCGAAAAGAGGTGCCTTTTTAGTTAAACAATTTTCAAATTTAAAACCATTTGGTGCCTGTAAAAAAACAAGTTCACCTATGTAAAAGACTCTTCCTTAATTTTAGAATAATTCAAACAACTGCTAAAATACAATTAGAAAGTCTAAGGGGTAAATTTTATGAAAAAAGCAGCAGGTTGTTTGATTGTGCTTCTATTAATTGTTTTTCTAACCACAATGTGCTATACAAAATGCGGTAGCGAAAACACAGAAAGGCCAGATAAAATTGAAGCCTTCCTTATATCTCAGCAGTTTGTCGAAAACTATCTTAAAGCTCCTGGTTCTGCAGAATGGCCCTCTATAACTGACGATAAGGTGAAAATTAACAAAATTGATGATACTATCTGGGAAATCTATAGCTACGTTGATTCCCAAAACACTTTTGGGGCCCTAATTCGTACCCAATACTACTGCAAAATGAAATACAACAAAGAAGACGAAAATTGGACCCTCATAGAAATTGATTTTGATTAACACTTAAAACAAAGTTAATTCAGTGAATTCTTGAAAACCTTAAGGTTGGTTTCAAGTATAGATGGAGTCATTAGGTCTTCAAAAGCTTTCTCACAGTGCTCTGTTTTAAGACTATCTATTAATTTGTATTTGATTATCTTGCCGATTAAAGCAACATTTTGTGTTCTTGGCTCTTCCAAATTTTCATCAAACACCCTGTAAACTTCAATATTTCTTCTATCAGCCTCTTCAGATAATGTTTTGTTATCTACCTGTTTGACTTTTCTTAGCCTTACATCTAATGGCTGCCATACAGCATCATAATAGATCAGGGTGCCTTCGTCCTTTAAATATTCATTCATCGCTCTTAACGCTTCATGTCTTTCAAGGGATATTACCAGATCTGCTGTTCCCTTCATAACAAGAACGGAGTTTGCTTTATCACCAATCCTGAGATGGGATACAACCATCCCGCCCCTTTGAGCCAAACCGTGGGTGTCAGCTCCAATTACTCTTTGTCCGGAGTAATCTATTGCTCTTATAAGCGCTTCACTCAAAAGTCCGATTCCCTGTCCTCCAACGCCGGACATGAAAATATCGAATTTTTTCATATCATTCACTTCCTTCTTTCTCTGTATCTGGAATAATTGCTGATGCCGGACACGTTTGCATGCACGACCTGTCACCTATACAAAGGTCCTTTTGCACCCAGACTGCACCACCTTCAGATATCTGGAAGGTGGGACAGGCAAATTCACTAACGCACACATACTGTCTGTTGCACTTCGGCCCAATTTTCACCGGTTTTGGCAGAGGTCTTCCCTTTCTTCTTTGCTCTCTTGTGAATTTAAGCATGCAGGGATGAGTTGCTATGACCACGCTGAAACCTTCTTCCTCTGTTGCATCTATCACTGCCTGTCTTAATTTTGGCTGATTATATGTATCAACTTCTCTCACGCTTTTTACACCAAACCCTTCAAGCACCTGCTTAATGGGTATTTTATCTGTAGGTTGGTTGAAGTTCTTTCCACTCCCAGGATGATCCTGATGACCGGTCATTGCTGTTGTTCCGTTTTCCATAACAATCAATGTAACATTGTGATTGTTAAAAACTGCATTTACAATTCCGGGCATTCCTGCATGGAAAAATGTTGAATCACCAAGAAACGCTACTACCTTTCTTTCTTTATTAAACATTGAGAGCCCCGAGGCAGTACCCGTTGAGTGCCCCATACAAAGAAGCACCTGTCCTATTTCATAGGGTTCAAAGAAACCCAGCGTGTGACATCCTATGTCAGCAACAGTAATATCCGTTTTCTTTAGTGCTTTTTTTATGGCATAAAAAGCTGAACGATGACCGCAACCGGGGCACATTTGTGCCGGTCTTGCTGTAACTGAAGGTTTGTTTTCATCTTCTTTGATCTCCGGTAGCAAATCTGGCCAGCAGTTTTTAATTACTTTATAAACTTTATCCGGCGTGTATTCACCAACCCAGTCCTCAGGAGAAATTTTACCAATAATCTTTGTGTTTAATCCTGCATCGTATGCCAGAGACTTTATCTTTTGCTCAAAAAAGTCATCCAGTTCTTCCAGAACTTTTACTTCATCATGTTTTTTCAGAAAATCAAGAATTTTCCTTTCAGGTAATGGAAAAACTATACCGAGTTTCAAAATATCAGGTTTTTCACCCGCATTCTCCAGAACATCCATAAGTGAAAGAAAAGGAACGCCCGCTGTAATGATCCCTCTATGTGATTTTTCGTTATTATGCAAAACGTTGAAACTGGAATTCTCAGCGTATTTTTTGAAAGATTCCAGCTTCTTCAGCGCTCTTTCTTTCATTTTCAGTGCAATCTTTGTAAGAGGAACATAGGGACCATTCTTTACATCAAATCCTGGTTCAAGCTTTGATTTTACAGGTTTATAAGAATCAAATTCTACCTTTTCCTTTGCATGACACACATGCGTTGATAACCTCAAAATAACTGGCTGTCTTCTTTCCTGAGATATCCTAACTGCTTCCTTATACATGGTGTAAATTTCAGCTGGTGTTGCAGGTTCAAAAATTGGTGTATATGACAGTCTTGCAATATGTCTGTTATCCTGCTCATTCTGGGAAGAATTTGCACCAGGATCGTCCCCGATAACAATCACCATACCACCAGGGAGTTCCATTAAACTGAGTTGTACAAAGGAATCTGCTGCAACATTTAAGCCAACGCTTTTGAAAAACACCGTTGAGAGATGACCGTTTAACGATGCTCCAAAAGCAACTTCCGTAGCTACCTTCTCATTTGTGGAGAATTCAAAATAAAACGGCCTTTTATCTGCTGGTATTGAACCTATAGCAGCAGCAATTTCAGGTGTTGGAGAACCGGGGTAAGAAGTTGCGACCTTAACTCCTGATTCAATCATGGCTCTCACTACAGCTGTATTCCCAATTACAATCTCAGAGAAGCTCTCTTCTCTGAGAAGCATATATCCCATACTTTTCACAGCCTCACCTCCAGTTATTTACTTGTCAGAAATATATAATCTATTTTAAATGTTTTGATGTTTTCTGACCAATGATCTTAATAGTTGGCTGTTTCATTGACAGTTTAGAGTTTTTCAACGGATCTCCAATCTCAGGTCTCTGATCTCAGTACTTAATCGGTTCATGGCCAACGGTTCACGTTTTTTCTCTCGGATTCTCGGTTCTCGGCTTCTCGTCAACTCGGTTCTTCTCGGATCTCGATTTGTATTTTTTGAACTTTCCGAAAACGTACAACCTACTGCCGCACAACCGTTTTTGAAAGATTCCACCCTTGAGGGTGGCCAGCTGTACTTAGCTGGGGGTGTTATTTTTTGGTTTTACCCGACGAAGTCGCATATACGAGCTGATTTTTAGCTCGCATATCCTGCTGTTCCTCAAGCAGCAAATCCGTGTGTTCCCCAACACGCATATCAGTGGTTTTAAGAATCGTCGATGGACTTTTTGTACCTGTACCTTTGCATCGACCTAAAAGTCTTCTAAATCATTATAGCAATTGTCTGATATTGAAGTATAATCATGATGAAGGAGTGATAATATGTTCTGGGGAATAATAATACTTTCATTAATCTGTGTAATTCTCTTGCTTGTCCTGTTCTTGAAAGGTAGAAAGAAGGTCGAAGTTAGAAGCAATGTAATCGTTAGCAGATTAGAAAAGATAGCTGAATTGAGTACTGCGAAATTAACCATAACCCATGTTTTTGAAACCGAGACCAGCGTACTCATGCCAGGAGCATCGAAACATTATATCCTGATTGTACCCGTTTCTGTCAGAGGTTATATGAATTTGAAAAATTTTTCTGATGAAAAAATTGAAGTCATAGAAGAAGAGACCTCACGACGTGTAAAAGTCACATTACCTGTTCCCGAACTTGAAATTAGCATTCCTCAGAGTAATATTAAAAATATACAGGTGATAAATCAAAGTGGATTTTTGGTCAAAACTTTTGGTAACAAGGATATGCTGAGGGTTTTGAAAGAAAACAGCGGGAAAATGGAAAAAGAAGTACGTGAACAGGCTTACAAAAGCGGCATATTGGAAACATCCCGAGAAAGTGCCAGGAATTTCTTCCACGGATTACTTCTTGGCATGGGTTTTGACGAAGTTGTTATACTTTTTGAAGAGAAAAAAGAAGAAATCAAATCAAAATCGGAGATATTTGTTGAAGACTAACATTCAATGGAATCAGATTTGATTTTATGAAATATAGTATGTGTAAAATAAGGTGAAATATGAAAAAAATTCTACATATTGCATCCATCGATGACTGGAAAAAGACAAAAGAAACTGGAGTTTATAAGGCTGATTCACTAGAAACAGAAGGATTTATTCACTGTTCTACACCAGAGCAGGTCATTGAGGTTGCAAACTTCCTGTTTAAAGGCAGAGAAGATCTTCTGCTTCTTGTAATCGATGAAGAACGTTTAAAATCGCCTGTAAAGTATGAAGATCCAGGTAACGGAAAACATTATCCTCATATTTATGGCCTACTGAATATTTCTGCGATTATAGAAGTAGCAGAATTCAAACCCGATCAAAATGGATATTTCACTTTGAAAAACATTGAACTTTAACCAATACTTCCATGTTTAACAAATTACATGTATCATAAATATGGACTCAAGTAGTAATTGGAAAAGTAATGAATATAAAGAATTAATGAAAAGAGAGTGATTATTATCAAACAGGCTGAATTTAATATGGGCAGTTGGATAACACTAACCTGCACAAGAGAAGAAATATTAAACACATTAAAAGAGATTACTCCTGAGAAAAAGGTCAAAGAAGGGTATTTTATAGAAAAAGATGGAAAATTGTATCGAGCGATTCGTATTTTGAAATTGCTTGCCAAGAAAAAACTTGGGAAAGAAATTAAAAGCCCCCATTCCACCTATCAATATGACGAAGGCTTCAAGAAACTTGGGTTAGATTTGTTGCACATTTCGAGGTTGGTTCAAAAGGGTTTTTTCATAGTCGAAGATACAAGAGCGCAATTTGCAAAAAACAGTTTTTACAGCTATCAGGGTAGAGAACCTTTTAAGGTTAAAAACAATAGAGTTGAATCGAAATATGGAACATTCGAATATTCTGGGTACTTTGAATTCACCAAAAATGGGGTAATGCTGCAGGATAATCAGAAATCTGTAAGCAGCGGGGTAGCAATCGTCGTTGAACAATTCATTATGAGGATGCCTATAATTTCATTTTGTTTTCCGCTGGCCGATATTGATAAATTTCGTGAAACAATGACAACGATTTCTAACCAGCTAATGAATTGGTCAGAGCAATTTGCACAGGGTAAGCAACCCAGTTTGGAACAGATGAAAAAGGCAAAACTCGATTCATTACCTTACTATGATAACGTGATGTCAATTCTCGATGGATTAGCAGCACAGGAAGATGGAAGTCGAACTGTTTCAAGAGTATATGAGTTGTTTATTTTACCTGTGTCAGATAATACAGCTGAAAAGCTTGCTAATAAAATGCTCAAAGAAACAAATCCGCTTTGGAATCTGATTTATTCCATCCCCCAAACAATACCAAAAACATTTTTACTCAACATAAAGGCCGGGACCGGAACATCCCGAATTTTCCTTGTGGAAAGCTCAAGGACGCTTAAAGATCTAAAATCAATCATTGAAATAGCTTATGGACTAAACAACTCTAACAAAGATGATAAAGGGAAGTATTTTTGCTTTAAATATACTTGCGTCAAAGCAGATGAGCCGTTCGAACTGTTCAGGATATTCAAAAGTTTTAACTCAACGTTGAGTTACCATGTGAACAAAGAAAAACTTATGGATATCGAATTAGTAGATTCTGACAATACTGAATACGATCAACTGCCATTATGCATCTCTTCTGAAGGAAAATACAAAGGAAAATTTATCGACAAAAACACAATAAACAAAAAACTCCGCGAACTATAGCAAAAACTGCTCCTAAATAGAGGCTTGATCTGATAGTACAAGCCGCTTCAAATGAGCAAACAACGTCCATCGTCCAGTAGTCCAACGCAATCGCTTCGTCCACGTTCTGACCCCCTAAAATTGGACGAGAAACAACAACGATCACCTTTTTACAATAATTAACTTTGAATTATCGCCCTTTTTCTTATAAGCCAATATCTTGTATCGATTATTTTGCTGTTAGTGTATAAATCCGCCCTTAAGGGCCGGGGGGCCGCTTGTGGTGGTGGGTATGAATTATTGGTCTTAACCAACGAAGTCGCAAATCCGAGCGCAGCTCGCATATCCTGCTGTTCCTCTAGCAGCCCTATCGAAAGGGCATTAGAATCTCTAAAGCCTTAAAAACGTTGTACGTGGTCCGTGGTCTGTTGTGCGTTACTAATACGTACAACGAACAACAAACAACCGACAACGTTTTCTGATTCGTTGAACCTTCGTTGGACGTTGTCTTAAAGGACCAAATTACCTACAACCTCTAGTCCTGCATTTGTGCCTGTACCACAGAATAACATTTCACTTTTATATGTAAGAGAAACATTCACTCTAGCACTGAGTGTTTCATTAATTCTACCTTCCATATTACCCATAACTGGGGATTTCAACTCGCCCCCATCTGTTCTGAATGCTTCCACTTTTAACGTATAGTTCCTTCTATCAAATACCAATAAAACTCTATCATCAAGTATTTGCAGTTCACGCAACTTAGATCCATTATATGTCGCAAACCTGTACAATTTGCCGGCGTTTAAAAGTCCTACATATCTGAATGGGAATATGATACATCCGATGGTTTTTTTGCGGGTATACTCCATATTAGCGGTGACATCTATGCTGTATATCATTATGGCGCATCAAATGGTGTTTTATTCACAACACGTGCTTGGGCATCTAATGGCACTCTTCAAAAGACCATGATTGACAGTGAGACTTATACTAAACCACGTGGTCAGCATCTTATCCACGTAACTGGGGATATTTATGCTCTTAGTTATCAGGAATTTAATGGTGGTTACGACCACTT
>JAWODV010000009.1:0-2967 GCA_046483075.1 Kosmotogaceae bacterium | reverse complement strand
AATCGCCCAAATCCAGCAAGGCTTGATCGATGTAATTGACAAGCACATCGAACAACTAGAGGGGAAGCTGCTTTAAAAGAAATACAAGACAATGCTTCAAAGCTTTATGACCCTGACGCTGTAAATGCCTGTATAAAAATCTTCGAAAAAGGATTTACCTTTTCAGAATAGGCATAATACTTCTTTAGTATAGTATAATTTTTTTATAAGCTGTTTCCATATGTATATAGTCTTTCTCAAAAGGGAGAGGATATTTAATGATAGATGAAAGAATTTCAACTGGCATATACGGGATGGACGAAATACTCGATGGTGGATTAATAAAAAATCAAGCTTATCTCGTTCGAGGTGCCCCCGGTACTGGAAAAACTATTTTCGGTCTTCATTTCTTAACTAATACAGATGAAAAAAATGTTTTTATAACATTTGAAGAAACAGAAAAAGCATTGAAAAGACATGCCAGTGCTCTTGGATTTAACCTGGATAATGTGGATATCTTAGATTTGACACCTGCTAGTTCAACATTTTCTGAATCAGAATCATATGACGTTTTTTTTAGTTCTGAAGTTGAAAAAAACCCACTAACAGAGAAAATCGTAACCTTTATTGAAGAAAAAAAGCCAGAAAGAGTTTTTGTTGATTCTCTCACCTCTTTTGGTTTAATAACACAGGATAGATTTCAATTTAGAAAGGAAGTTCTTTCTTTTATAAATTATATTATCGATAATGATATAACCCTTGTGTGCACTTCGGAAATAATTGATATGAGTAATGATTCTGATTTGCAATATATGGTTGATGGAGTTATGAAACTAAGCAAGACTCATGATAGAACTTTTGTAAACATAGAAAAGTATAGAGGATCAGATTATAGAAAGGGTAAACACACCTGTGCAATAACATCGAAGGGTTTGAAAGTATATCCCAGATTAATTCCAGATAGAACATACAGAAGAGATGTGTCAAAAGAAATGTTTTCATTCGGAATTCCTGAACTTGATAAGCTAAGCTATGGAGGTATCGAAAGAGGTACAGTAACTGTAATATCAGGGGCCAGTGGTTGTGGGAAAACAACCCTTGGCACCAAATTCACTTGTGAAGCAGCATCAAAAGGGAAAAAAGCATTAATATATACCTTCGAAGAAAGTGTATCTCAAATAAAACTTAGAGGGGATAGTATGAATATTCCTGTTAGTAATCTGTTGGATTCAGATAAGCTTGTAATAAAAAGCATAGAGCCATTAAGATACAATACTGATGAATTTGCTTATATTGTTATGAATGATGTCAAAAATTACAATGCAAGCCTGGTTATGATTGACAGCATTGTCTCCTACAGAATGGCCCTTGAACAAGCTGAAGTTGAGAGACCGCTAGTTTCACTGGTAAGATTTTTGAGTAGTAAAGGAATTACATGTCTGCTTATTCATGAAATTCAAGAAATCATTGGCAATTTTATGCCCAGTGGTGGAATGAGTTTTCTGTGTGATAACATATTTTTCTTAAGATATATCGAATACAAAGGTGAGTTAAAGAAAGTAATAGGTATACTTAAGAAACGACAGGGAGATTTTGAAAAAACGCTAAGGTTATTTAATTTAACAGAAAAAGGTATAGTTGTTGGAAAACCATTTACTGAACTCAGAGGATTACTTTATGGTGTTCCTGAATTTACTGAGGATTAAGCATAATTACTGGAAGGACTAACCTGTGAGTAGGTGAAAATGTGATTTCAGTTAACCTTGGTAACAAAAAAAACCAGGAGCTTATAATAGATTTCCTTTCTCAAAAATATGAAGTAGTCGGAAATAAGCTTACTGAAAGAACTGACATTGATATTATTATATGTGATGTTGAGATGTTTTATAAAAACAGGGAGAATATTTTGTCAGTTAAGAAAGAATCAGAAATTTATATTCCTTTGATACTTCTTATTGGTTCTAAAAGCTCAAAAACGCTTGAAAAAGCAGTTGTTGAAGAGATTGACTATACTCTAGAAATTCCTGTTAGCAAAGAAAAGATGCTAGCAACCGTGGAAAAATCGTTGAATACTAAAGAAGCCTTCCAGAATATTCATCATCAATATGAATATTTATCAGCTGAGAATAAACTTGGTATTTTTATTCAAAATGAAAATGGTTTAATATTCATTAATGAAAAACTAAAAGAACTTATTCCTGATATTAAAGTACACGCATTTATTGAGGAAACTGTCTTACCTGAATATAAAGAGCAACTTAAGGATTATTTAAACTACGTCTTTAGTAAACCCGATGAGTCATTAAGGGAATATATTGAAGTAAAATTAGATAAATCAGAAGAATGCTGGTTGTTAATAATTGCTTCAAGCACATTATATAAACAATCTCAAGCGGTTCGAGGGGTTGTACTAGATATTACCAGCAAGAAGAATGCCGAAAGAAAGTTAAACGAAGCATTTGAAGAGCTTAAGTTATCATATGAAAGAAGCATTCGATTGATAAATAATATTGTAGAAAGAAGAGATCCATATACTGCTTCGCATCAAAGAAAAGTAAGAGAGCTCTCTCTTCAAATTGCAAAGGAACTGAAATTAAATGAAGAGAAAATCGAAGTAGTTGATAAAGCTTCAATTCTTCATGATATCGGAAAAATCTTTATACCATCCGAGATCTTGAACAAACCTGGTAAGCTAACTGGTTTTGAGATGAAAATGATAAAACAGCATCCAGAACATAGCTATGAACTGATAATGGAAGCAAATCTTAATTTATATATGGCAAAAACAGTTTTACAACATCACGAAAGACTTGATGGTAGTGGATATCCTCAGGGTTTGATGGGTGATGACATCTATTATGAAGCTAAAATACTGGCTGTGGCTGATGTTGTTGAAGCCATGTCTTCACATAGACCATATAGACCGTCACTGGGTTTGGAAGCTGCTTTAAAAGAAATACAAGACAATGCTTCAAAGCTTTATGACCC
>JAWODV010000035.1:0-3266 GCA_046483075.1 Kosmotogaceae bacterium | reverse complement strand
ACGTAGGCGTAAATTTCTTTAGGCACATAGGTTTCACCCCTTACCAATTCAGCCTTTCGCTTTTCAACACGAATGTTGTCAAAGCTCCAGTGGGCCTTCGGTTTCTGAGCAAAACCACATATTGCTCCCAATATGTAAACTGATACAAATAATATTAATTTTTTCATTTTACTTTCTTAGTTGAGCCTTAGTACAATAAGAAATAAGGTTATATAGATTAGTATAACCTTATTTCTAAATGAGAGAAATCTACTATGAATTACTCCTTATCCTTCACACAACGAATAGACAATCCCGGAGAGCCTCCCCCCTCATAACTAAACTTCTGTATTCCCGGATGTTCCGCATCAAGATTGATAAAAATCGGTCCATCTTCTCCCACACCAGAAGTCCAAAATGACGCCATTGAACCTAGTCCAGTTGGAGCAGCCCCTTCTCCATCAATATATCCTCCTGCAAGCGCAGAAAATCCTGATATATTACGATCTGAACTTGAATTTGAGGCCATCAATGCCGTTCCATCTTCCTGGTTGAGTTCAGCATCTGCCTGTTCATCATCATCAGGATCAGTTACAGTTGGATACACAAATTCAAAATCAGGGTCAGCAACCCATGTCTCTTTTGCCGCCAGTTTTACACCTGTATTATTCCCAAACCAATAGTAAAAGATAGGCCATCCAGGGTATAGCGCAACATTATCATCCCAGTCTTCCGCTATCATTTCAGGAATCCATTGGTTAAGATTTGATTGATAATTTAAGTCACTGGTTGTTGCAGGGAAACCATTATCCACTAATAAGTCAGCCCAGTCTTCATGGGTAGCCACATGCCATCCGGCAGGACAAACTGTCTCAACAACCTTCAGGTTATACAATACTCCAAAGGTTTCATAGGTATTGATTTCTTCAGTGGTTTCACTACCATCACCATTCCAATCTGCTTCAACGTTATCTACCGTTGTTAATTTAGCAGCATCTACATCAGTTCCTTCATTACCATATACATAGTAGCGAGCTAATTCATCACTAATATCAGAAGCAGGATGCACTTCCGGTAAAAACTTTAAGTTTTCCGTCATCCATACAGATCCTTCAATTACTTTGACCCCATAGGATTTGGCAGGAGCTTCTCTTAGGTCTGTCATTATACCGACATCTCCATCACTGGTACCATCTCCTGAAGTCCAGGTAATTGTGGCTTTATCTTCAGGTAAATTTATAGTGGTAAAACTCCATGTTTCAGATGACGTTGCAGCATTATTGACATCTCTTGCCTCAACTTTCCAGAAATACTGAGTTAATCCGGTAATTCCCGAAGGGGTATAAGAAGTACCTGTGCCTGCCGACGTTCCGGTCCATGCAGAAGTGTCCGTATCAAAGTAAACATAATAGGCTACTGCAAGACCATCTGGATGAACGGGTTCCGCTTCTTCCCAAGACAAAACAACAGGCATTGCCGGATCTACATCATCGCTATTATTCGCAGGACTTAACAGGGATGGTGCATTAGGTGGATTATCCTCTACCACTGGGTCGTCATCCTTCTTACAGCTTCCTGCCACTAAAAGAAGCATTGCCATGGTAAAAGGCAAAAACATACTTTTAAAATAATTTCTTTTCTTCGTTCTCATGATTTACAAGTTTTAAAGGTTAACATGATTTAAAAAGTTAAAAGATGGAAATATGGGTGTGATCTTATTCCCATCCTGGATTTTGCTCATAATCTGCTAATTGAATTTGTCGAAAAGGTATTGGGTATAAATAGCTTTTGTTTTCTTTAAAGTTAAGTCCATCAATACCATCCCACATGACATTATAACTAAACTCATCTTCATCATAATAATATATAGGTTTTTGGGCTTCTGTTGAGTTTATTTCGTACATCACGCTTTTCGTATTGCCTCTGTTAACATAATTGCGTAAAAAATCCCCCATTTTCCAACGCATTAAATCATCCCATCTAAAACCTTCACAGATGAATTCTACCCTACGTTCCCGGCGTATTGCATGAATAAGATCAGCCTTGCTCCCAGTCAGGGTGTTGCGCTGATATTTGAGTAATGGAACATTTTCTGTTCCTCCTTTTTCAAAATCTGACAGAGAACTTCCGTTAGTCCAGGAGGACCATCCAACTCTATCGCGCAACAACTTGACAGTAGCATCAATATCTCCATCAGTTACCTGATAACCAGCTTCTCCCAGGTCTTCCAGTTCTGCTTGAGCTTCGAGAAAATTTAACAATACTTCTGCATATCTGAAGAGTATTTCTCCGCTATTTGATGCGTCATCTCCGTATCTACGATCTGGGTCAGCCACATAATATTTGCGCATGGTTAGAGTAAAAGATTGATTGCCAGGCAGATCTTTCTTTTTCGTCTCATTTACTATATCTTCAGCAAGCAATATTGTTTGAACTAGTCTGGGGTCTCGATTTTCATACATATCGCTTTCCGTTACCCAAAAATATGATGTGCCGGAAGATGGATTATCTCCGGGATTGACCGCAATAGGAGTCCCGTCATCCTCGAGATATGCATCTACAAAATTTTTAGTTAAATAACCACCCCAAATTGTCATCATTCGTGTCACAAATTGATCTTTAAGATTATACTCTTTCCACCATATAACTTCACGGTTTGAACTCAAATCTTCCTGAATAAACAAATCAGTGTAAGATTGCGCTGTCCCTTTCCAAATACCATATCTTCCCGAATTCATGAGAACCTGGGCTGCATCAACCGCTTGCTTTAAATATTTACTTCCGTTAGATCCTTGAATTCCAAAATCTGTTCCAGCATGATATTTCTCCCATGTCCCTTCGTAAAGTGCCACCCGTGATTTAAATGCCAATGCAACATCCTTATTTACCCACTGATTCCCTCGATCTCCGTCACGCGCATTCATCATCTCAATAGCTTTATCCAAGTCATCAATAATAAAATCTGCTGTCGCTGACCGGGAACTTCGAGGAGTTTTCAGCATATCATCATCGTTTGTGGGAACTACGGTCTCAATTATAGGTACCCCACCAAATCTCTTCAATAAGTTGAAATACTGCCATGCCCGCCAAAAATAAGCTTCACCTATTAGCTGGCGAGATTCTTCTTCTGGTACAATGTTATTTTCCAGTAATATATTAACTGTACGAATATTTGCGTATGGCTCCGTCCAATTACCGTCTGCCGAGGGGACAATATAGTTATCATTGACAAACCCTAAAGGTTCCATTCCTTGATTATCTGTTCCTCCATCTTTGTGCATAATAAT
>JAWODV010000031.1:0-7301 GCA_046483075.1 Kosmotogaceae bacterium | reverse complement strand
GTTCAAGAGTCTTTTTTATTATATCTGCTGTATCGTTAAAACTGTCATGCTTAAAACCATTTTTAACAAGATGTCTTAGTTTGTTAACTGCCTCTTCAGGCATCAATCCATCATCCACCTGTTTTTCCTGAATTCCAAGAGATTTACTTACTGATAAACAGCTTCTGTAAGGTCTGTCCTCTGTTAAGGCAACAAAGACATCAGCAACCATTAATATCCTTGATTCAAGTGATAATTCTTCAGCTTTACTCCCCCAGGGATACCCTGAACCGTTTAACCTTTCATGATGTTCCACTGACCATCCAACCCATTTATCTTTATCCATGGCTTCTTTTCCATTAATTTTGAGATGTATGCAACCTGAAGTACGTGGTCTTCAATATTTATAACTATTTTGCATAATCTCAAAAACAACTCATTTATTTCTTTCATCGACATCAGCATTGTTTAATCACCCCTCACTTCATCCATAATAATTTTACACAATATTTTTGCACAATCAAAAACTTGTTATTATACGTGAGTTTATTGTTCTTTTAATGTAGAATAATTATAAACTGTAGTAATTGGGAGGTGTAATTTTGATTTACAAAGAACTGGGAAAAACAGGAGAAAAAATTCCCGCAATAGGATTGGGGACATGGGGAATTGGAGGACTGGAAAATGCAGATCGAACAAATGATTCACAACTAATAAAAACGATTGAAAAAGCAATCGGAATTGGTTACAAACTTATAGATACGGCAGAATATTATGCTTCCGGACATACTGAGGAATTAGTTGGAGAAGCTATTAAAAATTTTAATCGGGATAAACTCTTTATTGTAACAAAGGTTTGGCCTAATCATCTCTCAAAAATTGAATTACCAAAAGCATTATCAGGTTCATTGAAAAGATTAAATTTAGATTACGTTGATCTCTACTTAATTCACTGGCCCAGTTCTGAAATACCGTTAAATGAAACCCTCGAAGTCATGATGGAAGTTAAATCTAAGGGGCTAATTAAGCATGTTGGTGTTTCGAATTTTGATACGTCATTACTAGAAAAAGCCATAGAAATTTCTGATTATCAGGTGGTAAACAATCAGGTTTTATTTAATATGGAGCATAGAGAACCCGAGAGAGAATTATTGCCTTATTGTATTGAACAAGGAATCACATTAACTGCATACTCTCCTCTTGAAAGAACAAATCTTTCATCTGAAACAAGAAGAAAGCTAACTGTTGTAGCAAATAATCATAATTCATCTATATATCAATTGATGCTTGCATGGTTGCTCAATAAAGAAAGAGTTTTAACGATCCCAAAATCTACTAATATCAACCATCTTCGGGAAAATTTAAAGGCTGCGGACATAAAACTAAGCAGCGATGAACTTCGGTTCTTGAGTAAAAATTAATTATTGAAAGGAGAAAAACATGAGTATATACGAAGATTTTATTAATCTTTTAAATACATATGACAAAGAAAAAGCATTTAATTTTGCAATAGATTTACTAAATAACGAAACCTTAGGTGTGGTTGATCTATATGAACAAGTACTCAAACCTTCGCTAAATAACTGGAATTGTGACCACGAAAATAACAAACTGTGTATATGGCAGGAACATATCAGAAGTTCTATAATCAGATCTATAATTGAGGGATGTTATCCATTCGTGCTTAAAGCAAAAGAAAAAATCTCAGAAAGTTCTGAAAAGACAGTAGCAGTTGTTTGTCCACCTGATGAGCAACATGAGATAGGCGCACGTATAGTTACGGATTACTTCACTTTGAATGGTTTTAAGTCGGTCTTTGTGGGTAGTAATACACCAGCTGAGTCTTTCATTGAAGCCATAAAAATTCATGAACTTGACTACATTGCCATAAGTGTTACTAATTACTATCACCTGTTCAAAACTAAAAAACTCATACATGAGATTAAAAAGTTTTCTCCTAAAACTAAAATTGTAGTTGGCGGTAGGGCATTTCTTGAAAGGAAAGAAAAATACTTAGAACTTGGAGCTGATTACTTTATTGAAAATATCAATGATATCTCAACTCTTAAGGGAAATGATGATATATGAGACTTGCATTCAAAATTGCTTTGAGATTCCTTTCATCAAGCAAAAAACAAACACTGCTTATAATACTCGGAATAGCTATTGGAGTAGCCGTACAGGTTTTTATTGGTTCGCTGATTCAGGGTCTGCAGGAAAGCCTTATTGACAGTACTGTGGGCAATTCCTCTCAGGTTACGATTAAACCTTCCAATAACGACAACTCTATTGATAACTGGAATGAAATTATTACCACACTGGAAAATTCAGCGGAGCTTCCAACAAAAATTACTGTTATATCTCCTGTTGCGGAAATACCAGTGTTTGTAATTTTAAGTTCAAGCCAAAATTCACTGCTCAGAGGTTTTGATTTCAACCGTGCAAATGGCATTTACGAATTTTCAAACAAAGTAAATGGGGAATTGCCCAAGAATGAAAACGAAATTCTTATGGGAAAGGAGTTTTCTGAAGAGTTTGGACTAACTATAAATGATTCGATATTACTTGTAAATTCTTCCAATGAGAGTAAAGAGTTCAGTGTCAGTGGAATATTTGATCTAAATGTAGCAAGTTTAAATAAAAGTTGGTTAATAAGCAATCTCAGTGCAGTTCAAAGCTTCTCAAACCTTGATAATGGTGTTTCCCAAATCGAAATGCAAATAAAAGATGTATTTATTGCTGATGAACTGGCTTCTAATATCTCAGAAAGAATTGATTCATCCCTCAACATAACAAATTGGAAAGACCAGAATAAACAGCTACTTTCAGGATTGCAGGGGCAGGATATTTCCAGCCTGATGATTCAAGTTTTTGTTCTTGTGGCTGTAGCATTAGGCATTTCAAGTATTCTGGCTATTTCTGTTGTTCAACGATCAAAACAAATAGGTATACTTAAAGCAATGGGACTTAAAGATTCTCTGGCAAGTCTCGTTTTTCTTTTCCAGGGTCTGATTTTAGGTCTTTTTGGTGCAATTTTTGGAATTCTATTTGGTCTTGGTTTGTCCTATTCATTCACCAAATTTGCAGTAAATCCCGATGGTACTCCAGTAGTAGATATTTTAATTGACCCAACCTTCATTACCATTTCAGGTATTATTGCTATTTTTGTTGCTATTATTGCAGCTGTTTCACCAGCAAGAAAATCTTCAAAGCTTAGTCCTGTTGAGGTGATAAGAAATGGATAATATTATCCAGCTAATAGATATTGATAAATTTTATGGCGAAGCAATAAAAACACAGGTTTTGTTTAAAATAAACCTCAATATAAAGGAGAGCTCTTTTATATCCATTATCGGCCAGTCTGGCAGTGGTAAAAGTACTTTAATGAATATTATGGGTACACTCGATAAACCAACAAATGGGGATGTTGTAATCGAGGGTAATCCCACCTATAAGATGAAAAAGAATCAGCTTTCTGAAATTAGAAACAAAACAATTGGATTTGTTTTTCAATTCCATTATCTAATTCCTGAATTTACAGCTCTGGAAAATATTCTAATGCCATATTTTATTTCTGATTCGAAACCTCCTAATGAAGTGGTGGAAAGAGCAGTAGAACTAACAAATTTAGTTGGTATCTACAAGGTCAAAGACAATATGGCAAATAAAATGTCAGGTGGCCAACAGCAGCGCACAGCAATAGCAAGAGCTCTTATGAACAATCCCAAGATCGTGCTAGCTGATGAACCAACAGGTAATCTTGATAGTGATACAACTGAATCCATTTACAAAACACTTAGAAAAATTCATGAGGAATTTAAAACAACCTTTGTTATCATCACACACGACCGTAAAATTGCAGAGCGCACTGACAGAATAATCGAGCTACGCGACGGTAGAATCGAGATGGATATTTTAAGTAAATGATTTGATAACTGATAGTAATTCAAAAACAAATTCAATTATTATTCTTTTATCGCATATTCAAGAGCCTTCTGAGCGTGTAAACTGGTTGTGTCAATTAGATCAATATCCATATTATGATCTCTCATTAGCAGTGGGATTTCTGTACAACCCATGATAACAGCTCTGGCTCCTCTTTCTTTTAGCGAGTTGATTATATTTTCAAACTGTTTCTTTCTTTTTGGAAGGAAGATTCCTTTGGTAAGCTCATTGAAAATGACACTGTTAATGAACGATCTTTCCTTTTCTGAAGGCACAATAACTTCAATACCAGATTCTTCCAATGCCTTTTGATATAGCCCTTTTTCCATGCATGTTTTTGTGCCTATTACTCCAACTTTTTTGTAGTTTTTATTAAGAATAAGTTGTTTAACTACTTCAGTTATTTCGAGAAAATATAGATTGCATTCTTCTCTAATTCTATCTACATATAGATGCATTGTATTTGTTGCCACTATTAAAAAATCAGCACCGGCACTTTCAAGTGATTGCGCTGCAATTAACAGACTTTCTTCTATTGCTTCAGTATTATTAGTGTTCATCCAGTTTATGAATTGTTGAAAACTAACACTGTGAATAATGATTTTTGGATAAGATGAATCTCCATAATTGCTTACATAACGATGCACTATGTATCTGTAATATTCGATTGTTGATTCAGGACTCATTCCGCCAATAATGCCTATAGTTTTCATTTTCTAATCCTTTCCAGATATATTTTTAGAATAAAATTTTTCATTTTAAAAAAAGAAATGACTCTCAATATGAAATGCAATATTAATTATTTTTCCAAAAATTATCAGCATGTATGAATACCTTAGTACAACTATAACCCAATTTTTCAGAAAGCTGATTGCTCTGATATCCCATAATTTTTGTAGTTTCTTCGCCTGTGAAATTTGTAATACCTCTTCCGATTATCTCTTTATTAATGTTCAAAACCTCGACAATATCTCCTCTTGCGAATTTTCCTGAACATCTTACTATCCCTACAGGTAATAAACTTCCAGATTCTCTCAAAGCTTTTTCAGCTCCTTTATTTACCTTTACCTTACCTTTTGGCTCTGAAAGAAATCCTATCCATGCTTTTCGCGATTTAAGATTTTTTCTTGCAGGAAACTTGGTGCCCAGTTTTTCGTTTCTTTTACATCTCAAAATATTAGTTACATCTTTTCCATCAACTATATAACTCAATACACCCGTTGCTGAAGCAGCCTTTGCAGCCCTAATTTTTGTTCTTATTCCTCCTGTACCCCAGCCGTTACTTTTATACTCTCTAAATTGCGCTTTATAATCAAATCTATTTATCAGTTTTCCAGTTTTGTCAAAAACTCCATCTACAGTTGTAAGTAGAAACAAATAATCACTCTGCCATCCTATTGAAAACATTGAAGCCAGTATGTCATTATCTCCAAAAGTAATTTCATCTGTCGATAAAGTATCATTCTCATTCACTATGGGCACAAAACCCATTTCTAGCAATCCTATAAGGGTGTTCCTTAAATTCAGGAATCTCTTCCTATCACTAAAATCATCTCTTGTTATTAGAAGTTGTGCAACTTTTATATTATACAAATCAAAAATTGTTTCATATATATTCATTAGTTGCACCTGTCCTATCGCACACAATGCCTGTTTGACGTAAAGGTCTTCTAGCTCAATTTTCCCAGTTACAACTCCATAGCCTGCTGCACGCGCACCTGAAGTAACTATAACTAATTTGTTTCCTTCAATGAGCAATGTATTAACAGTCCTTGCAAGGTCTGTGATATAACTTTTATTTATTTTTCCAGTGCCATCAACTAATAAATTGCTTCCTACTTTAATTACAATTTTTGACATATCAATCTCTCACTTCATAATTACCCAATATTACATATTTATACGATGTTAATTCCTCCAAGCCGATTGGTCCTCGAGCATGTAATTTTTGAGTGCTTATCCCCATTTCACCACCAAAACCAAATTGACCTCCATCAGTGAAACGTGTTGATGCGTTAATATACACCACAGCAGAATCAATTAGATCTGCAAATTTTTTTGCATTTGCTATGCTCTCAGTCAGTATTGCTTCAGAATGACCACTAGAATAATTAAGAATATGGGTTATTGCCTCATCAAAACTATCAACTACTTTTATTGCCAAAATATAGTCCAAATACTCCTCTCTCCAATCATCATTATTAGCTTGAGAAGCTTCAATAATTTCACAGGTTCTTTTGCAGCCTCTAACTTCCACATTTTTTTCAGTTAATCGCTCAAAAAGCCTGGGTAAAAAATCATTCGAAACATTTTTATGCACCAGAACTTTTTCTACTGCATTGCAAGTACCTGGTCTTTGAGTTTTTGCGTTATCAATGACTTTAACCGATTTTTCTAAATCTGCGCTTTCGTCAACAAATATATGGCAGTTTCCCACACCGGTTTCTAAAACTGGTACTGTAGAATTTTCTGTAACAAATTTAATCAGTGAAGAACCACCCCTGGGAATCATTAAAGAAAGAAATTTGTTTAAATGAAGCATCTCATCTACAAGCTCCCTGTTTGTATCTTTTATTATTTCTACTGCTTCGTCAGGTATAGAAGAATTATTAAGTCCTTCCTTTATAGCTTCAACAAGCGCAATATTAGATCTCAATGCATCACTTCCACCGCGGAGTAAAATCGAATTACCTGCTTTTAAAGACAAGATAACTGTATCCACAGTTACATTGGGTCTTGATTCATAGATAATACCTATTGCTCCAATTGGAACTCTAATTTTAGAAATTCTAAGATCTTTTGATTTCCATGAGGTTATAACATTACCAACAGGATCTCTAAGATTCACTATTCTATGACATGCTTCTATCATTTCTTCTACTCGTTTCTTATTTATCAATAATCTGTCAATAAGAGATTCCTTAAATCCTTTCTGTCTTGCTTTCATAACATCTATTTCATTGTTTTTAAGAATTTTTTCTTTTCTTTGATAAAGAGCTTCTGCAATTAATGATAGAGCGATATTTTTTTCTTTTGTTGTGGATAATTTCAACAGTTCACTGGCATCTTTGACTTTTTTCGCTTTTTTAAAAACTTCAGACATACCATACACCTCAAAATTTTTATTTTATGAATTTTATCATATGAATATAATACGAACCTAATTGTTATAGGTAAATAGCATTTTTTTAGCTTTAAGTGCCGATAAGCTTGAAAAATAGTTCAGGTAACATCTGTTACTTATAATTTTTTTGGGCATGTTATATGATTAAATTGAACAGATAATTAATTAGGAGGTATAGCATGAAAATTACAAGTTTGGAAAACGTAAAACCAGTACTCAATATTGAATACATAAAAGGTAGGATTGTTTATGA
>JAWODV010000100.1:0-17970 GCA_046483075.1 Kosmotogaceae bacterium | reverse complement strand
CTGAAAAGGATTTTAAGGAAAAAACAAAAGAATTCAAAAAGAGAATAAATAATGGAGGGAAACTTGACGATATTTTACCTGAAGCGTTTGCATTGGTAAGAGAAAGTGCGAGAAGAACCGTTAATATGAGGCCTTTTGATGTACAGGTAATGGGTGCAATATCTCTTCATGAAGGAAAAATTGCCGAGATGAAAACAGGTGAAGGAAAAACCCTTGTTGCAACGATGCCTCTGTACTTGAACGCGCTTTCGGGGAAGGGCACCCATGTGGCAACGGTTAACGACTACCTGGCGAAGAGAGACGCTAACTGGATGGGACCTGTTTACGAATATCTTGGTCTTAAAGTTGGATATATTCAAACGTCAATGGAACCACCCGAAAAGAAGGAAGCTTATAAATGTGACGTTACTTATGGTACAGCAAATGAGTTTGGTTTTGATTATTTGAGAGATAATTTGGTCTATTCTTTGGAGAATAAAACTCAAAGGGGACACAATTTTGTAATAGTTGACGAAGCTGACAGTATTTTGATTGATGAAGCTAGAACGCCATTAATTATTTCAGGTCCTTCCGAAGACTCTTCAAATCTATATATGCAATTCGCTTTTTATGCAAAACGATTTAATGAGGATGAAGATTTTATCGTTGATGAAAAGGAAAAAACTGTAAATCTTACTGAAAAAGGAATTGAGAAAGCAGAGAGTCTACTCAAGGTAGATAACCTCTATGATCCAGAAAATTATAGATATTTATTTCATTTGTTAAATGCATTAAAGGCGATAACACTGTTCAGAAATGAAGTAGATTACATTGTTAAAGATGGAGAAGTAATAATAGTTGACGAGTTCACAGGTAGGTTATTACCTGGAAGAAGGTATAGTGAAGGTTTACATCAGGCAATAGAAGCAAAAGAAAACGTAAAAATTCGAGAAGAAAGTATTACCTACGCTACCATTACTTTTCAGAATTATTTTAAAATGTATGATAAGTTATCTGGAATGACCGGCACTGCAAAAACAGAAGAATCAGAGTTTATTTCAATTTACGGGACAGAAGTTGTGGTAATACCAACAAATGAACCAGTGATCAGACTGGATAGAGATGACTTAATCTATCGAACCAAAGAAGAAAAATACAATGCAGTAGTTGAAGAAATTAAACAACGTTATGAAAAGGGGCAGCCTGTTCTGGTTGGTACCACGTCCATAGAAAACAGTGAAATACTTAGTTCAATGCTCTTGAAGGAAAATATCCCACATGAGGTTCTAAATGCCAAACATCATGAAAGAGAAGCTGAAATAGTTGCCAAGGCCGGTCAAAAGAAGACTGTAACTATAGCAACCAATATGGCTGGAAGAGGAACTGATATTAAATTAGAAGAAGGCGTTACGGATCTGGGAGGGTTGCTTGTCACGGGAACAGAAAGACACGAGAGCAGACGTATTGATAATCAGCTTATTGGTCGTTCAGGAAGACAGGGAGATCCAGGTGAATCCAGATTTTATTTGTCAACGGAAGACGACCTGTTGCGATTATTTGGCGGAGAGCGTATGGAATCAATAATGAATACACTTAAAATTGAAAAAGGGCAACCTATAGAGCATTCGCTCTTGAGCAAAGTAATAAATTCTGCTCAGAAAAAAATTGAAGGTATACATTTTTCAATAAGAAAGAGGCTTTATGAACTGGATTCTGTTGTTGATAAGCAGAGAAGCGCCATTTACGCTCATCGTGACTGGTTGCTTAAAGGTGAAGAACTGGATAAACACATTTATGAAATCATTGAAGATGTAGTGGAACGCAGAGTAAGTAAGTTGGAACAAATCCCTGATTTGAAAACGCTTGAACAATTGTTTGGATTTCTTCCTAGAAAAATCTATGATGGCTTAAACAATCTTGAAAAAATTGATGAACTCAAACGAAGTATCATCAATAGGATAAAAGAAATATATGAAAAAAGAAAAGAAGAGTTTGATGAAGAGTTTCCAAGGGTAATGAAATATTTGATGCTCCGCATGATTGATGAACGCTGGAGACGTCATTTAGAAACGCTAGAACATCTAAAGCAATCAGTCGGGCTCAGAGCTTATGGTCAGAAAGATCCTGTAATTGAGTTTAAAAGAGAGTCTTATATGTTATTTGAAGAAATGGTAGATTCTTTATATGATGACATTGTTAGTGTATTAAGCAGATTGACAAAAATCGATAGAACTGAAGAAGCTAAAGCAAAAGCAGATTTTAATAAACTAAATTTTTCACATTCAGAGGGTTCAGTAATGAGTACGAATAAGAAGAAAAAGGCTGATAAAAAAACATACTCTCGACCAATGAAAAGGAGATTTAAAGTAAAAAGAAAAAAATAAAGTATTTACATAGAGGTGAAAAAATGATCGATCATGAAACAAAAAATCGACTGGAAGAACTGAAAGATAAATTCAGTACCATATTGAAAAATGTGGATCTGGATAATTTGCAAAACCGTTTAGAAAAATTTGAAAAAGAAATGTCAGGGCCAGATGTTTGGGCAGATCAGGATAGAGCAAAAAAACTGGGAAAGGAAGCTCAGATTCTTAGAGACCGATTGAATCTACTAAATGATATTAAGAAAACGCTGGGAAACATTGATGCAGCTGTTGAACTGTCTGAAGATGATCCGAGTTTTGCAAAACAGGCCGAAGAGATGATAGGAGAGGCAGAAAAACTTGTACGTGAATTTGAATTAAGCGTGCTTTTAAATGATCCATATGATTCAAATAATGGGTTTCTTACTGTGCACCCTGGAGCAGGAGGTACCGAGTCTCAGGACTGGGCTTCCATGCTTTTTAGAATGTATAGTCGTTGGGCTGAGAAGAATAGTTATGAAATAGATATTATCGAAGAACAACCGGGAGATGAAGCCGGATTGAAGTCTGCTACAATAAACATAAAAGGGCCTTATGCATATGGCAAACTGAAATATGAAGCTGGTGTACACAGACTGGTCAGACTTTCTCCCTTTGATGCAAATCATAGAAGACATACCTCGTTTGCTTCTGTGAGTGTTTCACCAGAAATGGATGATGATATCGATATTGAAATAAAACCAGAAGATCTGCGCATAGACACATACAGAGCTGGTGGAGCGGGGGGACAGCATGTTAACAGGACTGAATCTGCTGTAAGAATAACGCATCTTCCTACTGGAATAGTTGTAACATGTCAGAAAGAAAGATCACAGCATCAGAACAAACACACTGCAATGAAATTATTGAAGGCAAAGTTGTTTGAAATCGAGCTTGAAAAGAAACGTGAAGAAAAACTGAAGCTAAGAGGTGAGCAAAAGGATATTGCCTGGGGCAGCCAAATACGATCCTATGTTTTTCAACCTTATACAATGGTAAAGGATCACAGGACTGGATTTGAGACAGGCAATATTCAGTCGATTATGGATGGAAACATCGATGATTTTATAGAAAAAGAACTCTTGCACTTTTCGAGATAGATTTTTTTTGAGTTTTATTTGACTTTGATGGGATAAAAGTGATAATATTTTTTTAGCGGAGTGAACAAATTGGCTAGATTTTATAAAGATACCCACCGGAGCGTTATGGTTCACGAAGCGCTTGGTTTTCTTATTGTAGATAGGAAAGGAACGTACGTTGACTGTACCGCTGGAGAAGGTGGGCATTTATCAATTTTAGCAAAAGAACTAAATAGTGATTCAAAACTAATTGGCCTGGACATTGACAATGAAGTTTTACAGATAGCAAAAAAGAAACTCGAGGAATTTCGGGGATTTGTTGAGTTATTCAATGTTTCTTATACGGATTTTGACCTGGTTCTTGATTCTTTGAAAATTGAAAAAGTAGACGGTTTCATTCTTGATCTTGGAGTATCTACCTTTCAACTAAAAGCCCAGGGAAGAGGCTTTAGCTACGAGAAGGATGAACCCCTTGATATGAGAATGAATCCTGAAGCAGATTTTACAGCAAAAAATGTGGTAAACAATTATTCCGAGCCTGAATTATCCAAGATAATTTTCGAGTACGGGCAGGAAAAGCGATTTGCAAGACGCATTGCCAGATCGATTGTTAAGCGGAGACCTCTTTATACAACCTTTGATCTGGTTGAGGCAATAAAAAAAGCGTTGCCACCCAAGTTTAGATATGGAAGAAGGCATTTTGCAACAAGAACATTTCAGGCGATAAGAATTGAAGTGAACCAGGAACTGGAGAACATTGAAAAAACTCTGTACAAAATTCCCCATTATTTGAAACCCGGTGGTCGGGTTGTTATAATTTCTTTTCATTCATTAGAAGATGGAGTTGTTAAAAGAACATTCAGGGATCTACAAGGGGGAGAACTGAATGTTCTAACAAAAAAACCCTTGACTCCATCGGACATTGAAGTAGAGCACAACCCTCGGGCAAGAAGTGCAAAACTGAGGGCAGCGGAGCGGATTTGAAGGGAGGAACATCTCGTGCAAGTTATCACAGCGAAGCGGAGAAAATCGCAAGCAGTATCGCGCGAGTACGTTCATGCTCGTGCAGGAACCTGGAGCTTTATAACGGCTTTACAGGTTTTAGTTATTTTTCTTTCTATTGCAGTCTCCATTGTATTACCACTTCATTTTGGTAATGAAACCGACAAAATGGCATCACAAGCGAGAGAAACTAGAGAAGGCATAGTCCAAATGAGAACGCGCATTGATAGTTTAACGCGCGAGATTGCTTATTTGGAGACTGTTGTTGGTTCTGAGCTGGACAACTGAATATTTATAAACGTGAGGTGTTAGCAGTATAAACAAGCTCTCAAGTAGAGTATCGATACTATATGTAATAGTCATAATGGTAACCGCCGTGCTTGGTGGTAGAGTTTTGTATTTATCAGTATTTACTGAATATGAAATTCCGGTAACTGTAAAAGTTAACAGGGTACCTGCATTAAGGGGAACTATTTTCGATAGAAATGGTGAAGTGCTTGCCAATGATGTCTTGGAATATCAAGCATGGTTGGATGTAGACTTCTTGAAACGTGCTGTATCTGATGTTGAATTAGAGAATATTATCGATACTATAAGGCGAAATTTCAACAATAATACGGATGATCTTCATCAAAAGCTAAACAACAGTAGCTTTATACTTCTTGGTAGCTACGAAAACATGAAAAATCTTTCAAAAAAATTGTCTCCAAATATTAGAAAATATGTTTCCGTTGAAATGTCAACGAAAAGATTGTCTTACACCGGTTATGGTGTTGAGAAAATTATTGGCTCGTTTAAAGAAGGTCAGGAATCCACACAAGGTATTGAGACAAGTTATAATGAGCTTCTAGCAGGGAAGAAAGATGGAACCATAAAAAGAACGTTAACACAAACTTTCCAGGAATCTCCAGAAAATGGAAGCGATGTTTATTTATCAATTGATCTGGATATTCAAAAAATGATTTATCAAAAGATGAAAGAAGCAGTTGAGGAAAACAATGCAAATGGTGGCATAGCTCTTTTAATGGAAAGTAATTCAGGAAAAATTATTGCTTATGCAAACACATTTCCCTGGGATACTGGTTTGATGGGAATAGTAGAACCAGGTTCCACAATAAAACCCATAATATACGGGATTGCTCTAAAGACTCATTCTATTACGCCTGAAACAACATTTACATGTGATGGTTCTATAAAACCAGTTGAAAGCCTTGATATTATTATAAGAGATACTGAAGGAGAGAAACACGGAATAGAGACATTTCATGATGGTATTAGGAACTCTTGTAACGTGGCAACAGTACAAGTAATACAGCACATAATTGATAATATTGGTAAAGAAGCCTTCTACAATCAACTAATTACTATGGGTTTCGGAAGAGAAACAAATGTAGATCTGCCAGGTGAAACTCCAGGTATACTGGCTAAACCTTTATATTGGTCGCTAATTTCTCCATATCAGTTTGGAATCGGTCAGGGACTTGGAGCAAATATATTTCAATTGACAAGGGCTTTGAATGTTTACCCGGCAAATGGAAGATTAGTAGAACCAACATTTGTCAATGCTGTTTCAGGTGAACGTGAAGTTAGAAAATTAGAACCTGAAATAGAAAGAACAGTAATACCTCAAAACGTAGTTAAGAGCATGATACCAGTGCTGGAATCTGTTGTGGCAAGCGGAACAGGAACTAGAGCACAGGTAGATGGAATAAGAATTGGAGGAAAAACAGGCACAGCACAAAAAGCTTTTGAAGGAAGTTACAGCGATGAGGATTACTATTCATTATTTTGGGGATTTTTCCCGCTTGAGGAACCAAAGTATTCCCTGGTAGTATTTATAGATAACCCCCGAGGAGAAGAATATTATGGAGGTAGTGTAGCTGCTCCTGTATTTGCTGAAATAGTTGAAAATCTAATGTTTAAGCCAGTAAAAGAACCTAAAATGCTCGATATTTATAAATGGAAGATGCCGGATCTTACCGGTTACACGATACACGATGTTTTTGAAGTTGCTGAATTATATAATATTGAAGATGTTAAGATAATTGGAACGGGAACTGTGGTAAGGCAAAAACCAGAACCAGAAGCGCCACCTGCAGAAAGCCTGTTTGTCTGGTTGGAAGAATAAGAAGGAGAGACATAATTTTGGTTTATTGTTTACTTGGTGACAGTAATATTTTGAAAAAAATTTTTGTGATAAAAGTTAGCCCCGACTATGTAAATATTTTTCCAGAGGATAACGAAAAAATATCAAAATTAAGAAACATACTGGGAAGTAACAATATGTTCAGCCAATCAAATGCGGTTTATCTAAGGCAATTAGACAAATGGAAAAAAGAAGAAATTGAAGAACTGGTAGAGTTTTTGGAAAGTACTGTTTTTCCGGATAACACAGATTTATTTGTTGATGGAAGGATAAAGTTAAAAAGATGTAAGAAAAAAATATTTAAATCACCTCCCCCATGGAAAAAGGAACAATGGTTAAACCACATAAATAAACTTTCTGAAGGTCTTGGAGTTGAAATAGCGAATGAAGCAAGTGAAAAGATATTTGAAACAGTTGGAGCTAATGAGGAATTAATTTATTCTGAGCTTCAAAAACTTGGAATTCTTGAAAGACAAATAACGGAGAACGATATAGAGAAATATTCATATGTTTACAAAGAAAAAAATTATAATGAATTTGCATACAATTTATTAAGAGGGAAAACAGATAAAATACCTTATGAATTGATTAAAGAAAGAAGCACATTTCCCATTATAATAGCTATCATTACAAGAACAGTTGAAACAATTGGTCGAATGAAATCAATATTAACTGTTGAGACGACACCTGATTGGAAAACAATAACTGAACTGGCGAAGAAGTTGAAATGCAAAACAAGTACAGTTGCCAATATTGTCGGATTCAGATTTTCTGGAGAAGATGAAAACCAGCCTAATTTGCACAAGAAATATTCATTAACTGATCTTCAGAATTTACTTCTTTATCTTCAATCAATTGATGAGTCATTTAAAGAAGGTCGTATCAACGAATTTGTGGCTTTCATGAACCTGATAGAATACTGTTCCTAAAGTAAAGATTGTGTAAACTTAGCTAACCTTTGGCAAATAGATAATACTATGGATTGACAGGCAAAAGCGTCCATTGTAAAATGAGTCTTGGTATATCTTTGAAAGGAGGCGGAACAAAACCGCATGCCTACAATAAATCAGTTAATAAAACGTGGTAGAAAGAAAGTTACCAAAAAGTCTAAGTCACCTGCATTAGAGAATAATCCCCAGAAACGGGGTGTTTGTGTTAGGGTATCTACAATGACTCCAAAAAAGCCTAACTCGGCATTGAGAAAAATTGCCAGAGTTAGATTATCAAATGGGACTGAAGTAACTGCATACATTCCAGGTGAAGGGCATAACCTTCAGGAACACTCTGTTGTTTTGGTGCGTGGAGGAAGAGTCAGGGATCTGCCTGGAGTACGTTATAAGGTAGTTAGAGGGGTCCTTGATGCAGAAGGAGTTGCTGACAGAAAACAATCCCGAAGTAGATACGGGACAAAGAGAACTAAGAAATAAGGAGGTTAACCCTCAGTGAGAAGAAGAAGAGCAGAAAAAAGGAAAATTTCACCTGATCCGGTATACAATGATTTTTATATTGGGAAGCTTATCAATCGCTTAATGTTTGATGGGAAAAAAGCCAGGGCCAAAACCATTGTTTATAATGCAATTGACGGACTGGCTGAAAAAACAGGAAAACCACCAATGGAAGCGTTCAGACAAGCTCTTGAAAATGTAAAGCCTTTACTTGAAGTACGCCCAAGAAGAGTGGGAGGGGCAACCTATCAAATACCCTTTGAGGTTCCAGAAGAAAGGGCACTTTCACTTGCTTTAAGATGGATTCTTATAGCAAGTCGAAATAAAAAGGGTAGGCCAATGAGTGAAAGACTTATGATGGAATTGGTGGACGCTTACAATGGAAGCGGAGCAGCTTTTAAGAGAAAAGAAGAAGTACACAGAATGGCAGAAGCCGGTAAAGCATATTCACACTTTAGATGGTAATCATGCTTGAAAAGTAACAGGAGGAAGTTGTTTTGAAGGAACGTTATACGAATCTTGATGAAGTTAGAAACATAGGAATAATGGCGCATATTGATGCTGGGAAAACTACGACAACCGAGCGTATGCTTTACTATACAGGAAGGAAGTACAAGCTTGGTAATGTAGATGAAGGAACTGCAACAATGGATTGGATGGACCAGGAAAAGGAAAGAGGAATTACCATTACATCCGCTGCAACAACATGTTTTTGGAAGGATTTTCGAATTAATATTATCGATACGCCCGGACACGTTGACTTTACTATTGAAGTTGAAAGATCACTCAGAGTGCTTGATGGCGCAATTGCAATATTTGATGCACAGGCAGGTGTAGAACCACAATCAGAAACGGTCTGGCGTCAAGCAAGCAAGTATAATGTTCCACGTATAGCATTCATGAATAAGATGGATAAAATCGGAGCAGATTTTCATGAAGCTGTTGAAAGCATGGTTAAAAAGCTAGAAACTAATCCAGTACCAGTTCAACTGCCTATAGGTGCAGAATCTGATTTTGAAGGTATAATTGATCTTGTTAGAATGAAAGCTATAAGATGGTACAGCGAAGACGGAATGGATTTTGGCTACGAAGAAATACCTGAAGAATATCAAGATGCAGTAGAAGAGCACAGAGAAAATCTAATAATGCATGTAGCAGAATTTGACGAAGAGCTTATGGAAAAATATATTGATGGTGAAGAAATTACTGCCGAACAATTGGTTAAAGCAATAAGAAAAGGCACATTGGGTAATCACATAGTACCTGTACTTTGTGGATCTGCGTTTAAAAACAAGGGAGTACAGCCATTGCTGGATGCTTTGGTAGAATATCTTCCGTCTCCACTAGATTCACCCCCTATAAAGGGTAAAGACGCAGAAACTAAAGAAGAAATTCTTGTTTATCCTGACATTGATGGACCTTTTGTTGGACTTGCTTTTAAAATAATGGTTGACCCGTTCGTAGGAAAGGTCACTTTTGTAAGGGTATATTCTGGTTCATTAAGTAAAGGTTCTTATGTATACAATGTAGTGAAGAACAAAAAAGAAAGAGTTTCAAGATTGCTTTTTTTACATGCTGACAAACGCGAAGAAGTTGACTATGTTAGAGCTGGTGATATAGTAGCTATGGTTGGTATAAGAGATACAATAACAGGAGAAACAATTGTCTCAGGAGAAAAGAAAATTCTTTTTGAAACAATGGAGTTTCCCGAACCAGTAATTTCAATAGCTCTTGAAGCTGATTCTAAAGAGGATTTCGATAAACTTTCAAAGGGCCTGGTTGCTTTATCAGATGAAGATCCATCTTTGCAAGCTTATGTAGATCATGATACGGGAGACACAATACTTTCTGGAATGGGTGAGCTACATCTAGAAGTAGTACTTGAGCGTATAAAGAGAGAATTTAAAGCAAAGTTCAGAACCGGTCATCCACAGGTTACTTATAAAGAAACAATAAGACAATCTGCCAAAGGTGAAGAAAAATATGTAAGACAAACTGGTGGTCGCGGACAATATGGCCATGTTGAGTTAAGAATTGAACCAAGTGATGAAGATTTCATTTTTGAAGATAAGTCAAGAGGTGGCGTAGTACCAAAAGAATATGTACCATCTGTTGAAACAGGTATACGTGAAGCTATGCAAACAGGAATTCTTGCGGGTTATCCAATGGTGAATATAAAGGCAACTCTTCTTGATGGTTCTTATCATGAAGTTGATTCTTCTGAAGTAGCGTTTAAGATAGCATCTTCTATAGCGTTTAAAAAGGCTGTTAAGGCTGCGAATCCGACGTTACTTGAACCCATGATGTCCGTAAAAGTGACAACACCTGAAGATTATTTGGGGGACATTGTTGCTGATATGAATTCAAGAAGAGCGCGTATTGAAGGTTTTGAAAACAAAGGAAAATTGAGGATTATTAAGGCGCTTATACCACTTTCTGAATTGTTTGGATATGCGACAATTGTAAGATCTCTGTCTCAGGGGAGAGCAACTCACATGATACAATTTGCTCATTACTCTGAAGTGCCTGATAAAGTTGCAGAAAAGATCTTAGGATCTTAAAAATACCCAACCATTAGGATAGAGGAGGGAGAAAAATGGCTAAAAAAGAGAAGTTTGAAAGAACTAAACCGCATTTGAACATTGGAACAATTGGTCATATTGACCATGGCAAAACAACATTAACCGCAGCAATGACAAAAGCTTTGCATTTCAAAGGAATGGCAGATTTTGCAGCTTTTGATTCAATTGACAAAGCACCAGAAGAGAAGACAAGAGGAATAACAATCAACGTAGCACACATCGAATATCAGACAGAAAACAGACACTATGCACATATTGATTGTCCGGGACATGCTGATTATATTAAGAACATGATCACCGGTGCAGCCCAGATGGATGGAGCAATACTTGTTGTAGCAGCAACTGATGGCGTTATGCCACAGACACGAGAACATGTTCTTTTGGCAAGGCAGGTTAATGTTCCTGCTATGGTCGTTTATGTCAACAAGACTGATATGGTAGACGACGAAGAGCTTGTTGAACTTGTTGAGGAAGAAGTAAGAGAACTTTTAACGAATTACGAATTTCCCGGCGATGAAATTCCAATAATTAAAGGATCAGCGTTGAAGGCTCTAGATGCTGAAAATGAAGATGCACCTGAAATGAAGAACATTTATGAACTGCTAGAAGCAATAGATAGTTACTTCCCTGAACCCGAGAGAGACACAAGTAAACCATTCCTCATGCCTGTCGAAGATATTTTCTCAATTACAGGTAGAGGAACAGTTGTTACTGGAAGAATAGAGAGAGGCATCGTTCACGTAGGAGATGAAGTTGAAATAATCGGACTTTCTTACGAAACCAGAAAAACAGTTGTTACCGGAGTTGAAATGTTTAGAAAGCTTCTTGATGAAGGTCAAGCTGGTGACAATGTTGGTTGTCTTCTCAGAGGTGTTGGAAAAGAAGAGGTTAAGAGAGGGCAGGTACTTGCAAAGCCAGGTTCTATAACTCCTCACAAACACTTTAAGGCTAATATTTATGTGTTGAAGAAAGAGGAAGGTGGAAGGCATACACCATTTACCAAGGGTTACAGACCACAATTCTTTATGAAGACTGCAGACGTTACTGGCGAATTAAAAGACCTTCCGGAAGGTGTAGAGATGGTTATGCCTGGTGACAACGTTGTAATGGACGTAGAGCTCATCTACCCGGTAGCCGTTGAAAAAGGTATGAGATTTGCTGTTAGAGAAGGCGGAAGAACAGTTGGAGCCGGAGTAGTTAGTGACATTATTGAATGATAACAGAATTTATGGATCGGCGGGGGAGTATTGTGACCCCCCTGCCTTTTAAGAAGGAGGGAACCGAAGGCATGGCCAAACAAAAAATCAGGATAAGGCTTAAGGCTTATGACCATAGACTGCTTGACATGTCTGCCAAGAAAATAGTGGAAGCGGTTAAGATAACAAATGCACATGTTTCAGGACCCGTTCCTTTGCCAACAGAGAGGACATTATATACTGTTTTGAAATCACCCCATAAATATAAGGATTCGAGGGAGCAGTTTGAGAAGCTGGTGCATAAAAGACTTATAGAAATAGTTGATCCTACACCAAAAACAATAGATTCATTAATGAAGGTTGATCTACCCGCAGGGGTGGACGTTGAAATTAAACTTTGAGAAGTAATTGAGCGGAGGTGCACTCATGAAAGGTATTATCGGCAGAAAACTTGGAATGACCACAATATACAAAGATGGGGTATCATATGGCGCAACTATCATAAAAGCAGGTCCCTGTACGGTTGTTCAAAAGAAAACTGCCTCAAGTGGAGAATATGATGCGATAAGAATAGGATTTGAAGAGCTTTCAGAAAATAGAGCTAAGAAGCTGTTAACGAAACCACTACTTAAATCATTCGAAGCAGCAAAAGTAAAGCCACATAGAATAATAAAGGAAATTAGAATAGATAATCCCGATGATTATAATGTAGGGGATGTGGTTACAGTGAGTATTTTTTCTGATGGCGAACAGGTAGATATTACAGGAAAAAGTAAAGGTAAAGGTTTTGCAGGAGTTATGAAACGATGGAATTTTAAAGGTGGAGAGGCCAGTCATGGGTCGAAATTCCACAGAGAAATGGGTTCAGTTGGACAACATACGGATCCAGCAAAGATCTGGAAAGGCAAAAAAATGCCAGGAAGATATGGTAATGAAAGGACTACGATAAAGAATCTTGAAGTTATTACAGTGGATGAGGAAAATGGCCTGATAGCAGTTAATGGGCCAGTCCCGGGAGCGAGGGGTAGCCTTGTTATTGTTAAAGGTAAGGAATAACCCCGAAGTTGAACTTTGGAAGGAGGAACAATTATGGCTCAGATAGATATCCTCGATATTAATGGGAAAAATGTGGGATCAGCAAAATTGAAGGATTCAATATTTAATATTGAGCCTAATAAAGATGTAATGTTTCGTTATGTTGATATGCAGTTGGCTTCTAAAAGGGCTGGAACTGCTTCAACAAAAGAAAGAGCAGAAGTAAGAGGTGGAGGCAGAAAGCCCTGGCCACAAAAGGGTACTGGAAGAGCTCGTGTTGGAACAACAAGAAGTCCTCTATGGCGTCATGGTGGTGTCACCCATGGTCCAAAACCCAAGGATTGGTCTAAAAAATTAAATAAAAAGATGAAAAAATTGGCACTAAAATCTGCACTTAGCTTAAGATTTCAGGAGAAAAACCTAATAGTGCTTGATGATCTCACGTTAGACAAACCTGGAACAAAGAATGTAAAAAACATACTTGACAATCTGGGTTTAAAGAATGAAAAAGTGCTGTTAGTATTGCCAGAGAAAGTTGAAAAATATGAAAATGTCAAAATTTCAGGCAGAAATCTTAGCAACGTAAAAGTACTAATAGCAGATAATCCTGGCAACTCAATAAATGCCGGAAATACTAATAACATAGATGGGCTTAATGTATTTGATCTATTAAAATACGAAAAGATTGTTTTAACAACGGCTTTAGTTGAAAAAATTGAGGAGGTGCTCGGTTAATGCCAAAACTAGAATTGTCTAATAATGATGTAATCGTAAAACCGCTCACCACCGAAAAAACCGTTAGAGATGCTGAGTATAATAAGTACTATTTTGAAGTTCATCCAAAAGCTAACAAGCATAAAATTAAGCGAGCAGTAGAAGAACTATTTTCCGTAAAAGTAAAAAAAGTAAACGTTTCCAACGTTGCTGGTAAACCAAAAAGAAGAGGTGTTTACACAGGCCGAAGCAGATCCTGGAAAAAGGCAGTGGTAACTCTAGTTGAAGGATATAGAATAAAAGAACTTGAAGGCCAGCACTGAGAGGTGATTTGAGATGGCTCTAAGAAAATTTAAACCAACTACTCCTAGCAGAAGAGAGATGTTGGTTCCAGATTATAAAGAAATAACAAAGAAAGAACCAGAAAAATCATTGGTTAGGATAATTAAGAAAAAAGCTGGAAGAAACCATCATGGAAGAATCACAGTAAGACATCATGGTGGAGGAACAAAACGTTACTATAGAATAATTGATTTTAAGCGCGCTAAAATCGGTGTACCTGCAAAAATTGTAGATTTTGAATATGACCCAAATCGAACTGCGAGGATAGCTTTATTAGTATACGCCGATGGTGAAAGAAAATATATCCTTGCTCCCAAAGGTTTAAAGATAGGCGATACTATTGAAAGCGGACCTCAAGCAGAGATTTCTGTAGGGAATGCGCTTCCACTTGAAAACATTCCTATCGGAAGTATCGTACATAATATTGAATTTTCACCTAAAAAAGGTGGCCAAATAGCCCGTTCAGCAGGCACTTATGCACAGTTAATGGCAAGAGAAGGCAGATATGCGTTAATCAAGATGCCTTCTGGTGAATTAAGACGGGTTATTTCAAAATGCATGGCTACTATTGGCATGGTAGGAAATGAAGAGCATTCCAATGAGATACATGGAAAAGCTGGAAGAAAACGCTGGTTAGGAGTTAGACCTACAGTTAGAGGAATGACTATGAATCCTGTCGATCATCCTATGGGTGGTGGAGAAGGAAGAAGTAAAGGTCATATACCAAAAAGCCCCTGGGGAACTCCTGCTAAAGGGTATAAAACAAGAAGAAGAAAAAAACCATCAGATAAGCTTATCGTGCAGAGAAGAAAGAAGAAGGGCAGGAGGTGATTTTAGGTGTCTCGTTCAAAGAAAAAAGGACCATATATTTACCCTAAATTACTAAAAAAAGTGCGCGAAATGAATGAAAAAGGCGAAAAGAAGCCAATTAAAACTTGGAGCAGAGCTTCTATGATTGTGCCTGAAATGATAGGACATACAATCGCCGTATATAACGGAATGAAACATATTCCTGTTTACATTTCAGAGAATATGATTGGACACCGACTCGGAGAATTTGCCCCTACCAGGAGGTTTGGAGGGCATTCTGAGAAAAGGGTAAAAAAAGGTCAACTAAAGGTTTAAAGGAGGTATTGTATGCCAAAAAAATCGGTGAAACGTTCGGTATTTCACAGAAATAGAAAAGAACAAGAAGCCTCCAAACCAGTTATTGAAGCACAGGCGGTGGCTAGATATATAAGGTTATCACCACGAAAGGCAAGATCAATTGTAAATGCAATACGTGGAAAAAACGTTGGTGAAGCTTTTCAGATACTTGAATTCACACCGACAAAACCAGCCAGAGTGACACATAAAGTGCTAAAATCAGCTGTTGCAAATGCTGAAAATAATTTTGGTATGAACGTAGATGCGCTTTATATTAGTGAAGCAGTTGTTGATGATGGCCCAAGAATGAAGAGGCTTTGGGCACGAGGTAGAGGAAGAGCGGATATTTTACTTAAGCGATTTTGCCATATTAAGATATCGGTTAGAGATAGAGAGAGAGAAGAAACAGAAAATAGTCCTCAAGAGAAAGAAGAGCGAGGTGAGTAATAGGTGGGTCAAAAAGTTCATCCCCATGGATTTAGATTAGGAGTTTCAAAGGATTGGAAAGCTCGCTGGATAAATGAAAAGAACTACAAAGAGTATCTTCTTGAAGATATTAAGATAAGAGATTATTTGAAGAACAATTATCGTGCAGCGGGAGTTTCAGATATTAATATTGAACGTCAGGAAGCTGGTAAGGTTGATATCACAGTAATGACAGCCCGACCTGGTGTGATAATTGGTAAAAAAGGTTCGGAGGTAAAGAAGCTTAGAAATCAGCTTGAATCAATGATTAAAAGAAGACTTCAATTAAATATCGAAGAAGTTAAAACACCCGAGACTGATGCAGAACTGGTGGCACAGGATATTGCATCAAGAATCGAACGCAGGGCATCGTACAAACGAGCTATGAAAAGGGCCCTTTTCACAGCAATGAGAAAAGGCGCAAAGGGAATTAAAATAATGGTCTCCGGTAGACTTAACGGAGCCGATATTGCTCGAACTGAGTGGTTTTTAGAAGGAAGATTGCCCTTACAAACGCTAAGATCTAATATTGATTATGGATATTGTGATGCCCATACAAAAATGGGAATCATTGGCGTTAAGGTTTGGGTTTATAAAGGTGACGTTGAAGTTTGAGATAGGTAAGAAGGGAGGTTTAGCAAGATGTTAATGCCCAAGAGGGTGAAATACAGAAAACAACAACGAGGAACAGTTAAAGGTAAAGCTAAAGGCGGAACTCTAGTACATTTCGGAGAATGGGGTTTAAAGTCACTAGAACCTCACTGGATAACCTCTCAACAAATTGAAGCGTGTAGAATCGCTATAATGAGAACGCTGAAACGAAATGGAAAAATTTGGATAAGAGTTTTCCCCGATAAACCATTAACTTCAAAAGGTATAGGTGTACGAATGGGTAAAGGAAAAGGTGAAGTTGAAGGCTGGGCTGCTGTAGTTAAACCAGGAAAAATTTTGTTTGAGATAGGTGGAGTTGATGAAAAACTGGCGAAAGAAGCTTTAAGATTGGCGGCCGCGAAATTGCCTGTAAGAACAAAAGTTGTAGCACGATATCATATAGGAGGTGAACTTTGATGAAAGCTCAAGAATTACAGAAGTTCACTGATGACGAATTGAAACAGATGCTGGATGATTCGAAAAGGAAATTAATGGATATGAGATTCCAGCTTGAAATGAATAGACTCAAAAATCACTCCCAGATAGGGTTTGTTAAGAAGGATATAGCCAGGATTAAGACAATCCTCCGTGGTCGAGAGCTAGGAATAAGGAGGTAACATTATGCCAAAAAAAAGATTAGTAGGAACTGTGGTAAGTGACAAAATGGAAAAAACTGTTGTGGTAAGCGTTGATAGAAGGTTTATACACCCACTGTATGGTAAAACAGTAAAGCATTCGAAAAGGTATCAAGCTCATGATGAAGAAGGACAATGTGTTACGGGCGATATTGTTGAAATAAGAGAATGTAAGCCCATAAGTAAGAACAAAAGATACGAGGTAACAAGAACGATCAGGAGAACTGTATTTAGAGGAGAAGATAAAGATATTGCCGAAACACCCAAAAGCGTTGAAGAAATCTCCGGGGGTGAGGAATAATGATAAGATTGGAATCTCACCTGAGGGTGGCTGATAATTCTGGAGCAAGAGTATTAAGGGTTTTACAGGTCACCGGAGGTTTTAAAAGAAAATATGGGTCTTTGGGTGATATTGTGGTTGCTTCAGTTAGAGAAGCAGTTCCAAACACGAACATAAAAAAAGGCGAGATTGTTAAAGCTGTTGTTGTGAGAACAAGAAAAGAGGTAAAAAGGAGAGATGGTACTTATATTAGATTTGATGATAATGCTGCTGTATTGATCGATAATCAGAATCAACCTCGTGGAACCCGTGTGTTTGGACCTATTGCAAGAGAGATAAGGGAAAAAGGATTTTCAAAAATCGCATCTCTTGCACAGGAAGTATGGTAAGGAGTGATTTAGATGTCAATGAGAATAAAGAAAGAGGATAGAGTAAAAGTAATCTCTGGTAAAGATAAGGGAAAAATTGGCCAGGTAATGAAGGTAATTCCAAAAGAGAAGAAAGTTATTGTTCAGGGGGTAAATTTCAATAAAAAACACCAGCGTCCAACAAATCAGTATAGAGAAGGTGGAATAATTGAAAGAGAAGCTCCTATATATGTAAGTAAAGTAATGCTTGTATGTCCGAACTGTGATGAACCAACGCGCATCGGACATAAGATCCTGGAAAATGGTGAGAAAGTCCGTGTCGGCGGCGAGGCGATCACCCGCGGAGACCTGCTCGAGGAACTCCGCAAGCGCCGCGCCGGGCCGATGCTCGTGGACATCATCGACACCCAACTGATCCATCATGCGGCCGATGAAGCCGGCATGACCGCATCCGAGGACGAGATGGAGCTTCGCTGGAGCCGGGCGGTCGCGGAAGCCGGCTC
>JAWODV010000074.1:0-3857 GCA_046483075.1 Kosmotogaceae bacterium | reverse complement strand
TCCGAGAAAAAAACCGAAAAGACGAGAGTCCGAGAAAAACCACGTGAACGATGAGCCGTTTTCCGTGAACCGACAGATACAAAAACCACGTCCAACGCTTACGCTTCCATCGGAAATTCAAAATACGTGAACCGTGAACAGAGCTTCAAAATTAGAAAAAACATATCCAATGCTATGTTTCGTCAAAATCTCAAAATACCACCACTAAAAAACTGTTAATGATGTTCTTTTTTGCAGTCGCAGGAGTGTTCGTTGCCTTCCTGGTGACATTCGCATTCTTCTACGTTATGTTCGTAGCAGCATTCAGCTTTTTCGGTATACTCATGACAACATTTACTGTCATCAGTTATTATTTCATTTTGTTTTCTGCATTTATCTTTGCACATTTTGCTTCCCCCCTTGCCTTTATTGATTTACGTTTGCATCAGATTCTTTAGATGAAACCGTTTCACATGATAGTTCTGATATTTTATTGGCTACTTTTTGTAGCGCATCGAGGTTAACTGTGTAATGGGTGTAATAGCTGATTTTTTCTCCTTCAACTATTCCTGCATTTTTTAGAATTTTAAGATGTTGAGAAACTGCAGATTCTGAAATATTAAGTCTTTTTGACAGCGCACTAACGCAGAATTTATTGTTGATTAGCAATTTTATTATTTTATAACGAGTTTCATCAGATAGGGCTTTTAAAATATCAATAAGCTCGGACATTGATCAGCACCTCTTAAGAAATAATACTGTTTACCTGCATTCATCGTACAATAATAATTTAATTAAGTCAATACTTAATTGGATTTTTTTAGTTAAATCATTTAGAATAGAAGTCCGCTTACTGCAGCTCCAACTATAACGCTGTAAATAAAGGTTTCAAGGTAAAGTTTCCAGAAAGACTTAAGTTTCATATATTTTGGTTTCATGTATACGAAGCCTTCTATATTGTTGTTAAAAGGTATTGCACTTGCAAAATCTGTATAGAAAAATAACAGACCTGCAATAAACACAAAACGGACTGCAAAAGATAAATCTCCAAGCAAGTTAATAATCGGCCATAACACTACAGAAAGTATGAGCCCTCTTAGTAATTGTGCGGGAAGAAACCATCTTTGTACATGTTTGCTTTCTTTTTCATCTGACATATTTCTAAGGAAATCAAGAACTCGTTCTTTTTCCTCATATAGATCTTTACTAATATTAAGAGCAATTGCTCCGGCTACTGTGTATGCAACTGCATGGATAACAGTGAACCATAAACTGAATACAAGATAATCCATTAGTATCCTCCTCACTTTGGTATTAGTTTTTTAGATGTACTCACAAATTTCCTGTAATCAATCTTTCTACAATAAACTACATTAACTCAGAATCAAGTGCACTTTAGAGTTTGTGTAACTTTACATATATTGATTTTAGCCAAAATTGCAGAATTGTCAATTTTAAATTTTCTTAAAATAGCTGGACTGCACCAAAAAACCTTTAATCCTTTTTTAATCTGCATTATGAAAAAATATGTTGTGAGAAAACAATAAGGAGATGATTATATGAAGAAATTTCTTGCAGTACTCTTAATGTTTCTTTTGGTTGTGACAGTTTCTTTTGCAATAAAGGGTTATGGTCCTGGTGATGGAATACCGGATGGTCCTGATGATGGTGCTGGATATGGTTCTCCTGGAACAGGTACTGGAGAAGGGCCAGGTAAGGGAAAATTCGAAAATAATACATTAACCGAGGATTTCGAGATACTTGAAACAGATATGCAAGAGGAAAAAGAAGAAGAAATGCCCTTTACCTGGATGAGAAAAATTGCAGAAATGTTTCGTAATATGTTTAAAAGAATGCTTTCACAGTCAACAGCGTAGAAGAATGATGGAAGATTCATTTATAATATAGTACTTTAATAAAATCTGAAAATGCTTTATCCCACATATATGCATTACTAGGTCTGTATTCAATAAGCTCGAATGAATTCTTTAGTAACTCATAACCCTGTTTAAAGCTTGGAACAAAGTTAAGAGCTAACAACTGTAAAAGTAAATTTCCAATTGCGGTGCCATCAGCAGGGCCTGCTATAACGGGTAGATTAGTTGCGTTTGCTATCATTTGACAGAGCAGCTTATTATTTATTCCGCCACCAACTATACGGATTTTATTCAAACGATATCCAAATAATTTTTCGAGGTCCTCTTTTGTTTTCCTAATTTTCAGGGCGATACCTTCAAGAGCGATTCTAGCGATCTCATTCTTGGTCTGAGGTTCTTTTCCAGATAACTTTTTTGATTCATTTGCAATTTCGTAGTCCATCTGCTTCGTTTTTTGAAAAATTTCTTTATCTACATCTATGTAACCAGAAAAACTAGGTGCAACTTCTGCCATTTTTACTAATTTCTCATATGTAACTGGTTTATCAATACTATCCCATTGTTCCTTCAATTTTTGAAATAACCATAATCCTGTTGTGTTTGCAATTACTCTCAATCTTCCATCAGCACAACCTTCAATAGCATAATTATATTTTAATATTTCTTGTGTTTTGGGTAATTTAGAAATAACAACACCGTTTAAACACCATGTTCCAAGACTGATTATCATCACTTGATTTGATTTTGCTGAGACAGAAGTAAAAGCTGAACCTGTATCATGTGATGCGGGTAGTACGACTTTATATTCTTTATAACCATTAAGAACTGTTCCAGGAGGTACTACTTCAGGGAAAATTTTAGGTATACCCAGTGTTTTTATGAGTTCATAATCCCATTTCTTCGCTCTATAATTATAAAGTTGAGTTGTTGTAGCTTGTGTAAACTCATAATACTTCTTTCCTGTTAATTTATAAGCAAATAGTGAAGGAATGGATAGAATTTTATCGGCTTTTTTCAGTAATTCTTCATATAGACTCTTATATAAAAGAAGCTGGTAAACTGTATTAAATGGTTGAAACTGGGTAGGAATTCTTTCGCTTATATAATCTCTGTTTTCATTTATTACCTTTACAATGTGATCTTTTACCTTGAACATTGTTCTATACTGTAAAGGATCATTTATCAGGTTTCCTTTTTTATCAAGAAGTCCAAAGTCAACGCCCCAAGAATCAAAGCCAACTGATTCTACATCATAGTGTTTTATGGTTTTATCTACTACTTTCATTACAGAATCATAGATCTTGCTGAAATCCCACCAGCTGAGATTATTTTTTTCATAATGAAAGCTATTTACATGACCAATTTTATTTATTTCTAATAGTTTTCCGTTAAAACTACCTCGAATTATCTTGGTTCCAGAAGCGCCAAGATCAACAGCGATAAAATTAGAAGTCATGGCTATCGACTAATTATTGTAGGTAGTTTTCTCGATAAACTTTTCTTAATAGCAGGAGTTTATCATCAGGAATATATGAAATCTCTTTACCTATCTTAAGGGCTTCAATATAAACCTGAACATTCTTCTCTGTGACTTTTGCTCCTGTGAAAGCTTCACTAAATCTCTTTCCTACATTTACTAAACCATGATTTTTTAGAATAACAGCCCCATTTTCTCCTAAAGCTTTTGTAGCATTGTTCGCCAGTTCCCATGAACCAGGATCCGCATATTCTGCAACATTAATTTCAGGTCCACAGATCATTGCGCTATCTTCTATTAGCGAAGGCACAGTTTCAAGAGTAACTGAAGCAATAGATGAATATGTGGGATGAGTGTGGAGAATTACTTCAACATCTTTCCTTGCTTTGTAAATGGCAACATGCATTTTCCATTCAGATGAAGGGTTTCTTTCTCCTTCGAGAATATTTCCTTCAAAATCAATTACAGATATATCTCGCTCTGTCATTTTTTCGTAGGAATAGCCACTTGGCGTTATGAATATT
>JAWODV010000069.1:0-4532 GCA_046483075.1 Kosmotogaceae bacterium | reverse complement strand
CACGCGGGGAGGTGTCAGGGGAGTTATTGAAACCATTACTAGTGAATTTGCCTCCCCCACTATTGGTCCCTCAGGCTTTGGGGGTAATTCAGGGGGTAATATTATGTTAACCTGAAATGCATGTTTATCAATATGCAATAAATCAGTCCCTAATATCTTTCTGGCCTCGACCAGTGTATCCGTATCGATTTCGAATGTTAATAGATAATAGTCGTTAAGCTCAAAGACTTGAAATTGCGATGGGACGCTATCTAATTCATTACAAACAACATAAATAATATCATTTTTTCTTAATCGCATCTGATCTTGTGTACGTTCAGCTCTTTTTTCATCACCAACAAAGCAATCAAAAATTTCAATATTATCCGCTTTCCAGATACCGGAAATGGAAGAGAGTTCCATTGCTGACTTAACTTCAATTTCGTAAGAATCGCTGTTAGGATCTATAGGTACACGAACCTCAGATTCACTTGGATGAAAATCCTGAGGAGCGACCATTCCTTTTATGCATTCTCCCGTAATTTCAATATCATCTAATAAACTCCTAATTTCTTCACGACCATAAGAATTAAAATCTTCAAAAGAAGTCGTTGGCAAAATTGCGCGTAACTCATATCTATTACGATAAGGGTGTTTTATAATAATAATCCTTAATCTTCTATTCTTCTCGTGCTTTTCTACAGGAGAAGTTTTAATATTATTCTTCTCCCATTCATCATAATTACTTTCGGTTCTTAAACTACAATCCCTATGTGTATCATCAGAGCTATGGGCAAAATGTTTAGTGCGAACGTCTCCTTCCCTAACAATAAGCGGAGCATCACATTCAGGACATCTGTAAATGAATTGTACATGTTCTGCCTCTTCAATATGGACAAATCGATCCTGTTGGTCCACTCCAAATTTTATTTTAACATCTGACATTATTTAGTATCTATAATACGTAATAACAAAATGTATTTAATATATTTCGGAAAATTATTGCAACAATATCAATAAAGAATAAGTATAAAAAACATATTAAGATATATTGTGACATTAAGTGAACCAGATTCAAACGAAATGCGTCAAATCGAGACATTATTCACCAATTTAGATAAACCCTTCTCTATAGAAGAGTGTATAGAAAAATTAAAATCAAGTACAGATGTAGAAGATTTCTCTATTGATGAACTCCAAAATAAGATAGAAACTGAAATTAATAAAAAAAATGGTTATTTATTAGAAATGGCCGATGAAAAATTTATATCCAAGAAGAAATTCGAAGAACATAAAAAAAACCTCTCAAAAAATGTTTTAAGAGAGATAAAAAAACAGGGCTTCACCATTAATGAAGATAAAACTATAAAACAGCCCAATATGAATTCGAAGCAAGCTGTTAGAAATTTTCACGCCAGTGCATGTGCTGACAGATATTATAAAAATATAGATTTCATAGAAAAAAATCAAAATAAGTTGATTAGATATTTTGCTAACGGAGAGGATATTAATATAAACAAATTCGAGCCTGCTGTCCAAAAAATTGAGCCAGACACCAAACAATGGAAATTATTCAAATTTTGTACATTTTTATGGTCTGTCCCCATCTCTAAAGGGTTTGGTAGACGAACAAGATTTCTGGTTTGGGATAAAAATAATGCAAAAATTGTAGGGCTATTCGCATTAGGAGATCCAGTATTTAATCTCTCTGCTCGTGATGAACTAATTGGTTGGAACCAAGAAATGAAGAAAAAGAGGCTGTATAATGTAATGGATATTTTTATCTTAGGAGCAGTCCCGCCCTATAATACACTTTTAGGGGGAAAGCTTGTAGCTATGATTGCTGCTACTAACGAAGTAAGAAACGTGATTTACAACAAATACAAAAAAAGTAAAACTGTAATTCTTCAGGAAGAAAAAAATCCCTCTTTAGCTTTATTAACAACTTCCTCTGCATTAGGAAAATCTTCAATTTATGATAGAATTAGATTCAATAACAGGGTATTATATAAAAGAATTGGAAAATCAAAAGGTTGGGGTCATTTCCATTTAAATCATGGTTTATATGAGGATATGTTACATTTTTTATCTTGGATAGACCCATCTGCTGTTGATTCAAATCGTTTTGGCCAAGGACCTAACTGGAAAATACGAACAGCAAAAAAGGCACTATACTATTTGGATTTACCTACTAATTTACTTCGGCATGGAATCCAGAGGGAGATATATGCAATTCCGCTTGCTAAAAATTACATAAAGTATTTGGTGGGCAAAAATGATGAACTTGACCTATATGATATGCCTTTTAAAGATGTCACCCAATTCTGGAAAAAAAGATGGCTGTTTGGACGGGCAAAGAGGAAACCAGAATACAAATATTATGATAAGGAAGATACTCTAAAACAGATTCATAAATGGGGAAACAAATAAATGGCTATTAGCAAAATAATTTAACAAACATCTTGCGTCTTAATCACCCCCTCGAATATTGAAACAAAAAAATGAGATTAACATTCCAGAAATTAAATCCTTGGGTGTTTTGAAATGGTATTCACACAACCATAAACAGGGATAAACACAGCGATAGAGAGCATTGAAACACTTACTAATGGTTTGATATGTCAGTGAAATGATAGCTGTCTATCACGCTGTTTAGGTCCAAAAATGGTAATGGGCTTCCTACGGCTTTTTATTTATATGACAGCAGTATGAAATTATGGTATTTAATATTGGCTTTTTAGCCTCCGAGAGGCTTGCTCCAATGTGAAGAAAATAATGTAGTGCCACAAACAGGACATACAATCATATATTCAGAATAAGGACCCCCTAATGTATCATCATCACCAACAACACCTCCAACATTAAATTCTTCATTGCCACAAACTGGGCAATGAGTAAGATTATCCAGATTAGGAAGGTTGTCTTCAGACCTTAGAATAGGACAGCCAGTCCTGGGATTCACTCCTACCCCTAGCCCCTCTGGTTTATCACACGGTTCTCCCTCTAAAGGTTCTTCTTCACTGAAAAAATATGCTGAGACTTTGGAACCATCGCTAGCTTCTATCTTAAAATTGCCTTCTGTCAGCAAATTCGAGGGATACTCAGAAGCTTCCCAGATGTAAATACATTGTTATCCCTCGTGTCTCCTGGAAGACCATAGATATCTTGTTACCCCGGATGTTCCTCATTTTGTTCTCGCTCAATTTCAGCAACTCGATTTCGCGGCCGCGTTCTGGGATCATTATTCTCCAAGCTCAAGTTCTGACCCGCCTGAGGGAAAAACATCCCTTAGAAAGGGATGCCTCTTCAGGAGGGCAGACGTCTCAATAGACCACTTTGGCCATATTACAAACCTGCCAAAGAACAACTCCTCTGGCAGGTTTTAAATGGCTGGACAACCTACCTACACAATGAATATCGGCAGAAATTAAGCACTTATAAATGATTATTTGCTTATCATTTATCATTTTGGAACCAACAACTTAGTTATTGGATTACTTTTTAAAAAAGTTATAGAAATCAAATTTAAGAAATATGTCAGTGTATGACCATATTTTAAGGTATCGTTGAATTCTGATAGGTAAATTTAAAAATACCTGCATATGATTCACCCCTAACAAGACTATTGTAATCATTGCATGTAGTATATAATCTCCACTTATATTGATGTCCGTCAACGAGTTCATCTCCATCATATTGTATAGAATCTATAGTCAAATCTTCTATATTTATATGGCCACAGGAGACAACAACCATGGGCAGTGCAACGTGGTCTGGACGAATATCGTTGGGGTCGCCGGAGGCGACTATCACACGGTAGGGATTAAAGCCAACAAGACCGTGGTTGCTGTGGGTCCTGACGGGGATGAGGACGATTACGGGCAGTGCGGCGTTGGCGAGTGGACATCCATCGAGCAGGTGGCCGCAGGCGGCAGTCACACCGTGGGGCTCAAGTCCATCGCGGAGGTGGTCGCGGTGGGGAAAGATAGCGACGGGCAGTGCGGTGTCGGGAGCTGGACGAACATAGAGCAGGTCGCCGCGGGCAGCATCCACACCGTGGGGCTTGAGTCCGACGGCACCGTGGTCGCCGTGGGTGACAATGGCCACGATCAGTGCGAGGTGGACGGCTGGACAGACATTGAGCAGGTCGCCGCGGGCGGCATACACACCGTGGGGCTACAGTCAGATGGCACGGTCGTAGCCGTGGGTCCTGACGGGGTACCCGAGGATGACGGGCAGTGCGAAGTCGATGAGTGGACTGACATCGACCAGGTTGCTGCAGGGGGCAGTCACACAGTGGGGCTTGAGACGGACGGCACCGTAGTCGCCGTGGGAGCCAACGGCTGGGGGCAGATTGAAGTCACCGGCTGGACTGACATCACTCAGGTCGCAGCAGGCGAGTATCATACCGTGGGCCTCAAGTCCGACGGAACAGTGGTTGCCGTAGGTGACAATTACTACGAACAGCGCAACGTCGGTAGCTGGACGGACATCGTCGAGATCGCCGCAGGCAGCTATCACACGATCGGGATTAAGTCCGACGGCACCGTGGT
>JAWODV010000105.1:0-7118 GCA_046483075.1 Kosmotogaceae bacterium | reverse complement strand
TTGATGCTCACATTCGCCATAACCATCGACAAAATTAGCGCTTTTAAGACCCCGATATGGTCATATTTTCTTGAATTCGACACAGAACGAATGAGACTTGTTACGAGCCCGGAGAAACTTGGTGAAGTGCCTTTTGGTATTTTCGTTTCTTTTTTCCTTTTCATATCGGCAATAGCACATTTCATTATTGTCATGCCAAAGGCGAACGATGTCTACAATAGTGATTTGAAAAAGGGTATCAATAAATTTCGCTGGTATGAGTATTCCATTAGTTCATCATTAATGATCTTTCTTATAGCCATGTTGTTTGGCGTTTATGATGTTGGTGCTCTTATCGCAATTTTCCTTTTAAATGCTTCAATGAATTTCTTTGGATTGTTAATGGAAGAAATAAATCAGTACACAGAAAAAACAAAATGGTCTCCCTTTGTCTTTGGATGTATCGCAGGAATTGGTCCCTGGATAATCATATTTATGCATGCGCTTGGAAATGCTGATCCTGCTGAGGTTCCATGGTTTGTCTATGCAATTTTGGGATCCTACTTTGTATTCTTCAATTTATTCCCGATTAATATGATTTTGCAATACAAAAAGGTGGGCAAATGGGCTAACTATTTATATGGTGAAAGAGGTTACATTATGCTCAGTTTGATAGCCAAAACAGTTCTTGCCTGGCTGGTATTTTTCGGAGTGATGCAACCTGCTTGATGTAGATGTGAAATATGAACAGGAGCTATACAAAGAAACGGAGGATTTTATGCAAGCACTGGTTACATTATTGCCTGAAAAATTATATAAGAAAGTTCAAAATATCTGGATGGAGTTAAAAAATGATTTTGACATAAGCAGGGTACTTGTTACACCGTTCCCCCATATTTCTTTATCCACTGCTGACAGTTATGAAGACATTGATAAACAACTTAAACAATTCACTTCAGAAGTCAAACCATTTACTGTAAGAACAAACGGCCTGGGTTTATTTGCCGGGGAAAGACCGCTGTTGTACATAGAAGTCACAAAAAACAAAGAACTGCTTAATTTTCATGAGGATTTATGGAAAATTGTAGATCAAGTTGTTATCAATCCGGAAGAATTGTATAGACCTGAATACTGGGTCCCTCACATTACCCTTATCTTTTTAGGGGATATAACAAAGGAGAATATTGGAGAAATAATGGAAAGATATGCTTTCCGTAATTTTCATTATGAGTTCGAGGTAGACAATATATCATTGCTTCAGGGTTCATTTGAAAAGGGTATAAAGTTGGTTAAAACATACTATTTAAAAAACAAGGATTTCTAAACAGATATTGTAATTTTTCTATCATTTTATTCCATTACTCAAATACTTTACATAATCTATCGTGGACTTTCTGTCAAGGTAATCTCGCATTATCCTGAACTCAAAATCCACCCTTTTTTCCTCATCCGTTGATAGCAATAAAGTTCCACTTATTGCAACAGCTGAAAAATCTACAGGAGCATCATTAATTACTTTAACGTCAACTGGTATATTTAAAGTAGTTTCAATCTCATAAGAAAGATCAAGTTCATACGATAGACGATTAGAAGGTAGAGGGTCAACTAATACAGCAATATCTATGTCCCTAAAAATTTCTTTTTCATTAAAAGAACCGTATACATATGCTAATATTACTTCTTCTCTTTCATGTAATGACTTTTGCATCAACTCATACACACGTTTTTTGTTTTTCGTCTTATAGAAATAAAGATCCTCTTCTTCTGCATCTTTATTAACGCAAATAAACAAATCCTCTTTATCCCTCAAAATAACTCCTCCTGTATAACTCATCGAGATTATAGCATACTAAAACTACCTAAACTCCTCCTTTAAAGCTCTTTTTTTTCCGTATATAAAACGAGGATTGCTACCAGTCTCATGCATATTGCAATAGGTATATAATTAAAAATAGAAACGCAAATAATCTATTAATCAAAAGGAGGATTAATATGTCCTGGGTTAGACAGGAAGACTGTACTGGATGTGAGCTCTGCATACAGGCTTGTCCTGTTGAAGGAGCAATAGTGATGCAAAATGGTAAAGCACATATAAATGACAACATTTGCACAAAATGTGGGATATGTTTTGATGCATGTCCTCAAAACGCCATTCGACCAAACTCAGAAAATCCCATGAAAAGAGGTAGAGGTATGGGTTCAGGAAGAGGTCGTAGAGATGGTCAAGGCCGAGGAATGGGAAAAGGCAGAAAAGGTGGCTTTTAGTAATAAAAAATATCTGTAAACAGATTTTATCAACAGCAGTGTCTCCTCCGGATGTTAGTATTTACAGTTATTGTGCTTTAATAACAATGATAGGGAGGTGAAGAAATGTTAAAGAGAATTGCCATTCTTTTTATTGCTTTAATGGTTATGTTTTCCTTTTCCAGTTGTTTTTTAGTTGACATGCTGAAACCGGCTGAACTTCCAGAAACTGTAGAAATCAATCAAGAAGATATGAAAGAATTAGAAGACACTACCAACAAAGTGCTTAAAAAGAATTCAAACGATGAAAGAGCAAATATCGTTAAAGCACTAATAGAATTCTTCCAGGCGCTTAAGAAGTTGAGTGAAATCGAGCTCCCCGAAACAGAAAATGATATTTTAAATTTAAGCCCTGCATTTTCTGCAATGTTAAAAACAGTTTCTAATCAGTCTCTAGACCATATCATGGATTTTGATTTAGAAAATATGATGCCAGGTTATTTATCAAAGGAATTTTTAACCAATTTACCTGAGAAGTTTTCAGTTGAAAAAATTGATGAATTTACTGTGTTGAATGAAAACGACTGTTTTGATGTTGATGTAACAGCTCTACAGAATGAAATTGAAGAAGTAGTAAAATTATTGGAATCATCCTGGAACAGAATCAACAATCATCTCAGTGCAGACATGGATATTGGAGATATTTTTATCTATCCAAACAAATTCGACTGGAGTGGTAATGGCACAGTTAACAGCACTGAAGAAATTGTACTTCTGGTCACAGGTGAAAAATGGACACCTGAAGATGGCTGGGAAGACATTGAAGATGAACCATTTGGTTTATATTCAGACATTCTAATTCCGCTGGCAAAAGAGGAATGTGAACTTTATCCTGACGAACTAACCATTGACGAAACCGGTGGAGACGCCTGGTTGGATTTCGGTTTTCTGGAATGGATAGCTGATGATGCCACAGGTACATACACAGTTGAATTCACAGATGATGACCATATTGCCATTGGTGCAGGGGAACTATCATTAGTCAAGATAATTGAAGATATCCTGCAGGCTTTACTCGTGCCGACTATAGTCTGGGACTTACAACCAAGTCAGGGGTCAATAGATTTTTTCTGTGAAAACCAGGATAATGAAGATTTCATGCTTTTGCTTTTTGAAGAACTCGATCCAATGGAATCAGGGGTTATTGATTCAGCTTCAGTCAAAGGTTTTGTTGGAAATGATTTCCTAACATTTAGAAATTCTGACAGCCCATCAAGAATAACGTATGTAAGGACTCTTTTGCTTGATATACCGGAAACCGGAAGATTGTTTTTGGACGAATTATTCTATGGAGTCGAGGATAACAGAAAAATCGTTAACCCTTATTGGATAAACAGATTCTTTGATATTTCTTTAGAAGACTGGGACGATGCATATGACGACATGAATAATGAGCTTGATACATTAGAAAATGAACTGGATCCAATTGTGGACGAAGATGTTGAGCTCAACGAAGAGGTAACCATGCATCCTTACGTACTTTTCAACCAGCCAAACAACTTCAGTGATCTATTAGCATTCTTCCCCACAATAAACTATAATACTGAAACTATGGAATTGATCAGCATTGTGTTACCTGATTCTACTTTCGGTGGCCTATTTACTGGCATACCCGATGTATTTCCAGAAGAATAAATCATAAAAGCTTACAAAAAGGGGACAGCACCTTGTCCCCCTTTTTTATAATTTTTAACTGTTGGTCTCAATTTGTCCAAACACTCCAAGGGGCGATTACGTTTGAACTTACGTACAACCCACAACGTACCACGCACAACGTGTCCTATAATTCGATAGACGAAACGTAGTGTTGAACGTTATTTAGCTTCTAGTCCCCTCACCCACTATGTTGTGGAGAAATAGTGACAGACTCCTTTTTTTGGGAGATCCTTACTCATCTTTACATCCTTCTCTTTCTCTAAATAAATTAGGCTTCAGAACTTCAAGAACGGTTGAACAGAATTGAATTAATACTTGATTCAATAATGTGTTATTTCGGATATTTTTAATCAAAGATAATAATAGGCGTTTATATTATGCATTTTATATAGGTTTTCCCATTATTAGGATACAGGGCTTTTCTCTTTTTACAGCACTTATTTTACGCTATCTAATTACTATAATTTCCTCAATATATAATATATAATTTAATTGTAATCATACTCAAGGAATCAAGGGGGACATTCAATGGAGAAAATAATGAGTAGATCAGAAATTAATAAATACCTGGAAGATATTAAAAATAAAGTAGTTCCTGAAGTCTCTCCTGAGAAAATATATTTATTTGGTTCATATGCCACAAGTAATTACAGCAGTGAAAGTGATATAGATTTATTTTTTGTCATAGATTATAATGGTTCTCTAAAAAAAATACAAAGGAAAATCAGTAGTTTATTAAAGGACAGACCAATACCAATTGATATTATAGTGTATTCAAAAGAAAAAATGGAAAAACATAAAAACATTATAGGAACTCTTCCCTATAGAATTAACCAGGAAGGTGAACTAATTTATGAAAAATAAAGAAACAATAAAGGTAAGCAAGAGTTGGCTAAAAAAAGCTAAAAAAGATTTAATAACCGCTGAAACTCTATTAGATTCACCCGAGGAAAGAATTGAATTTTTAACTGCATCTATTGGTTTTCATAGTCAGCAATGTGTTGAAAAATGCTTGAAAGCAATTCTAACATTTAATCAAAAAGATTTTAAAAGAAGTCATGATATCCATTATCTTCTTAATTTAAGTGAAGATGAAATAGACTCAACTAGTTCGAAAAAAATCGAGAAAATGCCGATATGCTAAATGATTTTGCTGTCAATGCCAGGTATCCTGGTGATTATGAAGACTTTAATATTGATGAAAGTAAACAGGCATTCCAAACAGCCAAAACAGTATTTAATATAGTTAAAGAAATTATAGATTGATAGAAGAGTTAATGAGAAGTATAATTTACTTTTCAAAATATATATTTCCTACTTATGTACAAATAAATAAAAGGATAGGCAAAAATAAAACTTTCCCTAGCAAAAATAAAAAAATATATCAAATTCGAGAAATAGGGAGAAATAGTGACAGACTCCTTTTTTTTGACATAATTAAAGAGTTACCTCAATAGACAACTGCGGTGGTACGTCTGTTTTTCTTTTCAATTTTTCCCTTATTTGGCTGTGCTGTTTTTAGATTTCTTGCTGTCAAAGTTGAGTTAATCTGTCCAATCACTCCAGGGGTTAATTACGCTTATAATCTATTAAATGATATGTTTTTTTCCCAAAACCTAATGCCCAACATCAAACACCGATTTATTGTTTCACCTACAACGGTATTTATATAATCCATTCTTCCTTAAGCAGATTAACATAATTATTTAGCAGTTCTCTAGCGTATCTAACTATTTCTATCGGGTCATGGCTTCGCCACAATCTGGTGGCTAAAATCGGATAGTTTTTTGGAATTTTCTTAAATCTAAAGGTTTCTTTTATACCTCCAAAGTAATCTCTGTTTACGAAAGAGTGATTCAGTAAACAAAGGGCTGTTCTCATTTCAAGAATAGTTTCAATTACAGCGCAATAGATATCATCATAATTTTTTCTTGCAATACAAGAGAATATTCTTCCACATGATTCAAAAACAAATTCCGATATATTGTTCTTCAAAGTTTCAACGCATTTCTCCTCAGGTACGCTCATGGCTTTTTCAAAGTATTTTTTTGGTGCTTCTTTATTTCCGGATAATACTTCAAGATTTTTTATAAGTCCACCATAGAATGGCCAATCTTTATCAGGGTTTTCCAATTTTTCCACAAGTTTCTTTTCGGTAATCGTTTGAAGGGAGACAGGAATCATTTCTACAAGAAAACTTCTTGAAGGAATCTTCTCTTTTGTTACTACAAACAATTCCAGATCAGACCATTTGGTGTCCGTTCCTCTTGATGTTGAACCATATAAGCAGCAACAAACAAGATTCTTCTGAAGCTCTCTCGCCAATTTTTCAGCATATTCTAAAGCCAATTTGTATCGTACTTCATGTGTCATTAGTTCTACCTCTTATTAAAATTATCTAGCAAGACTTCTTTGGGATTGTCATAAAGAAGCCTGTGTGCTATTTCAAGGGCTCTATCCATAGACATCACTTTTTCTTCCACTTTTTGTGAAAGAACCCGTGCGATGTTTTCCCTGGCAATCTTAAGATGTCCATAAATAGCATCAACAATAGCGTAATCACCACCAAATCCCATTATTTTGTTGTAAGGTACAGCATCAAGAAAGTCTGAAAGCGCATTCCTCGCTGATATAGGTGAAATAATGTGAGACCAGCACATATCAATAAAAACATTGGGATACATTTTGGCAAGCGCAGCTGTAATATTCTGATAGGGATAACCAATATGGAAAATATCAAATTTTACATCGGGGTATTCAGAAAACAGATTTTCCAAAAGTTCAGGATTGCTATTACTCAGTATCCCCCTGTTTCCTTCCAGCAATCCGGTATGAAATTGAATAAACAAATTCTTTTTATTGGCCACTGATAGAATATGGTGCATAACATAATCCTGAACATATATGGGAAGCACAATGTTGTACTTGTTTCGGTGTCCCCATTGATCCCATAATCTGTATGCTTCAGCAAAACCTTTAGAAGCTTTGTTATAATCAACTTTCTCAAATTTTAATGACCTATAATATGCGATCGTGCTCTTGAGACCGATTATTCCATTGCTTAGATTTTCTTCAAGTTCCATCTCAAAGGCATCAAGCCAGCCGGACAAAGATTCTATCTTAATGCCGTATCTGTCTTCAAGCCATGAAAGAACATCCGATTCATAAGGCATGGCTAT
>JAWODV010000097.1:0-10661 GCA_046483075.1 Kosmotogaceae bacterium | reverse complement strand
CACTTCTTTATAATCACAAGAGGGTCAAAGAAACAAAACGAAGTATATTATCATTACCCTATTATAAAAGGCAGAAACTGAGCAAAGGCGCTTACGTTACACTATATCCTGCAGGTCATGTTATGGGCGCTTCTTCTATACTGATTGAACATCAGAAAAAAAGATATTATTATACAGGAGACATTTCATTAACAGATCAGTATACGATTCCAGCTGCAACTCTCCCTGAAGACATCGATATATTGATTTCAGAGGGAACTTACGGACTAAAAGAAGGATATGGAGCTACAAGATATGATGAGCTTAAAAGATTAAACGAAAAATTAGCTTCAGTTCTTGAAAACAAAGGACAGGCACTTCTACCTGTATTTGCCCTTGGAAGAGGACAAGAAGTTTTACATATGATATTGAAGATGATGGATGAAAAGAAAATTCCAAGGGTACCGATATACATTAACGGGATGGTACTGGTAATAACAGAGCTATATTTAAAGGATTACCTGGGAATAGAAAAAGAACAAAGAGAATGGTTTACTGAATCCATCGCTCAATATGTAAAGGTCATGCCTAAAAGAATTGACACTGTTCTAAATTCAAGTAAGCCCATGATTTTGATACTAAGTTCAGGAATGTTGATAGAAGAAACACTTTCATATATTTTTTCTAAAGAAATAATTAAATCAAGTAAAAATGCTGTTCTTTTTATGGGATACCAGAGTCCTGAATCAAATGGTTATAGACTGCTTGAAGCTCATAGAAATAAAGAAGAGGAAATTGTTTTTTCAGAAAATGGAGAGGACTTTAAACCAATAGAGCTAAAAAGTGATGTAGACATTTATAACTTCTCAGGTCATGCAAGTTACAATGAATTAATTCAGTTACCTCGTGATCTTCAACCATCCAAACTTATATATGTTCATGGAGATGAAGAAGCACTTCTTAATCTCAGAGAAGAATTAAAGTACGAATTTGATATTGAAATTCCAGCAAATCTTGAATGCATAGAGTTTTGAAAGACTTATAACAAGCTTGACAACCATAATGGCTGGTGTTATTATAATAACGGCGCCGGGGTGACGGAATCGGCAGACGTAACGGACTTAAAATCCGTTGAGGTGTAAACCTCGTGCGGGTTCAAGTCCCGCCCCCGGCACCATACAAGCCGAAAAGACATTAATGGTCATTATATAGAAGATATTCGGTGCGGGGTGGAGCAGTCTGGTAGCTCGTTGGGCTCATAACCCAAAGGTCACAGGTTCAAATCCTGTCCCCGCTACCATTTTTTTATTGGCGGTGTAGCTCAGTTGGCTAGAGCATGCGGTTCATACCCGCAGAGTCGACAGTTCGAGTCTGTCCGCCGCCACCAAAAAGTTATCAAGTTCTAAAAAGGCACGCGTATCAAAAAAGAACCGCCCACCCAGCGGTTCTTTTTGCTTTTAATATTTTCTTTTTCTGCTAGCCTCTAATTCTGTCTTCTTAACGGTTTATTCTGCCCAATGCATTTTTATATTCAAGAAGTCTTTAATGTATCTAGGATCTCGGTTTTCTTAATTTTTCTCGTCTTTTCGTCTTTTCTGTCATTCTTGCCTTCTATTTTTGAACTTTCCTAACAACGCACAACCTACTAGCGTACAACGTGTTTTGTTTGTTTTAAAGATTCCGCCCTTGAGGGCGGGGGACCGCTTGCGGTGGTGGGTGTTATCTTGTCTTTACTAAACCCCATACCCTAGACCCAAGACTCGATCTTTGGCATTTTCCGCTGAAAGCGCAAATCCGAGCGCAGCTCGTATATCCTGAGCTTTGCTCAGTATACCCGCCTGTTCCACAAGGCGCATATCAATGGTTTTCGCTTCGGTCGTTTTCCGGATAACCATTCATGGTTCAAGTGTTTTATCTCAGGTTCTCGGATTCTCGCTTTTTCGTTTCGGATTCTCGCTTTCTCGTTTTTGAAAGGTTTTCATCGAGTCTCGGATCTCAGATCTCGAATCTCGATTATTTAATTCGATGGACGAAGCTCCGTTAGGCTAGCGTTGGACGGTGGACCAAATGAAATTTTGGACGTGTTTTACTCCCGGCCTCTCGGCTTCTCGTATTTTGATCTTGCGTACAACGCACACCCTACCACGTACAACATTTTTTTGCTCCAATCAGTTCACAGTTGACGCGTCTACTGAACTTCAATAACTTCAAAGCTCTGATCAACAGGTATTTCTTTATGCGGTGTGCCTGTAGAAAAGTCAACCTTGTTTAGATCAACAAGATAAAGGCTTGGACAATTATAGGAACGAAAATAGAACTTCATTTCTTGATGGTCCTTTATTGTTATCCATTGTGTGTTTTCAAAGGAAGCTTCGCCTCCACCTTTTCTTTTTGACGCACCTTCAGGGATATCTACTGTGTTCAATAAATGAAGAGCTAAAATAACTCCTTCTTCATGAGTTTCAACTGGATTTACAAAATCTTTGTAAAGACTTATTCGTATAAACCTTGATGGAGGAGTTCCATCTCCTGGAATACCAACATAACCGCTACCGAAACCCATTCCTTTATATTCTATTCCGTTTATTGTTGATTCTTCCATGTAAGGACTCAGGTTCACATAATTCCTAAGATTTGTTAAATGCCAGGGTAATTCAGGTGAATTTGTTAAAACACCATTTGGATTATCATAAAAATTCATTTCGCCATCAATGAATTCAACCACCAAACTGCCACCTTCACTGTCGTGCAATGAAAGATGAAGAGGTGGTATCTCTTTAATAATTTCATTATGTTCTCCCCAGACAGTGAGTTTCTTCAATTCAGTCTTTAAACTGTCAAGATCTTTAAAATTACCAAGAATCCAGTCAGGAATGTCCAAAATTTCAATTACTTTGTTTTTATCTTCTGTGTCAGAAACTTCAGCATACTCAGTTGATGGCAACCACAAAGTACTAACAGAAAGACCCATTTCATTCATACCTTCAGATATTGCGTTAGACATATTAAAGGAATTCAATCCAACATATCCATATTTGGAAGTCCAAGTAATGGCTTCCGAGCCATCAGGTAAATGACTGCTGAATTCTTCTCCACGATTTCTGAAAACAACCTTTGATTCTAACGGATATGAAAACTCCATGCTTCTACCAGAAATCACTAAACCATTATTCTTCTCCGGTGAAAGTAAGAACTCAGTACATGCAAGAATTACAGATGTTGATAATAGAATAAGAAGTGCTAAAACCAATACTTTTCTCATGAAAATATCCTCCTTTAATTTTTGAAACATATGACAAAATCATAATAACTAAAATAATGTTTAAACTTTATTTATTATTAATTATACCCTTACAAATTTCAATAAACAATCTAATTTTAGAAAAACCAAAGTCTTTTTTCCTCTTTTTTACGAACATTTTCACCCAAAACCTAAAAGCCAATATCTAACATCGATTTTATTTGTATTATCTATTTCCGAATAAGTAAGCATTTTATGAATAATCACTATCATATGCCTCTAAATCATTTAGATCAACATTCACAGTATTTGGATTAAATAGTAATAAAATTGTAGTATTTAGTTAGTTGCATGTTGCAGACAACTAACACTCGGAGGAAGAAGAATGACAAATGCACTGTTGAATATTTCAAGATTTATATGGAAAACAAAATCAACAACAATCTCAGAAATCTCAGAAGAAATTGGAGTTGACAAATCCACTGTTTCAAGAAGGATAAACGAATTGAAGGATATCGAATTTTTGCATGCTGATGGTGAAATAGCCCCGGGATCAACCGGAGGAAGAAAGACAACTGTGTTTTCACTTTCAAAGGAGCGTTTTCACATTATTGGATTGGATGTTCATCAAGATGGTATAGAAGGTGTTATAACGAACCTCGCTGGTGAAATCGAAGATAGTTTTTCTATTCACGAACAAATAACTAAAGACAACATTGCTTCATTAATTTCTACAGCAGTTAAAAATAGAACACAAAAATATAAAATCTATGGAGCAGGGATATCCTTACCAGGAATTATTGATTCAGTTAATGGTATGGTCGTTTATTCTAAAGCTCTAGGTATTTCAAAGCTCAATCTAATGAAGAAACTCTCTAGTAGCCTAAAAATCCCAATAATAATGGAAAATGATTCAAATATCGGAGCAACCTATTACAATTCAAAACTGTGGCAGGATTCAAGAAATATTTTATATTTCTATATTTCTGTTCCCTATAAACTCAAAGATCCTGTTGGAGTAGGAGTGGGTATTTCCTTTTCCAATGAACTCTATCAGGGTTCAAATAATCACGCGGGTGAATACGAATTTAACCTCTACCTTACTGATAAAAAAATTGCTAATGATCTCGATTATTTTTCTTTTCTTGAAAAGTACTCTAATAATGAGATATATCAAGAAGTAAAAAACTTTATCGATGATATTTCTCAAAAACTTGCCTTTCTTATAAGCATTTTCGACCCTGATACGGTGATTATTAACGGTAACATTCGCTTTTTACCGGATAGTGTTCTCAATGCATTGACAGAAAAAATTCAAAGCAATGTATTTATGGCAGATAGAAGAGAAATCAAGTTCATTAAAGAAAAAAAAGAGGATGCTCTTAATGCGATTGGAGCATCACTGAATTTTCTTCAGAAGGTATTTAGCAAAGAAGAACAACTTATAAGTTTTTTGAATTGTCTCAAAAAGGAGGCACACAAAAGTGACAAAAAATGATCTTGGAAAACTATTTCTTCTAGCATTTCCCGGAATAATAAAGCAAAGACATATTGAACTAATTAGGAAAATCCAACCTGCAGGTGTGCTTCTTCGACCTGACAACATGCGCACAGTTAGTGACCTTCAAATAAATATTGAACGTTTACATGAAATTATTGATGAAGACATTAAGCTTCTCATAACTTCTGATCACGAGGGAGGTCAGCTGGAAACAGTTCCGGGGATTCCTCCCAGCCCTGGTAATAAAGCGATTGGCATTTCCAATAAATTAAACTATGCAAGCGCATATGGAGAAATTTTAGGACACGATTTGAGCAATATTGGATTTAACATGTTGTTTGCTCCAGTACTCGATGTATACAACGAAAATTCCAACCCGGTAACAGGACTGAGAGCATATTCAGATAATCATAAAAAAGTTAGCAATTTTGGTGTGAGCTTTATGAAAGCACTTCAGAATGAAGGTATTCTGGCAACTATTAAACATTTTCCTGGTCACGGCAAGGCAAATCAGGATTCCCATTACGAAATTCCAGTCATCGAAAATCTTGATGAAACTGATCTACTACCCTTCAAAGAAAGCATTAACGATGGCGCAAAGGCTGTAATGACTGCTCACATTCTTTACCCGGAATTAGATTCTAAAACAATTGCGACTCTCTCCGAAAAAATACTCAAAGATTTATTAAGAAAAAAAATGGGCTTTGAAGGAGTAATCATAAGCGATGCAGTTGAAATGAAAGCTTTATGGGATAATCATTCACCCAGGGAGATCGTGGAACTCTTCTATTCTGCAACAGGGGATATACTTCTCATTGGCGATACCGAAAGTTATTTCGAGCCATTATATGAATCATTGCTAAAAGCTTATGATAGTGGTTCGATTAACAGAACTTTGCTTTATGACAGTGTTAACAGAGTCAAAAGAATTCAAAATGAATTTGTTTCTTCAGGTTACAAAAGGAGGTTTCTATCAGATATTTCAAAGAACGCTCTAATGCTAGAAAACAAAGAAGAAATAACAGCGGAAAGTATTACCTTTGTCATTCCCGATGGAAATCCACTTACTCCTGCAGATACTTCCAATAAAGATTATATTGAATACGAAAGCACCATTAAGTCACTGTTTGATTCCCCAAAAATCGTACATTATGATGTTTCAACAGGAACCCTTGATACAGAGGTAGAAAATGCTGACTTTATTGTTTCCTTTGTTGTTGACTCTTTCAGCTTTATCGATCAACTCAAAATGCAGAAGAATTTGTCGAAAATTGCCAATTCTATAGTTTACGTAATACTTAGAGATTCAAGAGACATTAAAGAGTACCAAAAGGATAATTACATAGCAACAAATTCAACCAAGACAATATCAGTTTATCACGCATTAAAGGCAATTCGAGAGTACGTACATTTGTACCACGATAATGAATGATTAGCTGAAGAAGCTAAACTGTAACATTCGTACCAATATCTCGTGGATTAAAAGAAAGAAATTTTTTAGGAGGTGGAGTTTTATGTTTAAGAGATTGCTTTTAGTTTTACTGGTGGTTTCATTGGTAGCGCTATCTTTCGGAAAAACAAAGATATCGCTGTGGCAGTTTATGATGAATGAAGACATGGCTCAAGATGTAGAAAAAACTTTCGAAGCTGCAAATCCGGACATTGACCTTGAAATTGTCCAGCTTTCATGGGCTACCGGGTTCGATCGTATAGTCACATCTATAGCTGCTGGCAATGCTCCAGACATTGTAGAGTTAGGAAACACCTGGCTTGCAACCTTTGCAACAAGAGGAGTAATTAGTCAGATTGACTCACTTGTTGAAAAAGTTAAAGACAGGTATGTAGCATGGAATTTTGTAGAATACAACGGTCATTCCTGGGGATTCCCATGGCTTCTTGCCCCACGCTGTATGTACTACAACCTTGAACTATTAGAGCGTGCAGGTCTAAATCCAGACAATCCTCCAGAAACCTGGGTTGAACTCATGGAAGCCGCTAATAAAATTGATGCCCTCGGTTCAGACATAAGAGGCGTTGGCCTCTGCTCTGGAGAACTCTATAGCCCCTACCAGGAATGGTTCTTACCCGCAGTTTGGGGTAACAGAGGAAATTTTGTTTCAGAAGATCTAACAACAGCCACTTTAGATTCCATTGAGGTTAAAGAAACTGCTGTTTTCTACAGAAATCTCTCAGAGTACGCATTACTCGGAAAAGAAGCTGAACTTGCAGATGCTTTCGGTGAAGGTAAACTTGGAATGTTCTTTGCAGGACCTGCATACATCAACAATACCCAGAGAGACTATCCTGAAACAATATTTGATGTAGCTTTCATACCAAAACCCTCCAAATATCGAGGCTATCATGCATCCTTTGCAGGAGGAGAAGTACTGGCTATAACAACCCAGTCAGAAAACGAAGAAGAATCATGGAGGGTAATAGAATATCTCCTTAGCGAAGATGTTTCGATGAAAATAACAAGAACCACGGGTGAAGTCTTCCCAACAAAGGTTGGAATAGAACAGGACCCGTGGTTTGAGAGTCACCCGTTGCACAGGACATTCTTCGAGCAGAATGCCTATGCTGTTCCATTTCCACCGCTAGCAGAAGCGAATAAAATCGAGCAACTCTTTACCCAAATTGTAGGCGAAATACTACTCACTGACAAGGATATTGACAACATCTTAGAAAATTACAACGAACAGATTCAAGAACTTCTCCAGTAAACGTTACAACAGTAACTATTGTGTCGGCAAGGGGAGGATAACTGTGAAGAAGAGAACAAAATACAATCTCACAACTCTGGCATTCTTACTACCATGGATAATAACCTTTTCATTGTTCTCAGCTTTTCCCATTATCTTCTCCTTGTCGATTAGTTTTACAGATTACTCTGGACTGAGCCCAAATTTCAATTTCGTAGGACTTAAGAACTTCATAGAACTTTTCAAAGACGATATATTTCTCATTGCTATGCGAAACACCTCTATCTTTGTGGTAGGAACGATCCCTTTCACAACTACAATAGCCCTTCTTCTTGCAGTGCTTATCAATAGCAAGATGGTTAAACTTAAGGGGCTTTTCAAGGCTGGTTTCTTTCTGCCGGCTGTAATGTCCATGGTGGTCATTGCAACGATATGGAGATATATGTACAGTGCAGACGGCATAATTAATACGGTTCTTCAAACCTTCGGAATAGAAAAAACGACAGGTTGGCTGGCTTCACCTGATACTGCCTTAACCTCAATAATGATAATGAATATCTGGGCCGCTATAGGCTATTATACTATAATCTTTCTTGCCGGCTTACAGAGTATACCTGAGCAACTTTATGAATCAGCATCTATAGATGGTGCTTCAAGCACCAAAAAGTTTTTCAAAATAACATTACCTTTAATAAAACCTACATTATTTTTTGTTATCGCGATAAACACGATCCGTTCATTCCAAATATTCTCAGAAATATTCACCATGACACAGGGAGAACCTCTAAACTCAACTCAGACAATTGTTTATTACCTTTACATTAAAGGCTTTAGACAATTCGAAATGGGTTATGCATCTGCCATGGCGTATGTACTAGTTGTGATAATAATGATCGTGACGTTGATTCAACAGCGTGCCCTCAGGAGTGAAAGCATGTGAAAAAGACAATCATAATGATCATTGCTTTTGCTTTGCTTATAATCTTTCTTTTTCCGATGGTAGTAATGATCTATACATCAGTCATTCCGCAGGGCGGCATGACAAATGTAGTGACAGAGTATATAGTAAATGATTTTGAAGTAAATTACATGAGTTACTTACGTCGTTCAGTACTTAAGATAGGAGACATACAATACTCCCTTTTGAAAGAATCACCTGAAACAAGTCAGTCTTTGCTGGTTGAAAATCAGAATAACAGTCAGTTCGGTATTAAATTGGTTGGTACAAAGGATCTAAGAAGAATGGAGACTCTTTCATTCTGGCTGAAACCTGGTAATATTAAGTTAGAAAACTGGTTAGTCAAATTCGAAGACATAGATGGCAACTCTCACTCAATCCCTTTTTCTTTAGAACCTAACACTTCCTGGCAAAAGATACTCATCAACAAAGAAGAGATAGACACTGATCTTGTTAATTTAAAATACATATCTGGAATTTCTATAATAAATAATAACGTTCATAACAACGCAGGAATAAATGCCTTTTTTGACGATATAAAGGTAAAAAATCAGTACCCAACATTGCTCAACTACGTTATTGTATGGATAGAGGACATGTTCGGTAGATATCTACTTAATAGTTTAGTTGTTTCATGTTCTATTGTTGTGGGAAATCTATTATTCGCATCCATGGTTGCTTATGCCTTTGCAAGAAGGCATTTTAAAGGCAAAAACATTCTTTTTACACTTGTTCTAGCAACAATGATGATTCCCTTTCAGGTAACTACAATTCCCATATTCATACTAATGAAAAACTTGGCTCTACTGGACACATATTTTGCATTAATATTACCTAAATTAGTCATGCCATTTAGCGTATTTATCATTAAACAATACATTGAACAGTTACCGATAGAAATTGAACAGGCAGCTTATGTCGATGGTGCAAATCCCTTTCAGGTATTCTTTAGGATCGTACTACCGCTTTCCAGTCCTGCTCTCGCTGTAATGGGTATTAACGCCTTCATAATGACCTGGAACGATCTATTTATGCCACTGATACTAACCTCTTCACGAACTATGAGAACGGCACAGGTAGGGCTTGCATTATACCAGCAACAATCATCACAAGCATGGCCAAACCTAATGGCAGCAACCAACATTGTAGGACTTCCTATCATTATCGCCTTCCTATTATTCCAGAAAAAAATAATCTCAGGAATCACCTCAGGTAGCGTAAAAGGCTAATTCATCAAGCAAAATATAATTTAAAATTATTGTGCCTATGTGACAAGAGTAGTCTCACCTTCATGGAAAGTCGCGAAGTAACAATATGTCCAGTCACTCCAGTGTTGACTAAAAGCCGCTAAAAAAAGAGGCTTGATCAGATAGTACAAGCCGCTCTAAAAGAGTCACTTGCAGATAAGCAGGTGCTAAAATTAAACCAGTCATTATTTTTTTACTAAACCCTAGACCCGCTTTTTAAAGTACTTCTCGCGAAGCGCAAATCCGAGCGTAGCTCGCAAATCCGTGTGTTTCCCAACACGCATATCCGCGTTGTTCTTTAGCGCGCATATCATTGTTCATGGTCCAGTCGATGGACGAAGCGAGCCGCCAGGCAAGCGTTGGACGAAACGAAGTGATGGACGATGGACGTTGTTTTAGAGAGTGCATATCAGCAGGTTTAAGAACTTTCTCGGACTCTCGTCTTTTCGGTTCTTCTCGGGCTCTCGTTTTCTCTAAATAAGCTGATCTCGAATCTCTTTTATTTCAACAGTGATATAATCCAAAGAAGGGGGTAAGGCTGTGGAAAAAGATCTACCAATTTTCGAGCATAACTACGATGAACTATCTATCACAGAACCATCAAAAATATACGCACCTATAGAAAAGATGCCTCAAAGAGTGGTATTAGTTTTTTATCAAAGGGTTGTAGAGAAACTACTAAATGAGAATCTTTTAGAGGATATTCATGAAATAAAAAGTGAGACCGGGATTTTCCCCATATATAGACTACTAAATCAAAATAAAGATATAGCTATAATTAATCCAGGATTAGGTGCTCCGCTATCAGGAGCTGTTCTGGAAGAGTTAATAGCCTTTGGTGTTCACAAGTGTATTGCATGTGGTTCAGCTGGCGTTTTGAAAAAAGAATTTGAAAGAGGTTCAGTAGTTGTTGTTTCTTCAGCTGTTAGAGATGAAGGTACATCATATCATTATCTTCCTCCATCCCGTGAAGTTGCTGTTGATCAAGAGATAGTAAAAATAATTGAGTCAACTTTGGGTGAAATAGGTGTGC